>DATHGV010000146.1:0-2049 GCA_035490135.1 Candidatus Methylomirabilota bacterium
TCACTGGCGCTGACGGCGTGAATACGATTGGTTTGCGCACGAACGTCGCGGCTCCGCTCAAGGACGATAGCGTGGCGTTCCGCCTGGACCACAACTTCACAGAAAAAGTTAAATTTTTCGGACACTACTTATACCACCGGGATTTGACGCCGAACGCGAATGGCAGCGCCTCAGGTCAGATTGATTTTCGGAGCGGTACCGCCATCAACAGCAGTGCGTCCAACCTTCGCGGAGATGGATTCACCTCGGGCCTGGAGTGGCAGGTCAGCAACAACCTGGTGAATAGCTTCCGGGCCGGATGGATTCGCAGCCGGCAGGATTTCGTAGTGATTCGTCCCAGCTCATCCGCCGCACAACTAAAGTTGCCGGGTACGAACTCCCCGCTTGGCCCGGTTGCCTTGGCGCCGGGTCTCGGGGCAACCGGGCTCATAGACACGATCGTCGACGTTGACACGCAGCGAGCGCGCCACCAGGCGATTTACGCCAGCAATAAGCAGTATGCGGATACGTTGAGCTGGATCAAAGGCAAGCACACCATCGTGACCGGCGGAGACATTCGCTGGCTACCTACCATCCATGACCGCGATGATAAAGTGATTGGTTCCTTGAACTCGCTGGTGGCCACGCTCGACGCGGACGTCAGCGGAAGCCTGAGTATTCCAGCCGCGAACAGGCCGCCGGGACTCTCTTCGTCCGACGCCCTGAAGTGGGACCGTTTCTACGCCGCGTCACTCGGGCTGATCGATACCGTCGGCATCCTAGCCGTTCGCGACGGCAATTTGCAGCCGCAACCCCTGGGCACGACTCTCGTGGCTCATGCCACGCTACGTTCTTACAACTTCTTTGGGCAGGATACCTGGAGGATTAAGCCCTCTTTCACGTTGACGTATGGCTTGGCCTACGGGTGGCAAACGACGCCGCACGAACTGCACGGGCAACAAACCTTGATCGCCAACCATGACAACGGCGACCAGATTCTAAATGGCTTCGATTACATCAACCAGAAGCAACGGGCCGCATTGAGTGGCGATATTTTTAACCCGACTCTATCGTATGTCCCTATAGGCAAGAGCGGAAGGAGCGACGTCTTCAGCGTGGACTATGGCGACTGGGCTCCACGCGTATCGGCGGCATGGAACCCAAGTCTACGAAGCGGTTTCCTCGGGCGCATGTTCGGCGACCGGAAAACGGTCATTCGCGGCGGCTATGGGATAGCGTATGACCGCGTGAATACGGTGCAGAGCGTGATCATTCCGATGCTCGGAGTGGGATTCGCGCAGACCATAAACACCAGTACGCCTCTCTGCAACGCCAACGGGGCAAGTGTCCAGGGGTGTAACGCGAGCGTCCCCTTGAGCGGAGCGGGAGCGAATCCTGGTCTCGCGAGCTTCCGGGTTGGCGTGGACGGGTCGATTCCGACTCCGCCAGCTCCCGCTGCTGTGCCGTCGCCAATTGTACCGGCTAATGGATTGAGCGAAATTCTAAGCTTCCAGAACGACCCACAATTCCAAGTGGGCCGCAGCCACTCGATCGACTTCACGATCCAGCGGAGCCTGCCGGGCCAGATGATCTTCGAAGCGGGGTACATCGGACGCATTGGCCGGCATCTGCCCAACAGCGTCAATTTCAATTCCTCGCCCTACATGTTCAAAGACAAAGCCTCCGGACAGTCCTTTGCGCAGGCGTTTGATGCCGTGGCCGTAGCGACGAGAAATGGACAGACGCCCGCGAACCAGCCCTGGTTCGAGAATCAGCTGCCAGGGTCTGGTGCCGGTTGCGGTGCGGGTGGGGCGAACATTTCCGCCACGGCTTGTCTCGTAGCAGGCAATGGAGCAGCATTCCTCAATAATAACGTTTCGAATCTTTTCCTGAGCATGGACTTTGCCCGGCTGGGGCTCGGACTGCCGGAATATACGAACACACAGGTGCTCGACCTCTTTGTGCGCGCCAGCCGGGACAAATCGAACTACAACGCTTTGGTCCTGACGCTGCGCAACAATAGCTGGCACGGACTGTTCTTCGACTTCAACTACACGTTTTCCAAGTCGC
>DATHGV010000147.1:0-8866 GCA_035490135.1 Candidatus Methylomirabilota bacterium
GACCGTCTTCGGTGGAAGAGGCGTGTTGTTCGGCTTGCGGCGGTTGTTCCGAACCCAACAACTGAAAGCAAAGCGGTAGGAGCGTGGCGCGTTTGCGGTTGGCCAGGAAGCCGAAGTTACGGATGCGCACGAAGCCTTTGGGAAGGATATGCAGTAAGAAGCGGCACAAGAATTCATCGAGCGATAAGGGCAGCAACTTCTGTTCGCTGTGGTGAGCAGAATCACGCCAGCGAAAAGTGACTTGGCTATCGCTGAGGGAGACTAGGCGATGGTTGGAGATGGCCACACGATGAGTGTAGCGGCCCAGATAGTGCAGCACATATTCGGGGCCACCGAAGGGACGTTTCAAGTAGACCACCCAGGGTTGTCGAAACAGCGGCCGCAGCCAGGCGGCAAAGATCTTGGGCTGAGCGAGGAGTTTCAGATCTCCCTCGAAGCGAAGCTGGCCATTCTGAAAAGCCTGCTCGAGCGCATCGACAAACTTGCCGCGAAAGATTTCCCGCAGCACTTCTTTGGGCAGGAAGTAGTTGTCTCGCGAACGAACCCAGCGGGTGTGATCAAGTGAGAGGCCGCCGGCAGGAACAACACAATGAACGTGCAGATGAATTTTGAGTTTTTGGCAGAGTGCGGCGGTACGACACCGGCGAATGGCCAGCAATACTTTGATGTGCTTCCAACGGAGCCAGTGGCGATTTCGTTTGATGAAGGCATCTCCCGCGGCGCGGACCAGATCGGCCACCTCCAGCGGTGGCCGGGCCATCTATTCCTCCTGCGGTGAAGCGCCTTTCAGCGGCAGTGAATCCAATGGACTCGCGGCCGCATGCAGGTGACGTTGGGAGAGATGCAGGTAACGGGCCGTCTCTTTCAGATCGTTATGACCTAACAGGATTTGAATGGTGCGCAGGTCAACACCATTCTCGAGTAGATGGGTCGCAAAACAGTGAGGACTATGCCGAGTTCCGAACTATGCCGGGCAATCTCGACCAATCCGCCAAAACGACGCCCAAAATAAGCGTGCCCGTGATTTAGCGGACAGGTTACTCGGCATAGTCCGAAGGCCCAGCTCGAGCTCTTTGAGGCAGCTGGCAGGCGTCACCCCCATAAGGTTCCTGCGAACTTGACGCCATAAGAGTGCATCCGCGGCCTGGTTTGATACGGCTTATCTCTGTCAGTAGTACCCAGACGAGACAGGCTCGACAGTCTTTCAATGCCGACCATTCCCAGACTGCACAGTCAAAGAGATGAAAAACTATGCCGTGCGCGGATTTCTCAAAACGGCCCAAAATGGGGCTAATACCAGTTCTACTCGGCATAGTGACGAAGCGTGTGAGGATGAACACCTTTCTGGATGCCAGCTTGCTGGGCGGCTTGCTGGCACGTATGCCAAACGGTTTTCGTATCGATCGGGTGATCGGCGCAATGGTCGTGGTTGCCCGGAAAGAGCCAGACTCTTGGTTTTCGGCGTAAGCGGTGCCAATGCTCACGAAGTTCTTCAAGCAATTTAGGACTGAGCATCACGTCGCGGTCTTTGCGCCCCTTGCCACCTTGGATGTGAATCACCATGCGCTTGCTGTCGACGTCGCTGAACTTTAGTCGCGTCAACTCGGCGTTCCTGGTACCGGTGGCGTAGAGGGTTATCAGCAGAGTGCGATGGAAAAGAGTGGAGGCCGCATCGATGAGTTGCGCGACTTCTTCCTGGCTGAGGATCGCTGGCAGGTGATGCGCTCCTTTCGGATAGGGAGTGTCGGCGATGCTCCAGCCCTTCTTGAGCTTCTTGGTGTAGAAGAACCGCAGGGCCGCCAGATGGATCGCCACCGTGCTCGATGACAACTTCCGTATGTGAAACAGGTCGACCTGATATTCACGAATGTGTCGAGGACCCAAGCAGTCCGGGGAACAGTTGAACGGTCGAGAAAAATCTTCGACGGCGTGGATGTAACTGCGTATAGTTTCTTCAGAGTAGTTAAGACGCTGGAGTTCCTCCAGCATCAATTTACGAAGATGGGTCACAGGGTGCCTCCTTGTGACCCAAACTTATCTCAACCAACAAGCAACCACTGCTCCGTTCGCCTCACGCGAAGCGTCCGCCGCCGGGCGGCTACGGCCAAACGCGCTTACTGGACAAGTAGATTTTGCCCCGACAGCGTGTCCGATTTACGCGACGCCGTGCCTGTATTATTGCTTATCCTTTGGAAAATTTTGATGCCACTGGCTGCGTGGCTCTCCCGGGCGTATGTTCCTATGTGGCTTCACTCCCGAGTGACCAGGATCGCGCGGGTACGGAGGACGCGCCTGATAAGATTTGCGCGACTTGCCACCGTAGGCGTTTTCAGAATTGCTAGCTTTCGACCTAACGGCCATCGTGAGATTTTGCAGTTCTTCCCGAATCAAACGCAATTCGTCGACGATCTCTTTAGCTATCTCATCTTTCATATTGGCCCCCTTCACATTCTACATAGCCCTGGGGCGACAATTCGTTCTGGGGCGCGCCAAGGTTTTTAACTCAGTTCATAAGCATGACAAACGTTACATTTCTCCGCCGCCGTTTGCGTCATTGTGCGTAAGTCCTCCAAAACACAGTAAAACCACCAGCGATCTCCCAGATAATCTACACCGATCGTTAGCTTTTGCTCCTTCAAAATTTCCTTCCCATATGCCTGCACAGTGCTAATCTTCTTCATCGCCGGTCTCCTTTTCTTGTGCTTAAAAGCACGTCGATCATTGGGAGCGTAACGCATCCCGTGGAGACCGGCCTTCTCATCCCCATCTGATAAACCTCGTTCAATGGGACCCCTAGTACAGACGTTTGGACTGGCCAGGCTATAGGAGCCAGACATCAGCCCCGGTAGAATTGCCTCATCGAAAGTGCCGGTCTTTCAAGGTGGAAAAGCGCCGTTAAAGGCCGGGTAAAATGAGGCAATTTACGATGGCAAGCTTTTTGGGGCGCAGTTCTGGACGACTATCTTTTTCCATCGCTTTTCTGACGCTCTGCACCCCGATCATATTTTGGGCTTCGCTCAATGCCCACCGGAGTACAAAGGAATTACTAACAACGCCAGAAGTTGCAACTGCCCCTATTTGGCCCCTTTCTTCCGCTGGCGAACACTTCGAAAAAGATCATCGGGTGGTTTTTGCGTATTCAATTATTCCTGGCGGCGCGGAGTCGCTGCAGGAGTTGCGGCAAGCCGTGACCAGGGACCCAGTGGTCGCGCGACATTATTTCGACTTTGATCTCGCCAGAGTTCGCCGCGTGACTCTACGTGCCCCGCAATCGATGTACGTTTCCTACCGCATTGGAGATGACGTCTTTTGGACCAAGCACAAATTGACGCTGCCGAAGGGCGAGACGATGTTGACGGATGGGCGTGCAATGGCGCGAACTCGTTGCGGAAATCGGGTTTCCGCTCTTCCAAGCAAACCCAACGCTCTTGTCGAGCCGACGGCCGAAGAACTTAACGCTTCAATGTTCGGCCCTTTCGTATCGACTCCTTATCTGGCCGCGTATTCAGCACCGCTTCCCGCATTTCCCTCAGCGTCTGCTACTCGGCATCCTGAATCGTCCATTCCGCCCTTTGTTCCTGCTGCCATCGTTTCGTTCTTGCCGCTTCCCGGTGGGGGTAGCGGTAGTGGGAGCAGCGGTACTACTGCACCGCCAATCGTAACTAGCCCTGATCCTCCGGTTGGTGTTCCGGAACCAGGAACGGCGGGGTTGGTTTTGGTCGGTTTGGGCGCTACCTGCCTGATGGGCCATAATAGAAAAAACGTTCTGACATTTCTGCGTTTGTAAGAATCATAACTTGCGTTTTGTTAATGGGCACGGGTTCGAACCCCGCTTCCCTTGTCCATCGCTGCAGTCTGATTCCTGCGATTAGACTTCGAGCGAGCGTGGCCCCGACCCGCCCGCCGTGCGGCGTTGTGGCTGTCGAAGAAGTTCCCTGGCGCGACGGCAAACGCACACTGACCAAAGCCTACATGCTCTTCCTAGCCCGTTGGGCGCGGCGATTGTCATGGAAAGAGACGGCGGAGGCATTTCGCACATCCTGGGACAAGGTTTTCGACGCGGTCGAACATGTCGTCACCTGGGGTCTGGAACACCGGACGCTCGGCCAGATCGACGCCATCGGCGTCGATGAAATCCAATACTCCAAAGGACACAAGTATCTGACACTGGTCTATCAGATCGATCTCGACGTCACCCGTTTGCTTTGGGTCGGCAAAGAGAGTTCCGGGCTCAAAAGCTGATTTCCAGTGGGGTCGTAGAGGGCCTGAACAACAAGGCTAAAGTCACCATGAGAAAATCCTACGGCTTTCGCATCTATCGGGTACTCGAACTGGCCCTCTATCACTCACTTGGCAAGCTACCTGAGCTGGTATCAACCCACGATTTCTTCTGACGAGTCATAAAACAAGGATAAATCGTGTGAGAGAGGCTCGAGCAGCGGCGACGAGATCAAATGTCAATCACAACAGCGCAGAAGCCTGCGTCAATTGAGTAATTGGATTTTTTACAACTACGCCCATTAGTAACTTCCTCCTTACATGTCCTCTATGTCCTCTATCATTTATGGTCTGACCCACCGCGAATCGTGGGGTGAGTTGCGACGCGGCGAGAATTGGCAAAGTACCTTGCGTCCCGTGTGTGTAGTGGGACTGTTTGACGCCCGAGCCTCACGGTCGATTAGCCTGCTCACGATGGCGAACAGGAAGCTCGCCGACAATCCACACATCAGCACGCCGATGATGCTTTCCACTGGACCCAAGGTTCGCCACATCTGTGGGAGAACGACATCGCCGTAGCCGACGGTCGCATAACTGGCGGCCGAGAAGTAAAAGGCAGATTCCCATACTCGAAAGCAGAGCCAGCGATAAAAGGCAGTCCAGACCAGAATCTCCAATACGTGTAAACAGATGAACGCAGTCATCAATCGCATCATCAGCATGGCGGAACGGATCGGCCCTAACCTGAGAACGTCGGGCGCAAAACTGGGCCTTGCCCAAGCAATCACCGCGGCCATCCCGGCACACTGCAACGAAAGCGTAAGCGTTACGAGAACGATCGCAGCACCACCTTCGCGCAGAAAGATCATCGGCTCACCTCATGGTAGCCGAGAGAGCTTTGTCCACGCGTTCGCCGGCGATCCGTGCGGTAATGCGATTGAGTCCAGGCCGCAGGCTTTTGGGTCGCGGTACTCATTGTTGTTGCCAGCCTCCACCAAGATTTCGATAGATGCTGACCAGACCTAAGAGCTCGTTCAACTGAGCCTCAGCGAGTCCCAACTCAGCATCAAAATAATTAGTTTCGTTGGTCAGTACCTCCAGGTAGCTGGTAGCGCCACCTCGATAACGCATCTCAGAAAGATGTGCCGCCTCCTGAGCGGAGAGTGCCAGCTGTTGTTGCTGCTCTCGGAATTCCCGGTCCTTGCGATACTCGACCAGCGCGTCAGAAACGCCACGAAAAGCTTGCTGGATGGTCTGCTCGTAGATGAGCAGCGTTTCCTGCTGCCGAGCTTCGGATAACCTCACGCCGGAGCGAATTCTTCCTCCGGCGAAGACCGGCTGCACCAGTGATCCTCCGAAGCTCCACAACCCAGCAGGACCCGTAAACAGGCTGGTAAGCGCTGAACTCTGAAATCCGCCGCTCGCGGTCAAGGTGATTTGTGGGAAGTACGCTGCTTTCGCTACTCCAATTTGCGCGTTGGCCGCTATCAATTGTGCTTCGGCCTCGCGAATGTCGGGCCGCCGCTCCAGCAACGTAGAAGGAAGCCCAGCGGGAACGTCCGGCGAATGCGGCTGATCGGTCAAGTTTAATCCACGCGCGATGGGACCAGGATTATTTCCTAGCAGTGTGCTTATGAAGTTTTCTTGCTTTTCAATGCGGCGCTCGAGATCGGGAATGGTTTCGGCGGCAGTGAATACCAACTGCTCCGCCTGCCGGACGTCGAGCATGGATGTGCCGCCACCTTTTGCGAGCACCTGAGTCAGTTGTAGCGAGTTCTGACGCGAAGCTAGCGTGCGACGGGAGATTTCAAGTTGCAGGTCGAGTTCACGAAGTTGGAAGTAAGCTGCGGCAACATCGCTCACCAGTGTGTTGATGACCGCTTCACGCGCCCACTGAGAGGCTAGCAGGCTTGCCCGTGCGGACTCGTTGGCGCGGCGATACTTTCCCCAAAAATCGAGATCCCAAGCCAATGAGAGATCCACCTGGTGAGCGCTTGTATCGTACTCATGGAATAATTTTGTGCGCGCAGAGCGTTGATCGAAAGACTGAGCTCCGGCATTAATCGTGGGCAACCCGTCGGCGCGTGTGATGCCAACTTGCGCCTGGGCTTCGAGGATCCGCGCTGCTGCAATCCAAACGTCGTAGTTTTGCCGGAGAGCAGTGTGAATCAGGTCTTGAAGCTGCTGGTCCTGAAACAGCTCCCACCATTTTTGGTCACCGAGCGATTCCGCTGCAGGCTGTTGTGACTCGTGCGGCATAGCTCCACGATATGTGTCGGGAACGCTTACGCTAGGTCTCTTGTAGTTCGGCCCGACAGCGCAGCCAGAACTAAGAAGCACAACCAAGTAAAAAGCGACAAGGCTTCTCACGTCAGTCTGCCTCCGACGGGTTGGGCTCCGGAAGAGCAGCACTGTGCGCGCCGCCGTGGGTTTTTGCCAAACGCTCGACCATAACGAACAGCGCAGGAATTATGAATATGGCAATGCCGGTTGCGGCCAGCATGCCACCGATCACGGTAGTGCCCATAACCTGGCGTGCTACCGATCCTGCGCCGGTCGCTATCCAGAGCGGCACGCAGCCGAGGATGAACGCAAAGGACGTCATCAGAATCGGACGCAGACGAAGCTTTGCCCCTTCGAGCGCAGCATCGACCAGAGGTTTTCCCTTTTCGTATTCCTCCTTGGCGAACTCCACGATAAGAATCGCGTTCTTTGCGGCCAAACCAATGAGCATCACTAATCCAATTTGCGAGTAGACATCGTTTTCGATTTGCACCATGTAAGCCGGATAGAAAGCACTGAGCACGGTCCGGCGCAGCCACAACACCCCAAAGGCCCCGAATACCGCGACAGGCGTGCTCAGGAGAACGCTAAACGGCAGCGACCAGCTTTCGTACAGCGCCGCGAGAATTAGGAACACGAACAATAGCGAGAAGCCGAAGATCACGGAAGCCGGGAGCCCCTGCCGTGCCTGCTGTTCCTGATAGGACATGCCCATGTAGTCGTAGCCCATTTCACGGGGCATGGTCTGCCTGAAAACTTCTTCCAGGGCCGCTGTCGCCTGATCCGAACTATAACCCGGCGCGGCGCTGCCGTTGATCTGCGCTGAGCGATACTCGTTATAACGCATCGTGAATTCGGGGCCGGAACGCGACTCAAACTTCATCAGGGCGGACAGTGGAACGCTGTCACCCCCGCTGTTGCGCACATAGAATTGCCCGAGGTTCTCCATATTCGACCGGTAAGGCGCTTCGGCCTCCACGTACACCTGCCAAGTGCGGCCGAAATTGTTGAAGTAGTTGATGAACAGCCCGCCCATGAAGGCCTGAATGGTCCTGTAAACGTCGGAGAGGGGCACCCCTTGCTTCAGTACTTTCTGCCGGTCGACCTCCAAAAACTTTTGCGGGACGCTCGGTAGAAAGGATGTGGATATCGAGCCAATTTCGGGGCGTTTGCGGGCAGCGGCCAGGAACTTCTCCAGGTTCGCTGCCAGAAAGGGGATGTCCCGCCCGGCACGGTCTTCGAGCACGAACTGAAATCCGCCAGAAGTGCCGACGCCAGGGATCGCTGGCGGTGAGAAGCTGAAAGCGGTTCCTTGCGGAAGCTTGCTAAGCTGCTGGTTCAAGCGCACCTTGATTTCCTGAAATTGTTCCGCGCGTGTTTCGCGGCTGCTCCAGGGCTTCAGCGTGACGAAAAAGAAGCCGTTGTAAGTGGTCCGGACAAAGCTGAGCAAGCTGAAGCCAACGACGCTCGTCGTGTATTCCACGCCTGGGGTGTTGGCGAGGATATCCTCAACCCGTCGCGCCGCTGCGCTGGTGCGCTCCAGCGAAGCGGCATTCGGAAGGTCCATGTTGATGTACACATAGCCCTGGTCTTCATCGGGCAGAAAACTGGATGGTACGTGGCTGCCAAAGAAAGCTCCGGCAAGACCGCTAGCCAAAAGCAACGCCAGCGCCAGCGCGCTCTTCCGAATTAGCCCGCCCGATACTCGGACATAGCGCTTGGAAGCGCGTTCGAAAATGCGATTGAACCATTCAAAAAACTTTCCGAGCGGCCCACGACTTTCCTTCTTTGGCCGGAGCAGTAGCGCGCCAAGCGCCGGGCTTAGCGTGAGGGCGTTAAAAGCTGAGAGGATCACTGAGATTGCGATGGTCAAGGCAAATTGTTGGTAGAGCCGTCCGGTGATGCCTGGGATAAAGACTGTCGGCACGAAAACCGCCGAGAGAACCAGAGCGATACCGATGACTGGGCCCGAGAGTTCTTGCATTGCTTTTCGAGCTGCGTCCTTAGGACTAAGACCCTCGTCGATGTGGCGTTGGACGCCTTCGACGACGACGATAGCATCGTCGACCACCAGGCCGACGGCCAGCACCAACCCGAACATGGAAAGGGTATTGATAGAAAAGCCGAACAGCGGGAAGAGAACAAACGTGCCCACCAGCGAGACGGGAACCGCCAACATCGGGATCAGGGTAGCGCGCCAGTCCTGCAGGAAAAGGTAGACCACCAGGATCACCAGTGCGATGGCAATCAAAAGAGTTTCGATAATTTCCTTTATGCCTTCCGTTACGGCGCTCGTCTGGTCAAGCGATATGGCGTAATCCATGTCTTGCGGGAAGCGCTGCTTCATCTCGGCCATCAGCTTTCG
>DATHGV010000148.1:0-2124 GCA_035490135.1 Candidatus Methylomirabilota bacterium
CCGGCCGGTTTGCTGCGCTCAACCTTGCGCGAAAAGTTTCAGCTCGGTGACGTCCTTGTCAGCGCAGGCGGCGGTGACAACATGCTCGGCGCGATCGGCACCGGAAACATCGCGACTGGCCGACTCAGCATGAGCCTGGGCGCTTCCGGCACGCTTTACGCATTTGCGGAAACGCCAATAATCGATCCAAGAGGAGAGATTTCCGCATTTTGTGATAGCACAGATCACTGGCTGGCACTTGCTTGCACGATGAATGTGGCTAGCGCAGTTGATCGCGTTCGCGACTTGTTTGGATGGGAGATGAACGCTCTGGAAAAAAATGTGGCGCGCTCTCAGCCCGGCGCCAATGGTCTGATGTTCCTGCCCTATTTCGACGGGGAACGGCTACCAAATTTACCAAATGGCTGCGGCGTGATTCACGGTCTGAATTCGGCCAACACGAATCGCCACGACATTGCCCGCGCCTTGATTGAAGGGATCGTTGTTGGCCTTGCTCAGGGAAAGAAACGTCTCGTCGAGCTCGGAATTCGCGCCGATGAATTGCGTATCACCGGTGGCGGAGCCAAAAGTGCGACTGTGCGCCAAATCGTGTCCGACCTCTTCGGGCTACCGGTGGTGGGATTCAAAATTGGGGAGGGCGCAGCTCTTGGGGCAGCAATTCAAGCGGCATGGACTTATGGTCAAACGCGGGGAGATCCAATGCCGCTGGAGAAGATTGTGAAGTCCGCGGTCAAGACCGATCGCAAGACGCGGGCCGAACCGCGGAAAGAAAACGAAGCCATTTATGCGGAATTGCGTGGACGGCATGCCGATCTCACGCAAAAACTGGCAAGCAGCGGGTACCTATGAAGATTGTGATCGGCGCGACCGGCGCCAGTGGCAGCATTTATTTGCAGCGTTTACTCGAACAGATCAACGCGAGCGAACATGAAGTCCATCTGGTTATGACCGTGCACGCCCGGCAGGTCGCTGATCACGAACTGATGACCTTTCGCCTTCCTCCAAAAGTTCTCCAGCATCCCGACGACGATATGAACGTTCCATTCGTTAGCGGTTCCGCCCGTTTCGACGCGATGGTAATTGTGCCCTGCTCGATGTCCACGCTCGGTCGAATTGCCACCGGTTCGGGGCAGGGCGCGCTCCTCCGCGCCGCTGACGTCTTTTTGAAGGAACGCCGCAAACTCATTGTCGTCCCACGCGAAACGCCTTGGAGTCTCACTCAGGCACTCATTGTCGTCACTTTGATATAAGCCGGCGCGATCGTGTTACCCGCCATCCCATCCTTTTACAGTGGTCCCAAAAATGCCAACGAAATCGCCGATACGGTAGTGTGGCGCATTCTCGATCAACTTGGATTGCCCAGTCCGCAAGCATTCCGCTGGCAAAGTCAACAAACTGGTCGGCGGCGAATTTGAAGCTCGACCCGGAAAGTTTCCGTGCGCGCATTCTTGTCGCATTCGGCTTTCGCCTGCTTCAAGTGTGGTCGCATACCATTCGTTTTGAAATCGAGGATCGTGGAAAAATTCTACAGGCCCCGGTTTCGGAACGGGTCATCGGCGCGGCCTGGCATAATCGCCTTCTCCTGCTTCCCTTCGCCATTCGTCGCTTTATTCCGCAGCGGCAGGGCGCGGCCCTCATTAGCGCCAGCCGTGATGGCGCCTGGTTGGCCAATCTGGTGCGCCGGTTTGGTTTCTCGGTCATTCGCGGCTCCAGCTCGCGCAAAGGTGCGGCCGCCATGTTGCAGTTGGCTGACGTCATCGCGTCAGGTCACGATGTCGTCATTACCCCGGATGGTCCGCGTGGTCCGGCGTATCGTCCCGGCGGCGGGATCATTTTGCTCGCGCAAAAAACCGGGGCGCGCGTAGTGCCGTTGAACCTCGAATACGCGCGCTGCTGGAGACTGCCCAGTTGGGACAAATTCATCCTCCCGCGTCCGTTTACCCGAGTGCGCTTCATTCTTGGCCTGCCCCACGAAGTTTCGAAAACATCGAACGAAGAGGAATTCGAGGCCGAGCGTGAGCGCCTGAAGTCGGCGATGATGGCGCTGGTGGAAATGCGCTGATAGCTTCCGCGGATGTGACCATGGCAAAGTTAATCGATGGACGTGCAATCGCGGAGAGAGTC
>DATHGV010000149.1:0-4483 GCA_035490135.1 Candidatus Methylomirabilota bacterium
ACTTTGCCGTTCGCGATCATGCAAAATGCTCGAGGCGGCAGCGCGATTGTGAAGTTTGGCGACAACCCCATCCCGGTACAATATGTGCGGATTCTAATGACAGAATCCTCCAATACCTGTGATGAACACGACTCGTCGGACACACGCAATTGCGTTGGCTACGCTATTCAAGCGATTCAGGCGGGCACCCTCGATGACGCTGGAAGATTTATCGAAGCGTCTCGCAATCCCGGGGACAATCCCATAACGTATTGCGCTTCTTCCATCGATCCCTGGCATTCCTCGGAGGACGTATATCAGGGAGGAAAATATCAGCACAGCGGCTTCGATCTTTTTTTCACAAGCGGCCTCACGAATAATCTGCCCGCCATGATTCCCGTCACGATGTTATATGGCACCCCGGAGGACGCCGCGGCACAGATCGCCTACATCGAAAAACGCGGGTATCCCATCAGTTATGTGGAAATGGGCGAAGAGCCCGACGGCAAACATGCCATGCCCGAAGACTACGGCGCGCTCTATTTGCAGTGGGCCGCCGCCATTCATAAAGTCGATCCCAAACTAAAACTCGGCGGCCCGGTCTTCGAAGGTGTAAACGAAGACATTCGCGTATGGCCAGACGCGCAGGGTCGCACTTCGTGGATGGGCCGTTTTGTCGCTTACCTGAAAGGGCACGGCCGCCTTGCCGATCTCGCCTTCGTCTCCTTCGAACACTATCCTTTTCATCCCTGCACCATCACCTGGAAAGATTTGTACACCGAGCCGCAATTGATGAAACACATTTTGCAGGTTTGGCGCGACGACGGTGTACCCAAAGAAGTCCCGCTGATGGTCACCGAAAATCATCTTGCCGCTGCTCTCACAGGCCCGATGACCACCATTTTTGCTGCCTTATGGCTCGCCGATAACGTTGGTTCTTTTTTCGAAGGCGGGGGTGCGGCCTTTTATCACTCGCCGATTCAACCGCAGGACATTCATGACACCTGCCTCGGCTGGTCATCCTGGTCTAATTTTGTCTCCGATGAAAATTACAACATTAAGGGTTACACCTCGCCCTATTTCGCCGCGCATATGATCAATCTCGGGTGGGTGCAGCATCGCGCAGGGGTGCACCACATGTTCCCTTCCTCCACCGATATCAAGGATGCTGACGGCAACGCTCTCGTGACCACCTACACGCTGCACCGTCCCGATGGAAACTGGTCGATCATGCTTGTTAATCGCGATGAAACTAACCCGCACACAATACGGGTGCTTTTCGACTCGCCCGGTCAAAAAAGAAGCGCGTTCTTCGACGGTCCCACCACATTCGTCAGTTTCGGCAGCCAACAATATGTTTGGATCAACGATGGCCCCAACAGTCATCCTGATCCCGACAATCCGCCCGCCGCAAAAATTTTTGACGCCAATACGCAAACCACCTTCACCCTTCCGCCCGCCTCAGTGAATGTCATCAGAGGCAAAATCAGCGTGCAGAAGTAGTTCTTAAATCCGGCGAGCACCTCCTATGTGGGTCAGACAGGACTTATAGCGGGGTGTTCTTCGCGCTTGGCTGCTGCCTCTTGAGATTGACGCATACGAATGCAATTTTTAGAGATTGTAAGTCCACAGGAAGGATACTAATGCTTGTTCTGCTGCGCGGAGCTTTCTTTCGCCGAATCTCTCGGTAATGCAAAAGCAACATACACGCCGCCCGAACCGGACTTGGGGTCTTTGCCGCCTCCCGCGGCGATGACAACAAACTGGCGGCCATTGACCTCGTAGGCGGCCGGCGTGGCGTTGCCCGCAAATGGCAGAGTCGTTTCCCAAAGCAAATTGCCATTGGATTTATCGAAAGCGCGAAACTTCTTGTCAAAATTCGTGGCACCGATAAATAAAAGGCCACCCGCTGTAACGATGGGTCCACCATAATTTTCGGTACCGGTGTTTTTCATTCCTTTGACAACGAGCTCCGGATACTCTCCGAGTGGAATTTTCCAAAGGTAGGCGCCGGTGTTGAGATCGATGGCGTTCAAAGTGCCCCACGGAGGGGCGACCGCGGGAAATCCGTCGGGGTCGAGGAATTTCTTGTATCCGGTAAAACGATACTTCATCGCAACAGGAGAAGGCTTCGAACTCACCAACTCTTTATTCTCGCCGCTGGCGAGATAATCGACCAAAGCGAACACCTGGTCGTCATCGAGATTCGGAAAACCTGGCATCCTGCCTTTTCCAGTTTTGATGAGCAGCGCGATCTGCTTTGGTGACAGACGGTCAGCTATTCCGACTAGAGAAGGTATTGCGGGTGGTGAGCCGGCCCTTTTGTCTCCATGGCACACCGCGCATTGGCTCAGGTAAATGTTCTGCGGGCTATTTCTGCCGGTATTTTCGGCGAGCGCACCGGTCCACGCAACGTCGTTGGAGTTGATATAGATGATTCCGGTTTCCGGATCCACCGCGGGACCGCCCCACTCGGCTCCGCCATCGAATCCTGGAAAGACGACGGTATCTCTGCCGACGCTGAAGGGAACGAACTGTCCGTCGCTGCGAAATTTGTGAAATTTCTCGACGGCCCACTGATGCGCTTGCGGAGAGCGATTGGTAAGCAGCTCCTCGGTGAGCGCTTGGCGAGCAAATGGCGCGGGGCTGGACGGGAGCGGCTGCTCTGAAGCCGCCATTTCGCCGGGGACGTTACTTGCGGGATACTCTCGCGATTCGATCGGAAACAGAGGCCGGCCCGTGGCGCGATCAAAAAGATATACGAAACCCTGTTTTGTGGTTTGCGCTACGGCGTCGATGTGCTGCTCTCCACGTTTTATAGTCAGCAACGCGGGCGGCGCAGGGAAATCGCGATCCCACAGATCGTGATGAACGCCTTGAAAATGCCAGATTCTTTCTCCGGTGTCAGCTTGTAATGCAATTAAGGAATCAGCAAAGAGATCGTCACCGATACGATCTGCGCCATAAAAGTCGAACGCCGCCGAGCCCAACGGCACGAAAATAATTCCACGTTGAGTATCGAGGGCCATGCCGGTCCAATTGTTGGCCGCTCCGCTGGTCTTCCATGCATCTTTCGGCCAGGTGTCGTAGCCGAACTCGCCGGGGTGTGGGATGGTGTGAAATGACCAACGCAGCGTTCCGCTTCGCACGTCGTAAGCACGGATATTGCCGGGCGGAGCGGGGAGTGTCTCTGGATTGCGTCCGCCGACAATGACCAGGTCTTTGTAAATTGTCCCTGGGCTGGTCAAATAAATTGATTGGGCAGCTGCTGGCGTCCGGCCAAGATTTTCGCGTAAATCGATTCGACTGTGATCTCCAAAAGTCGCGATGGGCTTTCCGGTGGTGGCGTCGAGCGCATAAAGAAAATTCATTACTCCGACTAATATTCTGCGATCTTGGCCATCCGCCCAGTACGCAAGCCCTCGATCGGGCTGAGTTCCCTTGACGCCAGAATCGAACTTCCACAACAACTCGCCGGTGGCGGCATTCAGTGCAAAAACTTTTTGTGAAGGAGTAATTCCGTACAACACCCCATCGAGAATCAGCGGGCTGGTTTGCAGCCCACCTTCTTCACCGGTATCGAAGGTCCATGCGATTTTCAGTTGCGCCACATTGTTGCGATTGATTTGCGCCAGCGGAGAGTAATGATCATTTTCCGGGGAACTGCCATAGCTGGGCCAGTCGCGGCCCCTTGGGGCAACTACGCGCACCGGGTTGGGTTGTTGTGCTTGCGCAAGAATAGTGACGACGGCGAGGGCGAGAGCGGTCGCGATCAACACCAGCCAACGTGTACATTCAGTTCGAAAAAAGATGACTGACGTCATGATGCGGGTCAGTGATTTCCTGCGGTCATTATTGCCGAGGCTCACATAACGGCTGTTAGTAAATATTCGCCAGGGTCACAAGATTTCGAACCGCTAGTGGCCTTGTGGCTAAGAAGGACCTCGCGAGCGCGGCGATTTTATCACCAGCGCCAGCACCTCACTAGCCGAAAGAACTTGGACAAAACTGTCGCGGTCGCATATGTTTCCGTAGCCCGAGGTATGCGTGAACTGCCCATGACAGACGGATCTAAACGAATTTTTTACGGCTGGTGGATTGTAGTTGCGGCATTTCTGAATCTATTTTTCGCGGTAGGCATCATTTTTTATGGGTTTCCAGTTTTTTATCCCGCGCTCGCGGAGGCCTTGGGGTTCACGCGCGCGCAGCTAACTCAGGGTTTTCTGCTGGGGTTCCTGATCGTTGGTTTGCCTTTCGGATTGGTGGCCGGTGCGGTGATCGATCGACTTGGTGCCCGAGGGGTCATCCTGGCCGGACTCGGCCTGGTTGGCACTTCACTGGTGATGATGGGATTCATGAGCAAGCTCTGGCACTACGAAGTGTTGTGTATTACAGAAGTCCTCGGTTACGTACTGGCCGGTCCGATTGCCAATCAAGTGCTGGTAACACGCTGGTTCGAAGCACGCCGCGGAAGCGCGATGGGTTACGCGTACCTAGGGTTGGG
>DATHGV010000150.1:0-7716 GCA_035490135.1 Candidatus Methylomirabilota bacterium
TTAGCGGGTTAGACGATTTCCTAAGGGTTTGGACAGGTCACGGGGCGCCACGGAAGGGAGGAGTCGCCGCTTAACGTCGGCCTGACCACAACAATCCTGCGTCATTTTAATGACGGGCGAACGTTTATTCGTAACGCAGCGCTAGCAATGGACTAACGCGCGTGGCACGGCGCGCCGGTATCCAGCAGGCCACCAAAGCAACCGCCGCCAACAGGGCCACGACCGTCACGAAGGTGACCGCATCCGTGGGGCGCACTCCTACGATCAAACTGGCAATCGCGCGCGTTCCGGCCAACGCCGCCGCCAGCCCCACGCCTAATCCCACCCCTACGATGACGACACTTTGCCGCAAGACCATCCGCAGAATATCTCGCGGCGCGGCTCCCAATGCCATGCGAATCCCAATCTCATGCGTGCGCTGCACAGCCGCATAGGACACCACGCTATAGACTCCCACCACCGCCAAAATTAGTCCCAGCAGCCCCATCGTGGAGGTCAATTGCGCGCCGAACCGGAAAAGGAAAAATCCGTTGAGGCCCTGCAGCGACTGCGTCATGGTTTGCATTTCTTTCACAGCAATATCCGAAGCGAGCATATGGAGGCTGGATTCAATATCACGCTGCAATTTTTCGGGTGGCAATGAAGTTCGAACGTGTACAGTGCGAAAATCCACGTAAACCTGATTCAGCGGCAAATAGAAAAAAGGCATCGGATCCTCAACGATGCTCTTATATTTCCCGTCCTGAGCTACGCCCACCACTTCGATGAATGGGCCCGTTGGCCCCTTAATACTGAAACGTTTTCCCAGCACGTTCTCACTCGACCAGAATTGTCTCGCCATGGTCTGATTTATGATCGCCACCGCCGGCGCTTTTTCGTTATCGGCCTCCGTGAATGTGCGCCCGGCTACTATGGGCATTCGCAAAGTATCGAAATAGCCGGGTGTCACGTCGTTATACATCACGGTGGGAACATGCTCGCCAGGCTCGACGGGACGGCCTTCCACGGTCACCGCACCATCCGTGCTGACTACTCCCATCGGCACTACGAAGGCTTGCGCCACGGAGAGCACGCCAGGAATCGCGCGAATGCGCTCGTCTACTTGCCGGAAGAATTGTTCCCCGTGGGCTTTGTCGAATCCCACTTGCTGAACGTCCAGCGAGAAATTCAGGACGTGATTCGGATCGAAGCCCATATATATTTGTTGGGCTTTATCCAGGCTGCGCACAAAGAGTCCCGCAACGATCAGCAGCAACAAGGAGCCTGCCAACTGCGCCACCACCAACGTATTTCTGGCGATGTGTCGCCGCCGGCCTTCCGACGCGGTGCGGCCACCTTCACGCAGCACGGAGTTGACGTCATAGCGAGCCACGCGTAAAGCCGGAATTAGTCCTACAACCACGGTGCTCAGCAGCACGCTGGCAAGAGCATAGGCATACACGCGCAGGTCCGGCTCGAAATTAAAAGTTATCGGCAGATTCGTTCCGAGAGGTAGCGAACTCAAAAACCCGGCCGCCCAGTTGGCCAGTAGCAAGCCCGCGCCGCCGCCCAACAACGCAAGAAGCATGCTTTCCGTCAAATGTTGCCGCACCAGTCTCCAGCGGCCGGCGCCCAACGCGGCGCGGATTCCCATTTCCCGCTGGCGCACCGTAGCCCGCACTAGCAACACGTTGGCAATATTGAAACACGCTACGAACAGTACGAGAGCAGCCAGGATGGTGAACGCTATTGCGATCTTGGGCAGGGAATTATCCGGGTCGGGTTCCGGCCGCGCCAGTTTCTCCGGAAATGCGGAGATCTTTATGTCCTTGTCCGTTGCCGGGTATCGCTCGGCTAGCTGCTGCGCAGTGACAGCTAAAGACGCTTCCGCCTGTTTAAGACTGACACCGCTCTTCAGTCTTCCCAATAACGCCAAGCTACGATCACCCCGTTGCGACCATAGCTGTTGGACGGAATCTTCCTCCATTCCCTTGGAGCCAAGAGCCGCGCTCAAGGGAACGTAGCCATCCGAATCGAGAATGGCGTAGGTTCCGTGAAAGCCTTTCGGCGCTACACCGACGACCGTGACCGGATGTCCGTTGACCTCCACATGCTTTCCTATTACTTGGGCATCGCCGGCAAATCGTTTCTTCCAGTACGAATACCCCAGGACCAAGATCGGATCCGCGCCGGGAGTTTGCCCTTCGTGGGGCAAAATCAAACGTCCGGCCGCTGCTTGAATGCCGAGCGCAGAAAAATAATTCCCCGAAACACGCGTCAAAACGGCCTGGTCGACTTTGTGGTCGGCGGACAAGGCCGCAAGCGTGACGCGATAGGCAAACACGTCGCTAAAAACATTGGTTTGACGGGCGACATCTTGATAGAGCGGGTAGGAAAACCTCTGAAATTCGGGCATGCCTTTCTGTTGCATCGCCAGAACCGCCAACTGTTCGGCATGCGGCACAGGCATCGGCCGGAGCAACATGCCATTAATTACGCTGAAGATGGTGGTGTTCACCGCCATCCCGAGACCCAGGGCTACCACTGCGATGATCGTGAATGCTGGCGCGTTGCTCAGCGTTCGCGCCGCGTAGCGTATGTCTTGCCAGAAATTTCGCATTGGGCCTCCCCGTGACACACTACCGTCCATCGGGACCAATGCAAGCGGTCTTCCCTACTGTGGCCTACTCTGGCTTTGTATAAGTCTTCAGTTATACGAGGGTTGCGTTGAACACCAGACTTTGCGGGGCCTCGCAGGGGATCGATATTGGGACACACGGTCGCGGAATCGAACACCGAACCGTTCGCAGCGCCGAAATGAAGGGTGATCACTTCGCCGATGGGATTAAAGCGAAGCCTTTCGCAATCGCAATGAGTTGGCTATCACCGAAACCGAGCTGAAGCTCATTGCCGCACTCGCCAGCATGGGGCTGAGTAGCCAGTGAAAAGCGGGATAAAAAACTCCCGCGGCAATTGGCACTCCCAACGCGTTGTACACAAAAGCAAACGCCAGATTTTGCTTGATATTCCCTATCGTCGCGCGACTCAACCGGCGCGCGCGTACAATGCCGCTCAGATCGCCCTTCACCAGCGTAATTCCTGCTGTATCCATCGCTACATCTGTGCCCGTGCCCATCGCGATTCCCACGTGAGCGGCGGCCAGCGCGGGCGCGTCATTGATTCCATCGCCGGCCATAGCCACAACCCGCCCCTCTTCACGTAAGCGTTTTATAATTTCACTTTTTTGTTGCGGCTGGACTCCGGCTTCCACCTGCGTAATTCCCAATCGCCCTGCAACGCTCATGGCCGTCTCTCGCCTATCGCCCGTCAGCATCACAATGCGCAACCCTTCGGTGCGCAATTCTTTAAGCGCTTCGGCAGCCGAGGGCTTAATTTGATCGGTCAGTAAAAATACACCTTCCGTTCGTCCATTAATGCCGATGTACACGGCGGTCGCGGACTGATCTATTTGAATTTTGGAAAACGCCACGGCAGAAAACTCCACGGCGCGAGCACGTAAAAATCTATCCGTGCCCACGACCACCCGCTTATTTAGGACTTCTCCCTCGATGCCTCCGCCCGGAGTCGCTAAAAAATTGACGGCCTCCGTCAGCGGCAACTTTTTTTCAGCGGCAGCCTGCACAATGGCGCGTGCCAAAGGATGCTCACTCCCCCGCTCCAGGCTCGCTGCTAACGATAGCAACGCATCCTTCGTATAGGGGCTACCCAGCGCAAGCTCCACCGCGCCCACTTGCGGTCTCCCCTCGGTTAGCGTGCCAGTTTTATCGATCACCAGCGTATCGACCTTCGCCAGAGTCTCGAGCGCTTCCGCGCTTCGAATCAACACGCCCGCGTGCGCGCCGCGCCCGACGGCCACCATGATGGACATCGGCGTGGCCAATCCTAGCGCGCAAGGGCAGGCAATAATTACTACGGCAATGGCGCTGACCAGCGCGTTAGCGAATCGCGGCTGCGGGCCGAATACTACCCACGCCACAAACGCGAACACTGCCGCGGCTACCACCGCGGGCACGAAATAGGCCGCCACCTTATCCGCCAGCCGCTGCATGGGAGCGCGGCTGCGTTGCGCTTCGCTGACCAGCTTCACAATTTGAGCCAGCATCGTTTCGCTACCCACGCGCCGCGCTTCCATCACGAAGCTGCCGCTGGCGTTCAGCGTTCCGCCGGTTACCGGGTCTCCCGGAGACTTCTCCACCGGCATGATCTCGCCGGTTAACATGCTTTCATCAATGGCGCTTTGCCCTTCAAGCACTACGCCGTCGGTGGGCACGCGCTCGCCTGGACGCACTCGCAACCGCTCGCCTCGTTGCACTTCATTCAATGAGACGTCCCGCTCGCTGCCATCGCTTGCAACCAAATGCGCCTGATGCGGAGCCAGACGCAGCAACGCCCGAATCGCACCGCTTGTCTTTTGCCGCGCGCGCAATTCCAGCACCTGCCCCAACAACACCAGCGTGGTGATTATCGCTGCTGCTTCAAAATAAACCGGGGGCGCGCCGCTGGCATCGCGAAACGACGCCGGAAAAATCTGCGGGGAAATTGTCGCGGCCAGGCTATCCAAATACGCCGCGCCGGTGCCCAGTCCGATCAGCGTGAACATATTCGGACTGCGATTCACCAGCGACATCCAGAAGCGCTCAAAAAATGGCGCGCCGCCCCACCACACCACCGGTGTTGCCAGCGCCATTTCAAGCCAATTGCGCGTTTCAGCTGAGAACGGCAGCGGCAGCCAGTCCCCGCCCATGGCAATCACTAGCAGCGGGATCGAGAAAGCCGCGCTCACCCACAGCCTGCGAGACATGCTCTCGTATTCGGGATCGGCTTCCGCTTCCAGCGACACTTCCACAGGCTCCAGCGCCATGCCGCAAATCGGACAAGACCCAGGCCCAATTTGCAGAATTTGTGGGTGCATTGGGCACGTGTACTGCGCGGATTTCGCGGCAATAGTTTCGGTAGCTTCCGAACTGGGCTGCAACGCGACCGGCGTTTTTTCACTCAGCCCGGCCCCAACAGAAGGGCCACGACGAACGGCGGCAACACCTCGGACGGTATCGCCACTGTGCGAGGTTTCCATCCCGGCGCTTCCCGGTGCCGCTAAGAATTTTTCAGGCTCCTTCGCGAATCTTTCCGCGCAACGCTTGGAGCAAAAATAATAGGTGTGGCCTCGAAAGTCTTGTTTCGCAGCCGCCTTACCCGGATCCACGGTCATGCCACATACAGGATCCTTCTCGCGCACACCCTCGCCCAGAATCGGCAATCCCACATTTTTTATATTTGAAGAATCCGCGGCGTCGGTCATAACACTATGTTAGATGAATCGCGCTCGCATTGCGTAACACCACAAGCGCTCACATCTCCGGGATTAAAAACGCGCGGAGGGTGTCCAGGTTCGCTGTTGAGGTATGAACCTGGGTCTTGGGTTGGGCTTCGAGGGTGCCGCGATCGAATTTGCACTCGCTGGTATAATTTCCACCTATGACACTCGTCGAGATTACCTTTGAACTGCAATCCCCATTGACCGCCAAGCAATTAGCCGACCTGGCGGAATTCGCCAATACCTATGGACTCCGCCGTTTCCGCCATGACGAAGCGCACAACCTGATCACTTTCGAGTACGACGCTTCGCGCCTGCGGCAAAGTCAGGTGGTGCACGCGCTTGCCGGAGCGAACATCGCGGTCAAGCGCATCGTTCCGCAATCCGGCGCCGAAATAATTCCCGCCTGACGCTGCAGCGAATACTAACGTACAAAAAATATCGATCCGCTAGAGTCCTTCACGCAGCGTTTTCGCGCTATCACAGGATTTCTCTAGCCGTTCAAGCCCCCAGAACGCCATAATCCCGGTGTATATTTTTCGCCCGGATGCGAATCGTGAGCTGATCCTGCGTCGTCCGCACTCCCCAGAGTCCACAGGAGGGAGAATCGAATGCCTCAAGCGACACCGGCATTTCTTACGTTGCTACTGGCGAGTATGAATTTCGCTCCGCTGCTTGCCCAAAATCAGCCGACACCGGCTCCTTCGCCACGAGAGCCTGTAGCAACACAAGTGCACGAGGCCAAGTCCGCGGATGTTGCTTCCCCGGACGCCATTATGGCGGCCACCTATGATGTTATCTCAGGCCCAGCGGGGCAGGAGCGCGACTGGGATCGCATGCGTTCCTTGTTCTATCGCGGCGCGCGATTGATAAGAACAGAAGCAAAAAAGGAAGGTGGACTTCACGCCGCCGTCCTGACTCCCGAGGACTTTATCGAGCGTGCGGGAAATTATTTTAAGAAGAACGGTTTCTATGAACGCGAAATTGCGCGACGCGCCGAGCGCTGGGGCAGCCTTATGCAGGTTTTCAGCACCTACCAGTCCCGGCACGATCCTAAAGATCCGGCGCCTTTTGCGCGCGGAATTAACAGCTTCCAGCTATTCTTCGATGGCACTCGCTGGTGGATCATGACCATTTACTGGGCCGACGAACCAACGCAAGGTCCATTGCCAGCGGAGTTTCTTGCGCCTTCACATTAGAGTTAGCTCTAAATAACAGAAAACTTTCCTTCTGTTCCCGGTTTAGAGGCTTGGTTGTATTGATAGAAAGGGGCGGCGGACGGGACGTTTTCCAGATTTTCATCCTGGGTTAAGCATAGCTATCAGGTCATAGTAACGCGTTAGTAGCCGTAACAGAAAACGTCCCGTCTGTCACGGATTCTGTCATGTCAACAATGTGAAACCTCTTTAGAAATGTCCCGTTCCTTACCTCATTAGAAATGTCCCTTTTTCTTTTGATTTGCCTGTTGTCGTTGGGGTGTCCGCCGGAGCGAAGCCCTGCGCCGCGGTTTGTGCGGCGCGTTTAGGGCGAAGCGGAGAGAGGTCTTCCGGTTAGAGACGGAAACGCTGGATCAGCAACGATTGGGTGGCGCAGTACCGGGGACACTTTCTGCAGCTCAAGCCGCAAAACAAGCGCTATGGGCCGACGCAAGCCCAGGCACTGGTCTGTGAGTGGGAAGATGGAGCGGTCGAAGTGCACTATCGCGGAGAACGCATGGACTACGAAGATCTGGTCGAGCGACCCCGAGCGGTGCCGGTCGCGCCGCGCGAGCCGGTCAAGCACGTAAGGAGTAAATCTGCGCAGGAACATCCCTGGCGGCAAGGCTATGAGCAGAGAATGAAGTTGCCGCGATTGAATCGATCGCAGGAGTCAGCACTCGTTGGGGTGTCCGCCTCCGCTTCGCCCTAAACGCGCCGCACAAACCGCGGCGCAGGGCTTCGCTCCGGCGGACACCCCAACGACAACAGGCAAATCAAAAGAAAAAGGGACATTTCTAATGAGGTAAGGAAGGGGACATTTCTAAAGAGGTTTGACAAAATGCAAGACCCCCCCTTGCAAAATGCGCAAGGATAGGGCACCCTTCGCGTTTTTTTGATTTTTGGTGGTGTTGAGTTACGCGACCTGTCAATAGATGAACTCGGAACACAAATTGATCAGAGCTAACGGTTTTTTGGTTTTTGGTGGCGCTGAGTTGAACAGCCTAACGATGAGTAACCTGCGCTCCTGCTACCTCGCTGGGAGGAATTTGCGCGTCTAATGTTAGGTGCCGGTTTCCTGCGAAGTACTGTAACCCGTGCGAGACGGCATGCATCATACGCTCATAGGTACTTAAACCACCCCAGTTGAACAGGAGCGGTCATGGTGAATCGCCGGTTGTTTCGTCCCGGCTTTCCGGATGTGAA
>DATHGV010000151.1:0-4974 GCA_035490135.1 Candidatus Methylomirabilota bacterium
CCAAGCAGTTCCATTGTCGCGGTGCCGCTAGTGGAATTAACCGGCGGCGAACCATTGCTTCAAGAGGAAATTTACCCGCTGGCTCAGCAATTGCTCGCTTCCGGGTACACCGTAATGATCGAAACCAGCGGTGAGCGCTTCCTCGACAAATTGCCGCGCGAAGTGATTAAGATCGTGGATGTGAAATGCCCCGACTCCGGCGAGCCACACACTTTTGAAATGCATAACCTCGAAGCGCTTAGCAAAAACGACGAAATAAAATTCGTGCTTTCCACGCGGCGCGATTATGAGTTCGCGCGAGAATTTACTACGCAGCACAACTTGTGCGAACGCGTCCACCAAGTCCTGTTCTCGCCGGTCTTCGAAGGCCCGGAACGCAAATGGCCCGGCCTTGAGCCCCGCAAATTAGTCGAATGGATACTCGAGGATTCTCTGCCCGTGAGATTGGCTTTACAGTTGCACAAGTTCGTATGGGATCCGGCCACGAAAGGCGTTTGAAAAATGCCTGACTCAAAGTCGCAAAACGTCGAAGCAGTCTTGCTGCTCAGCGGTGGCATGGATTCCTGCGTATGCGCGGCCATTGCCATACAGGCTCACGGCGCGGAACACGTCGCGTTACTGCACGCCGGTTATGGGCAGCGCACGCAAAAGCGCGAGCGCCAAGCATTCGAATCCATCGCCGATTTTTATCATGTTCAGAAACGGCTGGTAGTTCAACTGGATCATTTTCGAGCCATCGGCGGCTCCGCACTTACCGACCGGAGCATCGCCGTCCCGGAGCATCAGCACGTTTCTGTCAGCCCTGGCGCCAACGAAATACCCGTCACTTATGTGCCTTTTCGCAACGCCCATTTTCTTTCCGTAGCGGTCAGCTGGGCTGAAGTCATCGGCGCTCACTCCATCTACATCGGCGCGGTCGCGGAAGACAGCTCCGGCTATCCCGATTGCCGCGCGGAATATTATCGCGTCTTTCAGGAACTGATTCACGTGGGCACTCGCCCAGAAACAAATATTGAAATCGCCACGCCTGTGATCGCCTTAAAGAAAAGCGAAATCATTCGCAAGGGCATCGAGCTGGGCGCCCCGCTGCATCTAACTTGGTCGTGCTACCAGAGTGAGGATATCCCTTGCGGTGTATGCGACAGTTGTTTGCTGCGTATGCGTGCTTTCGCTGAGGTTGGCGCAAGCGATCCCATTTCTCAGCGTGGCGCCGCAGCCCACTCCTGACCTTTGAATCCAGCCCCGAATCCAGTGATAATGGTGCGCGCCTCGCCCGGGCGGTAGGCCTGTTGCAAAGGAGAATCGAGCATGAGCAAGAAATTCGCGAGTTCGTGGCTGTTAAGTTTCTGCGCGGTTGCGCTATTTGTGTCTGTGCTGGTTCCGCACGCCGCTGCGCAAGGCGATGGTGTGGTTCGCGGACAAATCCTGGATGTTACCGCTAAGCCTTGGGTTGATATTCCGATCCAGCTGGTAAGCGATCAAGGCGTGAAGCAGGACTCGAAAACCGATAAAAGTGGCAATTACAGTTTTCGCAACCTTAAGCCGGGAGTTTATAGCGTATTCGTGGTCCTACCCGCTCCCAATAAACCGTTCGAAGTCAAGGTTCAGGTGCAAGGCGGCCAGGAGGCTAAGGCGGATCTCAATTTTAAAGACATCGTCTCTAAACAGGGTGCGGCAGCCACCGAGCAGATCAAAAAACAGGAAGAAGAAAAGGCCAAGTTCGAAGGCATGAAGCAGCATTTCGCAGCCGGCGTCGCGCTTTTGGACCAGGAACGCAAAGCCAAAGAAGATGCAGGTAAAGCTCCCGCCGATCAACGTGACGCGGCGAAAGCCAAAGTCACCGATCTTGGAAATCAGGCCATCGCGGAATTGACTGCCGCGCAAAAGGCAGCTTCGGAAAAAGATGCTAATCACCATATTCTTTGGGCCAAGCTCGCGGAAGCCTATGACCTCGCCGGGCGCAACGACGACGCCATTAACGCGTATCAACAAGCTATCGCCGCCAAGCCGGACGTCCCCGGCTATTACAACAACCTGGGGAATGTCCAGGCGCGAAGCGGCAAGGTTGACGACGCGCGCGTTTCCTACACCAAAAGCGCGGAACTCGACCCTCCCAATGCCGCTACGGCGTGGCGCAACTTCGGTATCAGCTTGTACAACGCCGGCCGTTTGAAAGAAGCCGTCGAGCCTTTGAAGAAAGCCAGTGAGCTCGATTCAAAAAACCCCCAGGTTTGGTATTTGTTGGGCGCTGCGTTGGTAGGTTCGATGGAGACCAAGAAAAACGGCGACAAGCTGGAGTTCATCATTCAGCCAGGAACCGTTGAAGCCTATCAAAAAGCCGTGGAACTTGATCCCAATGGCGGCCCCAATAGCTATGGAGCACAGGCCAAGCTTGGTCTCGAAGCCCTGCAGCAAATTCAGCCCGGCATCGACACGAAAGTAAATACGCGTAAAAAGAAGAATTGATAGATTGCTTTTTCCAAGGCCGGTTCCGCACCACGGGACCGGCCTTTTTTACTTGCTCTGGCAAACATCGATGCGGTTTGCGTCATGACTGCGCCGCAGGCGGTTGTAACTTGGGGAATTTTGTCTCATTACAGCGATAAAGACTGTCGCGTACACTAGGCTGCGGAGTCCTGGAGTCCTTCTTTTGCAATCTACTGACGCAAAGAATATTCAAAGCAATCTGCCCGGCGACCCCAGTTCACCAGAATGGGCCGCCCTGCTGCAGTGCGCCTCTCCTCATGCCGACTCATCCACACTTTCCGCGTCGCTCCGCGAGATATCTTGGCTCGCGCTATTTGCCTTGGCCCAAGAACATGGTGTCATTTCGCCGCTCGCGTCTGCTGTGGCCCAGCTCCAGGAAAATCTCGTGCCACCGGAGTTCGCAGACAAAATCCGCGAACTTCACCGCGCGCAAGTGCTGTCCGCGTTACAGATGACCGCCGAGCTATTTCGATTGGTTGATCAATTTCGCGACGCCGGATTGGATACTGTCCTGGTAAAAGGTCCTACTCTGGCTTTGCGCGCTTACGGCGACACCGGCGCTAGGCAATATGGCGACCTCGACTTTCTCGTCCGCCAAAAAGACATCCTTCGCGCCACCGAGCGAATGATTTCCGCCGGCTACCAGCCCGAAATTCCTGTCGAGGCCATCAGCTCGCAAAAAATTCCTGGCCAATATCTTTTCGTTCGAACCGCAGCTCCGCTCCTTGTAGAGCTCCATACCGAACGCACCCTGCGTTACTTTCCTCGCGGGCTTCCCATCGAAGAATTCTTCGCGCGGCGACAATATGTGAGCGTCGATGGTCACCACATTCCCGCTCTGGCCATCGAAGATGAGCTACTCCTGATTTGTATTCACGGCGCCAAGCATCTTTGGGAGCGTTTATCGCTGGTCGCCGATGTTGCCGCCTTCGTAGCGCGACAAACCTCTTTGAATTGGGAGCGCACCTTCGCCACTGCGCGGGCTGTGGGCGCGGAGCGTATGTTGCATACCGGCCTGCTACTGGCAGGCAATCTGCTCCACGCTGCTCTGCCGCAAAATGTACAGGCGACGTTGCAATCGGATCGATCGGCCTCGCAACTTGCTGCGAAAATTACGAGGTGGCTGCCTTCCGCTGGGCAGACACCACCGGGATTATTCGCGCGCGCTCTGTATCGCGTGCGTATGCGTGGGAGCGTAGTTGCAGGATTAGGTTACTTGCTTCGCCTTACCTTCTCGCCCACCCAGGAAGATTGGCCCGCTGGCGTGGAAAAAAACCATGACGGGCGTTTCGCATCGCTGCGGAGGCCTGTTCGCCTTGCCAGGAAATATCGTGGCGGCGAAAAATCCTAATCAGTGCGCTATCAAATTAGCAATGTTCTGAAAATGAAAAAGCCCGAACCTAAAAATGTCCGGGCCTTTTCTAACTTCCTGTCTAGATATTTGTACGACGCGCGATAACGTGTCTCGTCGTCGTTGCAGGTGCAGGCAACTCCACATTTAGAGAAATTTCGCTCTTGTTACGCAGTACGCCCAGTTTTACCGTGCGAGTTCTGTCTTTGCTCTCTTTGTCTTTACTCTCGGCGTCTTTATCCTTTTCGCCGTGCTGTGCAGCAAGCTTTTGACGCAGGTCGCCCACCGAACGAATGCGTTCGCCATTCAGCGAAGTGATCACATCGCCGGCCTTCACCCCCGCCTTCTCCGCCGGCGAACCCGAATTTACGGATCGCACCAGAATGCCCTCACCGTCCGGAGCGCCAAAAAATGATCCTAGCTGTCCAGCGAGGTCCTCGGCGTCAATGCCCAGTCGCGGATGGCCAGCGTAAAGCATATTGCCATCAAACTCCATCGACGGCATCTCCGGAATCTCCGCCACTTCCGGAAGGTCCGGAAAGTCCGGCACGTGAAACGCGAACGTCCCAGGCATACCGGGCGCCACTCTCGTCATGTTCCGTCGCAATTCTTCAGCCTTGCCCAACGTGACGTTGATTTTCTGCGTGCGTCCGTCGCGCCACACGGTAAGCTGCACGCTCCGCCCGGCAGGAATTTCGCGAATCATGCGCCGAAATTGCATCGCGCCTTCCACCTGCTGCCCATTGATTTCCGTAACCACATCATTTTCGCGAAGTCCGGATTTCGACGCGGGACTGTCGGTAGCAATTCTGCCCAGCACCACTCCGCGCTCGCCTGGCAATTTTAATTCCTTGGCATTGTCGCTGGTGACTTCCCGGGTTTCAACGCCCAGCCAGCTTCCGCCTTCCTCACCGAACATCACATTGAAATCACGCACCTCGGGTTCAGGCATTTCCTGGGTGCCAGGCACGTGTGCTCGCTGAGCAACCGTATATCCCGGCGTCGCTATCAATGCAGCGCACAGCGCGGCGGTGCCGCCTGCAATAGTCCATATTCCTTTATTCATGAATCCTCCAAAAAATTAGCTTCTGCGAATTTAGACGCAGCAAAAGCTAAACCGTTGACCTCAACACCAC
>DATHGV010000152.1:0-3826 GCA_035490135.1 Candidatus Methylomirabilota bacterium
CGCAGTCAATTCGTCATGAAAAATTTTCACGATCTGCTGACCGGGCGTGATGCTGCGGAGAACAGTTTCGCCGAGCGCTTTTTCTTTTATCCGCCCGATGAATTTTCTGGCGACCTGAAAATCTACATCAGCTTCGAGGAGCGCGAGGCGCACCTGACGCAACGCAGCGTCCACGTTGGCTTCGCTGATAACGCCGTGCCCACGCAGGTCCTTGAAAATTTCCTGAAGCTTGTCGCTAAGTTGTGGAAACATGCAGTTGTAAGCGCCGCGTCATTCAAGGAGTGGCGATCTCCAGATGCCCACGGCAGTTTGGAAACTGCCGCTCCTTGGCACCGCGCATTTATTTCTTTGGCGTTTGCGCTGCTGGCGGTACCGCTCGTGCTGGGCTCTCCTCAATCCCAAACGTCCAGTGCGCTTCGACCTTCTTTCCCTGGGATTTCGCGGTGACAAAAACGCTGCATGATTTCTCGCGTAATTTTTGAGTGACTTGGTACGAGACGGTGCCCGTTTTGGGATCGTAGGTCGCCGGCACCACGCCGAGGCCGCTCACACGCATTTGCACGCTGCCGGGTTCGATCTGCCCGATCCCGCTGAGATTGGCTTTGATCAGCGGGAGTGCGTTGCGCACCGTTTCGCCGTCTGCAGGCTGAGTCGAGAGATCTTTGGCGCCAACTTCAGCTACGGGCGCGCCGCCGCTCGTCGATGCGCCAATCATTTTTACCGCATCCTCGAACACCTTGGGCTTGTTCGCTTCTATCGCGTAACGACCAATCGCATCGAGCGGCGAAGTAAACGTGAAGGGCTGGCCATAAACAGTGAACATCGCTTCGTAACCGGAATTTCGCGCAAGCTCTTTCACATGCTCGTTGTAATTCCCAAACGGCACGGCAAAACAATTCACTTTGATGCCGAGCCGCTGCTCGAGCAGTTGCTTGGAGCCGACCACTTCGTTTTGCACCAATTGCTCATACTGGGGTCCGGTGAGTTTTGTCCTCGTTTTCTTCCCGCCAGGGCTGGCGAGCGTGATGGTATGCCCTTCGCGCAAGTCCTGGTGGGTCGCGGAGTGCGCCTCGATGTCGACGCCGTTGTCGCGCATATCGGCAAGCTGCTCCCATGTGATCGCTCCTCCTCCGCCTAACGATCCACCGCGCACGCCTTCCGTGTAAATGAACATGGTGAACGGATAGCCGTACTTCTTCAGGATCGGCCACGCGACTTCGTATTGCGATTTATAGCCATCATCGAAGGTAATGACTGCGCATCGCGGCGGTATGTTCTTTTCGCCGCGCTTCCATGCAAGTAAATCCTGCATCGAAATGACCGTAATACCGGCGTCCTTCAATTGCTTCATCTGCGCTTCAAACGCAGCCGGCGTGATCTCAGTTCCCGGATAGCGGATCTTGTCCACCAAAAGATGATAACAAAAAATAATCGTCTGAGCCGTTTGATCGACGACCGGCTTCGTAATTTTGGGAGACGCCGCCACCGGCGCGACGCCGGGACTGCCGCCAGCTGTTGCTCCCGGCGCTGGTGATGAGGCGGATGCCGGCTGAGGGTTCTCGGAGACATCTTCGTGCTTTTTGCACATCGAAAAGTTCAGTGCCAGGAGCAATGGAACAATTGCAAATCGGATCATCATAAAAGTGGTAAGGCTTTAAGCGCAGCGGCGCAAAACACAAGTGATTTTATATGCAATTGGGAGAAACAAATGAACGCTGGTAGAACGCTGCGGTCTCACTTGAGTTTGGGTAGAAACCTTTTTGTAGATCGCGTGTTTTTGGCTATTAGGATTAGGATGCCTAGCTTGTTAAATCGTATCGTTACGCTTGCATGCGTCGCTTTGCTACCTGCCTGCGCAAGTATGCGGCATGCTGCAGTCAAAAACACGACCAAGACTTTTAGTACCGTGGTGGTCGACGCCGGACACGGGGGCAAAGACAGCGGCGCGTATCGGCGCTCTGGTCCACCGGAGAAGCTGGTTACTCTCGATGTTGCGGAGCGTCTCAATCGCAAACTGCGCGAATCCCAACTAAAAACGGTGATGACTCGTTCCTCGGATGTTTTCATCCCGCTTGATGAACGCGTGACAATTGAGAATTCACAGAAGAACGCAATCTTCGTCAGCATACATTTTAACGATTCGCGACAGCGGGGCACTCGCGGGTTTGAGACGTATTATCATTCCGGCGTGTCATTCGATATTGCCACCCGGATCCAGGAAAAGCTGATGACGATCCCCCACTCTGCAAATCGTGGAATCCACACGGCAAATTTTCGTGTCCTGCGCAATGCGACGTGTCCGGCCGTGCTGGTGGAATGCGGTTACTTGAGTAATCGCAGTGAAGGCGGCCAGGCGCGCGATTGGGAGTATCGGGAATTGCTCGCGGACAGAATTGCGGAAGCGATTGTCGAGCAACGCTACGGCGCCGGCGTGTACAAGGGTTCCCCTCAACTCGCTTCACAATTCCAACAATCGACGGAATCTTCCAGCGGCAGCACTGGGTTGGCGCCGACTGCTCCGCATCGCTAAAATTCTTTCCCACGCTGTTCGGGTCCAATTGCCGCGATAATGATCAACGCGAGCGCAGTCACCAGCGTGAACAAAGCAAGGGCCTTCGCGTAGTCGGGGTGGCCAGTAGTATCGCGGAAATGCTCGGCCAGTCGCGCTTCTACCACGGCGGTGTTGGCCGCAAAAAGATTTCCAAGCTGATAAGCGAATCCCGGAAACGTGCCGCGCACTTCACCTGGCGACAGTTCATTTAAATGCACTGGCACGATTCCCCAGACGCCTTGCACGGTGAATTGCATTAGGAACCCGCCGGCCACCAGCATCGACAATCCAGGCGAGAAAACCCACGCAGGAATTGAAATGATACTGCATATCGCAGTGACAACGATCAATCGGCGACGGCCGAACTTTTGCGAAAGATGGCCGACTAACATCCCGCCGCAGATCGCGCCTACGGCATAGATAATTCCAATAATCGATTTTTCTTTCACGCTGAGCCCACGCTGTTCGCCCAAAAAGGTCTGGTACATGTCCTGGGTCCCGTGTGACATGGCGTTGAACGCTGTCATCAACAGAATGACGTATATCAACAGCAGCCAGTGCCGCTTCAGGATGTCGCCTAGGCTCGCCCAGAAGTTCACTTTCGATCTCTGTCGTAACCAGACTGGCGACTCGGGAACGCGCGCCCGAATATAAATCACGAGCAACGCCGGCAGCGCACCTACTACAAACAATGCGCGCCAACCGAACAACGGGAACACAACTCCATAAATCAGCGCGGCGAATAAATATCCAAACATGTATCCCTGCTGCAAAATTCCCGAGAACAACCCACGCGCAGCGGTCGGCAGAGTTTCCATCGCCAGCGATGCGCCGAGTCCCCATTCGCCACCCATCCCGATCCCGTAAAGCGCACGAAAAATCAGCAACCAGGTGTAATTCGGTGAAAACGCAGTGAGCAATTCCATCAGCGAATAAAAAACAATGTCGATCATGAGCGGGATGCGCCGTCCGAAGCGGTCGCCCAGCAAACCGAAGATGAACGCGCCCACGGGGCGCATCGCCAGCGTTATCGTGATGGCATAACTGAGATCGGCAACGCTCGTGCCGAAATCACGCGCCATCGGCACGATCACGAATGTCAGCAGAAAAAAATCGAACGCGTCCAGCGCCCATCCGAGGAAACAAGCGAGGAAAGTGTTCCGTTGATTGCGGTCGAGCAGTTTGAAGAGCCGGATCACTTCCACGGTCTGATTCAACTAATTTCAGCAACCACGAATCAACACGAATAAACACGAATGAATCAGATTGGATAAA
>DATHGV010000153.1:0-2023 GCA_035490135.1 Candidatus Methylomirabilota bacterium
CAGATAGGCGACCCGATCACGATTAAGGCAGCGATCTCCGGACGCGGGAACTTCGACCGGATGGATGCGCCAGAGCTAAGTGACGAGCGCGGCTGGCACAAATATCCGCCGTCATCAAATTTCAAGCAGGATGACGACGTAGGAATCAGCGGAACGAAAACATTCGAACTGGTGGTTTCACCTAACGAGAAGTTGACAAATGTTCCGCCGCTGGCCTTCAGTTATTTCGATCCGGTAAAAGAAAAGTATGTAACGCTGCATAGCGAAGCAGTACCGTTAATTGTGGAAGGAAATGCTCCGGCTGCCCCGGCGATCGCTGGAACTACCCCGGCAACATCAACCCTGCCCGCCCTTGGTGGACAGCAAAAAGCGCAGGATATTTTGCATCAAATTAACGACCGCGGCAAAATCGTGTCCAGCTTTGCGCCTGTTTATGCGCGAAAGGAATTTTGGCTGGCGCAACTTCTTCCGTTCACTTTTGCCCTGGGACTGATGGGTTGGAAGGTGCATAATGTGCGCGCGTCCAATCGGGCGGCTTTGCGTGCCGCACAACTGCAGCACGAAAGGGACGAACTGCTGCGCAAATTGCGGCGTGATCAGCTGGCGCCGCGAGAATATTTTTCCGATGCCTCGCGAGTGGTACAGCTAAAGACTGCGCTCAAACAAACGAACATCGAACCAGCGACGGTCGATGCGGAAACTGCCGCGCGGGTGTTTGACCTGGATGCCGAAAAAAGCGAGCGGATGCGGCGCTTGTTCGCCACCAGCGATGAGTTCCGCTACAGCGGCGCTGGCAACGGCGAGAGCGCATTATCCAGCGCCGGACGGCGCGAAACCTTGGAATTGATCGAAAGCCTTTCATGAAACTAAGGGCGCTGCTTCAAATTCTGGTTTTGCTTTTGCTCGCGCTGCCCAAGGCAAAGGGGGCAAACGATGGCCCGAGCCGGACTGGCGGTGATTTATTCGCGAAAGCAGACACGGAATTTGCGGCAGGAAACTTCAAGGCCGCCATCGCAGATTACCAAGCGGTCGTCGGTTCAGGGGAGTGGAGCGCGAATTTATTCTACAATCTGGGCAACGCTTACTTCCGTCATGGCGATTTCGGGCGGGCCATTTTGAATTATGACCGTGCCTTACGATTGGATCCTCGTCATCCGGAAGCCGACGCCAACCTGCGGATTGCGCACGACCAAGCGCACTCACTGGAGTTGGCGCCGTCAGCTTTAGCGAGATATCTAAATTTTGGCACGGCTAACTTTTTCGCGATTGTGGCCGCGATTCTTTTCTGGCTCGCAGTTGTTTGGTTGATCTTGCGACCGGGCAGAGTGCTGTGGGCGCTAGCCGGTATATTCCTGGCCGCAATTTGCGGGTTCGCTGCCTTCACATTGGAAAACGGCACGCGCGGCCAGGGCCTGGCAATTGTGATTGCGGAAAACGCTGAAGCCAGAGTTGCGACCGTCGACAGTGCACGAAGTGTTCTGGCTCTGCCAGCTGGAAGCGAAGTTTTGATTTTGCAGGAGCGCGGTGACTGGAATTACGCGGCGCTGCCGAATGATCAGCGGGGGTGGATCGCGGCGAACGCGGTGGAAAGGGTGCGATTATAGCTGCCGCTAGTCACGGCAGCAGTTACAGTTTCCTCTTCGGGCACGACGGAACGGCGTGCTCGGGCTGGCGCGAGAGCTAATGAGTTGCCTCCGCGTGTGTCATCCTGAGCCGCGCAGACGGCGAAGGATCTCCCGATTGTTCGTGCAACCCCAGACCTGCTGCGAGGTCCCTCGCATCCGCTCGGGATGACACTATTGGAGTAGCGGCGAGCCATTTTCGGGTCGGAAACTCGGCGGTTGAGAAGCCCATAAATGCCGACATCTTGAAAATTGTGAAGGCCGAGATGGATGTCGGAACGAATAAGAAAGCGTTCCAGATTAATCTCGATGCCAAGCGCTATGGGACCTTTGCTGAAATTGGCGCGGGGCAGGAAGTAGCGCGTCGCTTTTTTCATGTAGGTGGCGCCTCCGGGACTATC
>DATHGV010000154.1:0-5246 GCA_035490135.1 Candidatus Methylomirabilota bacterium
CAGGCTCCCACCGAAGCGATTCACAATGAAGTATTCAATGTTGGCGATACTTCTCACAACTATCGCGTGCGCGAGATTGCAGAGACTGTGGGTAATGTCTTTACCGGTTGCCGAGTGTCGTTCGGGCCACCAAGCGAGGACAACCGCAGCTACCGGGTTTCTTTCGAAAAGATTCGTAAGCATTTGCCCGGGTTCAGATGCGCTTGGGACGCGCGACGCGGGGCGGAACAACTTCACGATCTTTTTGAGCGGATTGACATGACGAAAGAGGTCTTTGAATACCGAACGTTTTCGCGCCTGAAACAGCTCGAATACCTCATCCGGACCCAACAGCTCGACGACCACTTTTTCTGGACGGAGTCTCCGTGAAAATTCGAAGGTCCATCACCTCGGCAGATGCGTATCATTGAGACCAAACTCCCCGGTGTGCACGTCATTGAATTGGAACGACTCGAGGACAGCCGCGGGTTCTTCGCGCGTTCCTTCTGCGCGCGCGACTTCGCGCAGCATGGATTGCATTCTGAATTCGTTCAGTGCAATGTGTCCTACAATTCCAGGCGAGGTACCGTCCGGGGGATGCATTTTCAACGTCCACCTGCCTCCGAAACGAAGCTGGTGCGCTGCACGCGTGGAACCATCCATGACGTGGTTGTTGACCTGCGCGAGGACTCGGCAACGTTTCGCCGACACTTAGCGGTGACTCTGTCCGCAGAAGAGCGGAATGCGCTGTACATTCCTGAAGGATTCGCGCATGGATTTCAGACTTTGGAGGATGACAGCGAGGTTTTTTATCAGATGGGAAACTACTACACCCCGGGCGATGCGGCGGGCCTGCGATTCGATGACCCAAAGCTCGAGATCGAATGGCCGCTGCCCGTGAGTTCGATCTCCGAGAAGGACCTTGCCTGGCCGCTGCTGCAAAGTTGAGGTGAAAGTGGAGCGCCAGCCGGACCTTTGGACCGTCGGGACGATTGACCGCGCACTCTCGCCAAAGGCATCGCTCATCTGGGTAAGTATCTCCGAGGTAAGCGGCGCGAGTGATCTCGAGTCACTTTTGACATTGGACTTTTGGCCTCGGACTCCGTTTTGAACACTCCCCGAAATCTCTTTGAAGTGATCGAGACATTCGATCTCGAGCAGGAAGGGGCTGCCCTTTACAACATGGTGCGCGACCTCTACCCCATCTGCCGCAGCATCACCGGAAACGGACTGCGCCAAAGCCTCCGGTATTTGCAGCAGACTGTACCAATGGTGTTGCGCGAGGTGCCCAGCGGCACTCCCGTTCTGGATTGGACGGTGCCGAAGGAATGGAACATTCGAGAGGCTTGGATCAAGAACGCTCAAGGCGAGAAGGTCGTGGACTTCGCGAAGTGCAACCTGCACGTGGTCAACTACAGCGTTCCGGTGCGCCGTCGCATCCGATTAACGGAACTCAGGGAGCGTCTTTTTAGTCTCCCGGAGACGCCCGATTGGATTCCGTATCGCACCTCTTACTATCATGAGACCTGGGGATTCTGCCTCGCACACCGGCAATTGGCGGCTCTGAAGGACGAGGAGTACGAAGTGTGCATCGATGCGAGCCTCGAACCCGGCCATCTGACCTACGGGGAGTTCCAGATCGACGGCGAATCAGAGGACGAGGTCTTGCTTTCATGCCATTGCTGTCATCCCTCCCTCTGCAATGACAATCTATCGGGCATGACCATCGCCGCCCGTCTCGCGGCGTTGCTGACCGGGATGCCACTCCGGTATTCCTATCGGTTCCTCTGGATTCCGGGGACGATTGGGTCGATCACCTGGCTGGCCTTGAATGAGGTCTCCGCGCAACGAGTGCGTCACGGGCTCGTCCTCTCCTGCCTGGGGGATCGTGGGGCATTCACCTACAAGCGGACTCGCCGGAGCAATGCGGAGATTGACCGGGCCGTGATTCATGCGTTGCGACACTGGGATTCGAACTGCTCCATCCTCGACTTCGTTCCCTACGGCTACGACGAACGGCAATACTGTTCCCCGGGCTTCAACTTACCTGTCGGCGCACTCATGCGAACCCCGAATGGCCGGTACCCCGAGTACCACACCTCGGCAGACGACTTGAACCTGGTTGACGCGGAGTCGCTTGGAGAGTCGCTGGCCATACTCCTGCGCATCGTTTATCTGCTGGAATCGAATCGGGTCTGCCGTAATCTGTTCCCCAAGGGCGAACCCCAACTGGGCCGGCGGGGACTTTACCGGTCGATGGGCGGCACAAAGGACTCGCCGGAACTGGAGAGGGCAATGCTCTGGGTTCTCAATCTTTCAGACGGAGATCATGACCTCCTGCAGATCGCCGAGCGCGCGGGGTTGGACTTTATGGTTGTGCATAGCGTTGCTGAGCGATTGATTGCGCATGGCCTGCTGGCGAGCGAAGGACTCCAACGCTCTTCTCCGGATTTGGACAAGGATGCTGGACCCGCCGCCTCACCATGATGACAATGAGCCAGAGCAACCAGCCTCAGCCTGAGAATGGATCACCTCGAGGCGTCGCCGTGATCACGGGCGCCGGAAGCGGCATCGGGCGGGCAATTGTCCTTGAGTTGGCCAAATCCGGAGTTGCGTGCTGCCTTGTCGGTCGAACACTGAGTAAGCTGGAGGAGGTTGCACGCCTGACGGCGCGTGCGGGCGTCAAGTCAATCCTGATGGTCGCTGACCTTGGCGATCTTGGCGCCGTGGCAGCCCTCGCCCAACGAATTTGCTCATCACGCCGGCGCATCGATTGCCTCGTACACAGTGCAGCTGCCATGACCGTTTCGCGGGTGGAGGATTCGACTGTGGAGGAGTTCGGCAGGCTGATGACGGTGAACGTCCTTGCCGCCTTCGCACTCACAAAGCAACTGCTGCCTGAAATCTGCGCGAACAGAGGACAGATTGTCTTCGTGAACTCCAGCGTGGTGAGCCACCCAGCTCCAGGCACCGTGACTTACGCCGCCACCAAGCATGCCTTAAAGGGGCTGGCCGATGGCCTGCGACAGGAAGTGAATGCCCTCGGTGTCCGGGTTATCAGCGTCTTTCCAGGCCGGACCGCGACACCGCTGCAGGCATCCCTTTTCGAACTGGAGGGACGCGAGTATGTGCCCGGTCGTTTGCTTCAGCCGGAGGACGTTGCGGCCATGGTCGTCCAAGCTCTTGCCCTCCCCCCCACAGCTGAAGTCACAGATATCCTGATTCGGCCTGCGATGAAGTCCTGAAACGGCAGGCCGCTGGGGGTCTTGCGGCGACCTCGCCGGCTCAGTAACTGTATGGAATCTAGTTGAGTCCATGAGCACGACGATGAAAAGCGAGAACTCACCACGGGTCACCAACCAGGCACAATTGGTGGGGCACAGATGCCGGTTTTGTCAGGCTCCATTGAAACACACGTTCGTCGATCTCGGCATGTCTCCCTTATGCGAGAGCCTGATCACAGAAGAACAGCTCAACATGATGGAGCCGTTCTATCCTCTGCATGTCTTCGTCTGTGGGGAGTGCTTCCTGGTGCAGCTCTTGGAATACGTGAAGCCGCAGGACATTTACGGAGAGTATGCCTACTTTTCCTCCTACTCGGATTCATGGCTGGAGCATGCCCAGCGGTATGTCGAGATGATCACCGCGCGCTTCAATCTCTCCGCGAAGAGCCAGGTAGTCGAGCTAGCCAGCAATGACGGCTATTTGCTCCGGAATTTTGTAGCACGCGGAATTCCCGCATTGGGCATTGAGCCAGCGGCAAACGTCGCAGCGGTCGCGGTGCAGAGGGGGATTCCGACCATGGTCAAGTTCTTCGGCGTTGCGACAGCTCAAGCACTGGTGGCCGACGGCAAGAGGGCGGACCTTATCATCGGCAACAACGTGCTCGCGCACGTGCCGGACCTCAACGATTTTGTTGGCGGGCTGAAGATTCTTTTAAAGCCGACCGGATTGATCACCATGGAGTTTCCGCACTTGTCGCGCCTGGTCGAGGGGAACCAGTACGATACCATTTACCACGAGCACTTCAGCTATCTATCATTTCTTACGGTGAATCGGATCTTCGCCGCGCACGGGATGAGAATATTCGACGTTGAGGAACTCGGGACGCACGGCGGATCACTGCGAATTTACGTCTGCCATCAGGATTCGCGGGACCAACCGGCCGGATCTCGAGTAACGGAATTGCTCACTCGGGAGGAGAAGGAAGGAGTGACCCGACTTGATTATTACCAAGGTTTTGGCGAGAAGGTCAAAGCGATCAAGCGCAACCTGTTAGAATTCCTGCTCCAGGCCAAACGGCAAGGGAAACAGATTGTGGGCTACGGCGCCCCTGGGAAGGGTAACACTCTCCTGAATTACTGTGGCATCCGGACGGATTTCCTCAACTATACGGTGGACCGGAACCCGTACAAACACGGGAAATACACCGCAGGAACGCATATTCCAATTTTCCCGCCAGAGAAGATTCAGGAAACCAAACCAGACTACGTTCTTATTCTGCCGTGGAATCTAAAGGATGAGATTGTTTCCCAACTTTCCTACATTCGGGAGTGGAATGGCAAATGCGTAGTTCCGATACCAGACGTCGAGGTCCTCTGATGGATCCGCGGAGGCAGAACCGGTAAACTGTGAGTTACATACAGAAAGGGAATGTTATGAAAGTGGTGTTATTTTGCGGTGGTTTTGGCATGCGGATGCGCGAGCACTCCGAGGCCTTGCCCAAGCCGATGGTGCCGATCGGCTACCGCCCGATCCTGTGGCATGTCATGAAGTATTACGCCCACTATGGGCACAAGGACTTCATCCTCTGCCTCGGCTACAAGGCAGATACCATCAAGCGATACTTTCTCACGTACGACGAATGCCTCTCCAACGACTTCGTGTTGTCTAAAGGGGGCAAGAACCTGGAATTGTTGAGCAGCGACATTCATGACTGGAACATCACGTTCGTCGACACAGGGCTCAACTCGAACATTGGCCAGCGGCTCAAGGCCGTGCAGAAACATTTGCTGGGGGAAGCGATGTTCCTGGCCAACTACTCCGATGGCCTTTCGGATGCCCCACTCCCGGCGGTCATCGAATCATTTGAACGGAGTGGGAATATCGCCTGTTTTGTGAGTGTGAAGCCGCGGGCGAGCTTCCATCTCATCAACGCCGGCCCGGACGGAGTGGTGAAAAGCATCGCGCACGTCGCCAAGTCCGGTGCGAGAATTAACGGCGGGTACATGGTCCTGCGGCAGGAAGTTTTTAACTACCTGCACGAT
>DATHGV010000155.1:0-2887 GCA_035490135.1 Candidatus Methylomirabilota bacterium
CGCGAATAAGGCTGGGCGAATCGGACCGTCCATCTACGCGAATCATAATTAGCTCCTACTGTTTAATTTCAACTTTATCGCCGTCATGCAAAGTCGCCGGGCCAGCCACTACCAAGGAATCGCCCGGCATCACGCCGGCCATGATCGCGACATCCGTACCGCGATCAACGCCCACGCGAATGGCGCGATGCTCCACTTTGCGGTCATGCACCAGGAAAACAAATGTAGTTCCGCCCTCATTGCGCACCGCGCTTTTCGGCACATACGTCATCGGCTCAGGCCCTTTGGCCTTGGGCTGCTCCTCCGACAAAAAGGCCACCTTCACGCCCATGTCCGGAAGAATTTTCGGATCAAGCTTCAGAAACGAGATGCGCACTTTCACCGTGGCCTTTTGCCGGTCTGCGGTCGGAATTACGGTGCGCACCTTACATGGAATTTGCCAATCAGGATAAGCATCCAGAGTGGCTGTAACTGGTTGGTTGGGCAACACTCGCGCAATGTACGATTCATTCACATCTACTTCGATCTCATTCGAATTCATATCCACGATGGTGGCGATGCCGGTGCGTGTAAAACCGCCGCCCGCGGAAATCGGCGAAACCATTTCGCCAACCTGCGCATCCTTCGAAACGACAATCCCGTCAAACGGCGCACGAATCACTGTATTGTCCACCGCCTGCTGAGCTTCGCTAATGCGTGCATCAGCACCCGCGACCTGCTGTTTGGCGAGCGCGATCTTCGCGGTCAGGCTGTCGGCGGCCATGGATGCGTTGTCGAGATTTTCCTGCGTCTGTACACCGGCCTTCTGCAGTTGCTCCGCGCGGCCCAGCTGAATCTTGGCGTTCTTTAATTGCACTTGAAAGTCTGCAATGGCCGCCTGCGCCGAGTCGCGGTCAGCCTTCGCCGACTCCAACGCACGCTTCACGTCAGAATCGTCAAGGGTAGCCAGCAGCTGTCCCTGCCGAACGTGCGTGCCTTCATCGAAAAACACGCCAGTCACCCGGCCGGTAATTTTGGCAGCGATGGTCGCCCGCCGCCGCGGTGTCACGTAGCCGCTGGCGTTAAGCAGCGATTGCCGCCCGCCCGCTTCTGCCTTGGTGGCAGTTATCACTTGAACCACGGGTTTTTGGTTTCGCAGCGCGTACGCAGCCGCCGCGATTGCTGCCAGCGGAAGAATCACCAACACAATGATCACAAAGCGCTTACCCGCACCGGCGCCAGCTTTTCGGTGCGCGTCGCCGATTCGCAGACTGCCGAGGTCGGGTTTAATGGATTGTGGGTGCGTGGCCATCCGCGCAGATGCTCCTTAGCCTACAAACCGCGTATTCAGTCGATACGCATACAACTCTGCGATAGTTGCTGTGTCTATTGATACGCGCACAGGATGCAAAAGATTACCGGCTGTATGGTAGGCATGCCAGCCGCGCCGATATTGTAGCTTGTCCTGAGAATTTTAGGTATGCGTCCGTTAGGCGCGCAGCTGCATCTCAAGAATTGTAATTGTTTACTTGACTCCGACAGTTACATCGTTCTATTAAGGACCTGTAACACAAGTGGTTCTCCAAAAACTGCTAAGGGACGTGCCCGTGCAGCCTACCCGTCGTGACTTTCTGAAATTAACAACCGCTGGTGGTGTCGCCGCAGCGGTTTTTGGATTTGATTTGCAATCCGCCTACGCCGAGCTTCGCGAACTGAAGATCGCCAGAGCCAGCGAGACGCGTTCGACCTGCCCCTACTGCGCGGTGGGCTGCGGCACCATCATCTACACGATTGGAGACCGCGCAAAGAATGTGACCGCGCAGGTGGTGCACGTCGAGGGAGACCCCGATCATCCGACCAATCGTGGCACTCTCTGCCCAAAGGGTTCCTCCCTGCAGCAAGAGATCATGAACGACCGGCGTCTGCTGAAGCCCCAAGTGCGCCGTCCTGGTGGCACCGACTGGCAGGACATTTCATGGGATGATGCGATCAACGAAATCGCAGCGCGCGTGAAAAAGACCCGCGACGACACTTTCATCGAGAAAGATGCGGCGGGACACACGGTAAACCGGCTGGAATCGATGGCATGGATCGGCGGTTGTACCGATACCAACGAGTTTAACTATCTGGTGGTAAAAGCGATGCACGCCCTGGGGGTCGTGCATTTAGAAAATCAGGCCAGGGTTTGACACGGCCCCACGGTCTCAAGTTTGGGACCAACATTCGGACGCGGGGCGATGACCAACGGTTGGGTAGACATGAAGAATACCGACATGATGCTCATCATGGGCGGTAATCCGGCCGAGAATCATCCTTGTGGATTCAAGTGGCCCGTTGAAGCGAAACGCACCCGCAACGCGAAAATGATCGTAGTCGATCCGAGGTTCACGCGGACGGCTGCGGTGGCGGATCTCCACTGCCAGATTCGCGCTGGGTCGGACATCGCGTTCCTCGGCGGTGTCATTCGTTATGCCATTGAGAACAACCGCATCGCCAAAGACTACCTGGTCAACTACACGAACGCGGCCTTCATCGTCCAAAAAGATTTTAAGTTGCCGGCGGAGCTCGATGGCGTTTTCTCCGGGTTCGATGCCCAGACCCAAAGCTACGACAAGTCCACGTGGAATTATGCGGGCACAGGCGGGGGTGGAGGAGATAGCTCGCCGCATCCACCAAGCGGAACCGTTCCGCTCGCTCCCAAGCTACCGGAAAAGGTTGAGTTCGATCTATCGCTGCAGAACCCCAATTGTGTGTTCCAACTGCTGAGGAAGCATTACTCGCGCTATACGCCGGAGATGGTCGAGCGCATCACCGGGATTCCCAAAGAACAATTTCTCAAGGCCGCCGACCTCTATACTTCAATTCGCAAAGACGGCGACATGAAGAAGGCGAGCACGATCATTTACGC
>DATHGV010000156.1:0-5183 GCA_035490135.1 Candidatus Methylomirabilota bacterium
TTGTGGAGAGTGAAATACCTCTTTCAATAAATTGTGGCACAAACGAGTTCTCACACAGATTCTTCAGCCCCTGACCGCACGCGAGCAACGCGGAAACGTGGGAGCGGCGATATTCTGATTAGCATCAAGAACGCTGATCCCCGAAATAAAAAATTTCGACCCCGAGGAAAATTAAAAAATGACACCAAGCTTCGACTGGAACGACCTGGAAGACATCGCCATCGCACTATCCGACAAATATCCCGACACCGATCCCCTCACCGTGCGCTTCACCGACATGCACAAATGGATCACCGAGCTCCCGCTCTTCACCGGCGACCCCGCCGCCTCCAACGAATCCAAACTCGAAGCCATCCAAATGGCCTGGCACGAAGAATACCAGGACCGTCAGAAGTAGTTATGCAGTCACTCACTGCATCGCTCAACTTCTCGAGTCACCTTGTGCATTCCGCACTTTTTTTCTATTCTAGCTAGGTTCCCTTTTCCACAATTGTGGCGCTATGGTGCAACGGTTAGCACGCGGCCCTTTCAAGGCCGAAATACGGGTTCGATTCCCGTTAGCGCTACCAAATAAAACCCGCTTCGAGAATCAACACGCTTTAGAGCTTTCACTTGCCCCCAGCACAACTCCCGCCTGGCGCATCTCTTTCATGCTGTCACAAGAAAAACCCCGGCATTTCTAAGTGCCGGGGCGGAGATAATCAAGTTGAACTTCGCTGAAGAATATTAGGCCAACTTCGGTTTATGCCCGCCGTGCAGCCGCTAAGAACGCCAGCCCAAACAAGCCGATGGCTAAGGAAGAAAGCGTGCTTGATTCCGGAACAGGAGTTCCAGAAGCATCTGTCAGGAAAAATGTCTCTGGCCCGCCAGCCGCTGGTGTAGTCGTCGCGGACAGCCCCAACAGATCAAATCCTCCGTTGATCGCCGTCTGCGCTGCCGCCGCTTGCGTAGGGTCTAGCACGAATAGAAACCCGGATTTGCCGATTCCAGATTGCGTGGTCGTTAAAGTGACGGGAGTAAATGACCCTGATGTAAATCCCACAGTGCCGCTGGAATTGAAAAGCGCCAAAGTCAGATTGCTGACGGAGATCGCTCCTCCAGCCGGCTGATCGGCATTAAACACCAGCCCGATTTGTGAGGCGTTGCTAACCAGGAAAGTTTGGTTGTGAGGAAAGGCCGCCGGTGCTTTCTCGTTCCCTCCCACATTCCCGCCCTGGCACACGGATGAACCCGTCGTATTGAGAACGCCGGCGCTGCTCACGCCCACGCATCCCGACTCGGCGGAACCCATGCCTTGGCCTGTTCCTTGGAAAGTTAACACCGTGTTTACAGCTCCGAATCCCGTGCCGCTGATATCAACGACTCCACCGGGAATCAGGTCTGCCTTGGCAATGCCGGCCGCGGCCAAAAACAATCCAGCCGCCGATACCGCCAAAATGAACCTGTTTGTTTTCATCGATACCCCCACGGTTCTCGCTACGGCAACTCCCCGCTCGAATGTGCGGCTGCCAGGCTCGCGCTGCAGCAATCAACGGTTGGAACAACAACTCATCTAAACATAGCGCGAAATATATTTTTGTAAAGAATGTACGACCCAGGCCTAACTGAATTTTTTCCTGTAGGCATCCTTAGCGGTACTAGAACTACGATTTAGCTGGCAACTGCCGCCAGCCGAAGCCGCGTCGATCAATTTTTGAATTGCCGTTGCAGGCATCAACAGCAACTGGCCCTTCGGCTTTTGCGCCTGCTGTACCACCGCACTTTGCTGAGCTTTCCACGCCTCATCCGTGTTGCCGCCGTGCTCCACTGTATCAAGCGCCGCTAATCCGGCCGCAGCTACCGCCGCCAAATCTTGCGAGGTGGCCGCAACTTCCTTCACCAGGAACGATCGCTGCGCCAGCGGCTGCAACTTCGCATCATTGTCCCGCCACAAAATTAATTGCGCATGTAATCGCCCCGCCAGCGTTGCGTCATGGCAACTGGAAGCCACATATTTATCCACCATCTCGCTGAACTCTCGCGCCACTGTACTCTCCAGCGGAATCGCGTCCACTACCCGGTTTAATGGCGTATCGCTAGTGGCTGGTTCTGTGGCCGTCTGCTCCCGCGCATAATCTTTAACCGGCTCGACCACATCCGCCAAAGTGCGCAGCGCGTTAAATTCCTCGGAGCTTGCCGCACCCGCAATGCGACGCAGTGAGCGTAAGTAATTGTGCTGATGTGTAAGCCCCAGCCACTCCAGTTGCGCGCTGACCACATGCATCCGCGCATACATGGAAGCCGGATCGCGCACTTCCTGCGGCGACCACAACCGCTCCGCAATTGCCGCATTCCGCGGCCAGATCCGCGAATCAATATTTTCCGCGTTCACGTATTCCGACCACATGCACGATTCCCCGCCCAGAATGCGCTGCTTCTCCTCCGCCGAAAGACTGCTCGCCGCATCACCCATCGGATCAACCGCGTAGTGCCGCGCCGCGCTCCACCCCAGGTCCAGGTAATAGCCATTCGAAAGAATCCCGCGGTAGCCCTGCCTCGCCGCCTCCGCCAGCGAAGCCTGCCCGCGCCACGATTGGATGACGATATCTTTCGGCAGCGTGGGGTCCAGCACTTCGTCCCAGCCCACCATGCTCTTGCCATGTTTGCTCACAATGCCTTGCAGCTTTTTGTTGAAGTAAAGCTGCAACCCGGCGTTCCCTTTCAAATCATGTGCGCGAATAAACTCCTGAATTTTTGGATTGGCACCCCACTGCTTGCCATTCACCTCATCTCCACCCACATGAAAAAAATGGTCCGGGAAAAGTTTCGCCATCTCGCCAATAAATTCGTCGAGGAATTTGTAAACTTTCTCGTTGGTGGGATCGAACGCCGGGTCAAAGACTCCCCATCGGCGTTCAATCGTAAAAGGTCCCGGCGCGCTCGCGAATTCCGGATGCCCCACGAACCACGCCGTACTGTGGCCCGGAAGATCGAACTCCGGAACCACGCGAATGCCCCGCTCCCGCGCATACGTAATCAACCCGCGAATTTCATCTTGCGTGTAGTACAACCCGTCCGAACCCATCTGGTGCAGCTTCGGAAACTTTCTGCTCTCCACCCGGAAACCCTGATTTTCCGAAAGATGCCAGTGAAATACATTCATCTTCACGGCTTCCATGCCGTCGATATTCCTACGCAACACTTCCAGCGGAATAAAATGCCGGGCCGTATCGATCATCAGTCCGCGCCACGGAAACCGTGGTGTGTCCTTGATAGTTACCGCTGGCGCGACAAATCCGTCCGGCGACACAGTTACAAGTTGCAAAAAAGTTTGCAATCCATGCAGCGCGCCCAAATCCGTCGGCGCGGTAATGCTGGCCCCACTCGGCGCTACTTCGAGGACGTACGATTCATCTTCGCCCAGTTCCTGCACCGGCTTGCTGTCATGATCGACACGCACCAGTAACGTCGCTTTCGCCCCGTTCGCCGGCTTCATCGCTATCAGCAGCCCGGTTTGTTTCGCCAGCCGCTCCAGAAACCGCTCGGCCGCGCCGCTCAGTCGCGCGTCGGTGTGTCCCGTAAGAAGGACCGTAAATCTTCCGTCAATCTTCAGGCTGCCGCTTCCAATCTGCGCGCTTGCAGGAACAGGCATCAGGTTCAGCCCCGCCCTCAACGTCTGCAGATTTGACGGCTGCGTTTCCTGCGCCCGCGACGGCACGTGAAGCGATGCGCTCAATATCATCAGACTTAGTCCCCTCAACCAGACTTTCGACTTGCTCATTATTGTGCCGCCCTCCCGTCAATAATCTCGCCGTTTCCATACCCACATTTCGCGCACCGCATACTGGCACAATCAAGCCCCTCGCGCAGCGTTTTTCCCCGTCCGCCCACCTTTGTCTGTCCCGCAAATCACGGCTGAGTTAGAATAATTGCATTCTGTGGCGCTCGACAAAAACAAAATGAAGACCTCTGTAGCCATCTATCCGGGCTCATTCGATCCCGTCACTAACGGCCACCTCGACTTAATTGAGCGCGGCGAGAAAATGTTCGACCTGGTGATCGTCGCGGTGCTGCAGAATGTCGACAAGCAGCCGCTCTTCACCGTCCCAGAACGCGTCGAAATGCTCCGCGAAGTAACCAAACAATGGCCCGGCGTCGAAGTCGACGTCTTCAAGGGCCTCCTCGTCGATTACGCCCGCAAGCGTGGCGCCGGCGTCATCCTGCGCGGCATTCGCGCCGTCTCCGATTACGAATACGAATTGCAGATGGCCTTGATGAACCGCAAACTGGAACCGCGCCTCGAAACTGTTTTCATGTTGCCCGGCGAGCCGTACAGTTATCTAAGCGCAAAATTGGTGCGCGAAATTGCGCAACTTGGCGGCCCGCTGACCGACCTGGTGCCCGCGGTAGTAGAACAAAAGTTGCGCGCCAAAATTGCTTAAACAAAGCGCCGTCACGGCGCTGACCATCAAAGAGGAGATTCATCCATGGCTGTATCACCCACCACCAGAGAAAAAGTCCAGTTAACGGACCGCATCAACCGCATTCAAATCTCTGCCACCGCCGCGGTCATTGCGGAAGCCGACAAATTGAAGGCGCGCGGCGTGGATGTCGCCGACTTTGGCCCCGGTGAGCCGGATTTTCCTACGCCCGACCACATCAAAAAAGCCGCCATCAAAGCCATCGACGAGAACAAAACCAAGTACACCTCCACCGCAGGCATTATGCCCCTCCGCGAAGCGATCTGTGCCTGGCACAAGCGCGAACTGGGCTCCGCGTACGAAGCCAAAGAATGCGTTGTGAACGTCGGCGGCAAGCATTCCATTTTTAATCTGGTCAGCTTGCTAATTCAAAACGGCGATGAAGTAATCATCCCCGCGCCCTACTGGGTCAGCTACCCGGACATTGTGAAATACGCCGGTGGCACGCCCGTTTTCGTGCAAGCCAAATCCGAAGATGGTTTCGCCGTAAAGGCCGCTGCCATGGAAAAAGCCATCACGCCCAAAACGCGCATGGTCTTTCTGAATTCGCCAAGCAATCCCTGTGGCGGCGTCGTGCCGCCCGACGAATTCGAACGCATCCTCGCGCTTTGCAAGAAACATGACATCTGGCTCATGAGCGACGAATGCTACTCGCATTTCACCTATGAGCCGCACAAACCGTATTCCATCGCCAACGCCGCTGGTTCGAAAGATCACGTCATC
>DATHGV010000157.1:0-6080 GCA_035490135.1 Candidatus Methylomirabilota bacterium
TCGGAAAATCTAGTTCCATCAAACGAAGCGAAAGCTCATCAAGCTCTCGCGCGCCAGTATTCGAAACCTCAATTCGCATTGTGAGCGTCTCGCCCTTTTTGGCATAGGCGCACGCGACGTGTCCCCATGGATAAGCCAAGTCGATTGCGCTCACCGGTTTTTTCGCGACCTGGACCGATGGCGATGGATTCGAGAGGAGCGCGTCCAGCACCGCGCGGAAAACAGATTTCCCCGGCTGCAAATCCCCGCTCTGAGCGGAACGGAAGAGTGATTGTCCGTTAAATGAGAGGGAATCGAGTCCGCGCGTCCCAACGGAGAAATCCAGGCCTTGTTTTGCGGCAGGAGATTGAAGATCGTGTGACGTCTTGGCCAAGTCGCTTTGTGAATGCGCATTTGCTCGACTTACGCCAGCGGAAACCCCCAGCGCAAAAAGGACGATAACAGTTGCTGCAATCGAAGTTTGATCGCGCATCTTCCAACTAAAATCTGCTAGCTCCCGACTTTCTGCCCGCGATCTCGCATCGGGGGCAAATTCTCGCCATATTTCCAAATCAGCCAGGGAAGTTCGAGAGCCCGCGTGAGCCGGGGAATGAAGATACGGGGCTGCGCAAGGAGTCGCGAAAGCCAGCCGAGATAAAACCGGTCGGCCCAATCGGGAATTGTAGCCTGATCGCCCGTGATAAACCCGAGCGCGGCCCCAGTGCAATGAATCGCCGGCCGATAAGAGAGATTTTCGCGAAGATAATACCCGAGCTTTTCCTGTGCGCCGCTGCCAATCGCGATCACCACGTGCGCCGGGCGGCTTTCCTCAACGAGCGCCAAGAGATGTCGATCTTCGATTTCTAATCCATACTGCGGCGCGACATAGCAGTTGTCGGTCTTGACGGTAAAAGCTTTGCGGCACGACCAATCGAGCAATTTTTGCCGCGAGCGCGCGCTAGGCAGAATCCAGAAAACTTCCGCGCCTCTCTCGCCTTTCAACTCTGCAAGCAGTCGTGTTAAATGTTTAAGACCGGAAACGCGCTGCACTTTTTCACGTCGCAACAAGCGCCACGTGAGCACCATCAAACCGCTGTCAGCGATCGCCAGGTCGGCCGCGAGCGCGGCGCGCCGATACGACTTGTCCTCACGCAGCCGCCCAAAACAGGTCCCTGACGGCGCCACAAGAAAACCGCCATGCCGAGCCATCAACGCGACAGCTTCATCGACATCGCCGTTGAAGAATTTGATGCCGAGAATCTGGCGGGTGGAAATCATAAAATGAACATTGAACATCCAACATCGAACGCCGAATATCGAACAGAAATCAGGAGCCACGATCCAGACTGCGAGCATTGTTCTGATCTCTCACCTCTCAACCAGGCACTAACGCCTGCGGGAAACAATTCCCCGTTCGCTTTGCGTTCAAATTTGGTAAGATGCCCGTTCATGCAACCAGGTACGGCTGTGCGATCAGCCCCATCGACGGAGCGGTCTGCTCTGAAAAACTTGTTTGCCCCTGCGATGGTGGCTCTCGTCGCGCTCACGGCGCTTTGGTTTCTTCTTTGCCAACAACTCAGCGGCGAATGGTCGGTTAATGAGCAATATAATTACGGATGGTTCGTTCCCTTTTTTGCACTCTATCTTTTTTGGCTCCGCTGGCAGGATCGGCCACCTCCGGAAATCCCAAATCCCAAATCCCAAATCCGCAATAACCGCGCCGCCGCGATAATCGCGGTACTGGTCAGCCTCGCAGCGCTTCTGTTGCTTCTGCCAGTTCGTCTTTTTGAAATTGCGAATCCAGAGTGGCGTCCACTCGCCTGGTTCCACACCGCGTCGGTCGTGACGCTGACCCTCTTGTATCTATGGTACGTGGGTGGCAGATCGTGGCTTCGCCATTTCGCCTTTCCGGTCGCATTCATTTTCGTCGCGGTGCCATGGGTAACACCAATCGAAGGTCCTATTATTCAAGGGCTGATGCGCTTGGTCGCTGGGTTCGCTGCGGAAACGATCACGCTCCTTGGAATTCCTGCGCAACTGGAAGGAAACCTGATCCGGGTGACCAACGGCTTGGTAGGCGTAAATGAAGCCTGCAGCGGCGTGCGCTCATTGCAGACGTCGCTCATGATCGGCCTGCTCTTTGGCGAACTCAAACGACTGTCGATCTCGCACCGTGTTCTGCTTGTCATCGGCGGTCGCCATTGCGCTTGGCACCAATTTCTTGCGCGCAATTTTTCTCGTCTGGATTGCTGCCACAAGAAGTATTTCAGAAGTCAATCGCTGGCACGACCTCGCCGGCTATATGATCGTCGGGCTTGTTTTTCTTGGCACATTCGGCCTAGCATATCTGCTCGGGAAGAAGCCCTCGGATCCTGTGTTGGCAGGCGTTTCGCCTACGACTATGGAGGAACGGCGGCCCCGAAGGCTTTCGGGGCTGCCTCAACAGCGTCCTGTGGCCTCATGGTCTTCTCCTCCTTTCTACTTTTTTGCAGCTCTTTGCTGGATCGTCGCGATCGAGGCGGGCGCCCGGCTTTGGTATCGCGCGCACGAGCGCAATCTTGTTGCAAGCATACAGTGGGAAGTGGAATGGCCGGAGAGCGCACCCAATTTTCAGCAGTTGAAGATCGACGACGAGGTGCGCCGCCAGCTTCGTTTCGATGAAGGACATGCAGCTTCCTGGACTTGGCCCACCGCGATTTCGTCCGGAACATCGCAGTCTTCAAACTCGCGACCTATCACTTGCGTTCTGTACTTTTTCCGCTGGAATCCTGGCCGAAATAGCACCCTTCTGGCAAATTTGCACCGGCCGGATGTCTGCTTGCCTGCGGTCGGCTGGGCCCAGGTTGCCGATACCGGCGTACGGAATTATCGGGTCGATGGCTCGCTTGCGCTTCCGTTTCGTCATTTCGAATTTCGCCATGGCGCACGCGAAAATCCCAGCCAGCAAGTCGCCCACGCGTTCTATTGTTTATGGGAAGATCGCGCCGTCGGCCGGTCCGCTGCCGGCTCGAACCTGCCGCAAATGTCGGGGAGTCGTTCGTCATGGACGCGTGCTGAGCGTCTTCGCACAGTGATCGAAGGACGTCGCCATCTTGGCCAGCAGATGATGGAATTCGTCGCGCTTACTCGCGAGCCGAATGATGCAGATGAAATCAACGCACGTTTCGCTCAAGCCTTGCCAAAGCTGGTTAAAGTGGACCGCTGACCGCCGACTATTGGCAGCTGGCTCCTGATCCTTCATCTCTTAACCACCATTCGCGCACCAAACGGAGGACCTTAGGCCCCGCTCCCAACATCGACGGGAAGGGTCCCGTGGACCCTTCTGTGAGGCATTCGGCCAAATGAGCAGGTTCGCTACAGGACGAATCCGCTGTGGCGGATTGGCCTCATTCAGGAATCGGATCTTTTCCGAGAACTTCGCCCAGCCGTTTCCGGAGAAAGATATGAGGAATGGCCCACCAGTCTCAAGAGACGTTCTCCTTGGCCAAACAAAAGCAGCACCAAATAAATATGCATAAAACTATAACAGCACTGCTCGCGCTTGTGGCGTGTAGCGGTATCTACGCGGCTGACAATTCCAATCCGACGCAGGGCGGTATTAACAATAATGGCAGAATCAAACCGCCGTTGGCTCCGTTAACCGTGTTGTGCTTCAGCTCGACACCCGGGTCCATAACATTGACGATCAGGGCTGGTGCCACAGGAACGCCCGCTGGCTTTTCCGTTCAGTGGATGAAAGCAGCCGACCTGGCCGCGCTCGGAGGCAGGTGGCCTTCCGACGGAAATAGCATTTGTGGAGCTAGTTTCTCCGGTGTGCCTCAGTGCATCAACTACAACCTTACTCCGGATGCCGAGGTTCAAATCGCTATTAGCGACGCTCTGATTGACGCTTGCGGAACCAGCAACCAATGTAACACGCCGCTGGATTGTAACACCGTGTATGCGTTTCGCGCTTTTGCGCGTGCAAACAACCAGTTTCAAAAAAGCCCATTCAGCTACGGCCAGTGCTCCACAGCTCCGTGCGGTGTCGGCATAGGCGGCTGCACTTCTACGCAGGACTACTGGGAAAATCATCCAAACACGTGGCCGGTCCAAAACGTAATGCTCGGCACCCTTAACTACCCGCAAGTGCAACTGCTGCAAATCTTCAATCGGCCCGCAGCAGGCAATGGTTTGGTCGCCCTGGCGCATCAGTTGATGACAGCAAAGCTCAACATCGCCAACGGAGCGAACCCGTCAGCCATTCAATCGGCAGTCACCAGCGCAGGGGCTCTAATCGGCACACTGATTGTGCCGCCGATCGGCAACGGATTCCTAAGTCCCGGCGCTACGAGTACGCTCACGAACGAGCTATATAACTATAATATGGGTGTAACCGGCCCGGGACATTGTCATTAAGAAAAAACGGACCTGTTTTACAATAACGTAAACGAAAGTAATAATTAGTAAGCAGACCACTAGAAGGCGACTGGTAGAAATACCAGTCGCCTTCTTTATTTAGAAACGCGGCGATGACGCAGTAACACAAAGGATCATTTCGGGCGTTTCGCTTGCTTTTTGCGCCGTTGCAGGGTGTTGCTACTCACCAGCGCTCGTCTCCCAGCGGCGAACGCCAACACACTAGTCTATTTCAATTTCGAGAACGACACATTTGACGCCGCTGGTTGATTCGCTTTCTCCGGGGACGAAGGGCGGGCCGCTTGCGGCGCGCTTAGAGACATACGCGACGGTGATTGCGCAAGGCTGCCCCTCGCAAAAAATCTAAAAAATGTCTTGCTCTGCCGGCGGAGCTTGTTACAACAGAGGGCAATCGCAAACTTTGGGGAAATATGCGAAGCTTTAAGAAAATTTTGTCGCCCGATTGTAGAGGCAGCAGTGTCGGCTGCACTCCCTTGATGTCCGCAGGCGACACGCCTGCCACTACAGAGATTAGAAGTCGAAGTTCATTACCATTCCGGAGATTTCATTGGCTTTTTGGTGCAGTCGCGGGCGCATTTTTGCTCGCCGGAGCTCTCTCCCCCAGGGCCGATGCGGCGGTATTAGTCTATTTCAATTTCGAAGGTAACACTTTCACCTCGGTCCCTGCGCCAGGTCCGGGAGGCCTGTATCCCCTCCTGCAGAACCAGACGATTCTCAACTCTCCGACCGATCCCTTTCCGCCTGGCGGTCTTCTTCTAACCCCCCTGGTCGGTACTATACTCAATGAACTTCTCCCCGACGTGCCGACGACGAATACGGCTCTCGAACTCAGGGGTAATACCCAAGGCACGACCAACATGGATTGCTTCCGGTTTGGCGTGAACACCACAGGGTACGCGCAGGCTTCACTTAGTTTTGCGCTTGCGAGCCTCGGAAATGGAACGCAATTCACCGCAATGGAAGTCCGCTACAGCACAAATGGCGGCACCACCTTCACGGTTACTCCTGAGGGCCTGGTCACTATAACCCGAGACGGTCTGTACCACATTTACACTTTTAACATAAGTGGAGCTGGTAACACAGCCAACGCCCTGATCGAAGTCTGTTTCACTGGGAGTACAACCAACAACGCGGCTAATCATACCCGTCTCGACAATCTCCAAATTAATGCGGTCGTTCCGGAACCCGCTACCGTCGTCGGCGGCGTGCTTGGCGCTATCGGACTCTGCTGGCATCAGCGCCGCCGGTTAATTCGCTCTCTGCTGCCATCCGGCGGCTGCCGGACAAAGGCGGGTCGTTGGCGTCGCGCTTAGGCGCAGGCAAGGCGGCGGCGACTGCATTGCATCCAACGCCACGCCGTAGTAAACGTCTCTCGTGCGTAGTCGGCAATCACGCCCTCGTCCGGCCACGCGCGAACCCGATCTGACTTCGCTCGAAGACCTTCGCTCGCGACGGTTGAGATTGTTCTTCTTGCTCGCCGCCGTGGTCATCGTGGTGTTCGCCGCCGTCCTCTACTTCACCGCTCCCCGGCTTGGCGGAGCAATTAAGGGCTGGCAATCTCGTCGCCTTGCGCGTCAGGCGTTCGCAATGATCGAAAGAAAACAATGGAGCGACGCCAATGCCAAAGCGCGCGACGCGTATCTGTTGCGCCAAAGCGAACCGGAGGCCTGGCGCGCGATCGG
>DATHGV010000158.1:0-3776 GCA_035490135.1 Candidatus Methylomirabilota bacterium
TTAACACTTCGAATGTCGAGCTGATCTGGGATGGACAACCGCTCAACTCCGAGCCATCCCCTGACTACCCGCGCAATACACTGGTGAAATTGCCAAACATCTGGGGGGTGTCCGGCCGGCACAGCTTGCATATCGCGATGAAGTTGGAGACACCCTCGCCAGGCGAGTCTTCTTTTTTGGGATTTACTCCTGATGCATTCTTCTTGCCAGCGCAAGGATGGGCCCCGCAACTTTTGCCCGCCGAAGGAGTTTTTGCGACCGGCGGCGCGCCACCGGACAAATGGGATCTCACCCTACATGTGCCCAAGGATTTTGTCGTCCATACCAGCGGCGACAAAGTAAAAACTTCCAAGCACGGAGACGAAGCTACTATCCACGCCAGGCAGCGGATCGTGGATATTTATCCTTTTGTGATCGCCGGCCGCTATGTTACGAAACAAATCGGCTCCGATCGGCAAAAAATCTATCTGTGGACTCGCAAACGGCGGGACCCCGGCGACATCCGCGCAGTGAGCGATTCCTTAATCAAAACTTTGGGAAACTACAACGTTGTTTTTGGACCCCGTTCCGTCGCCCAACCACCCGCAGGGTTTTTGGGGCGGCACCACACCTCAGGTCAAAACGGTCTTCCGTTGTGGCTGGCGGAGTGCCCGGTCATACCGGGATGCTTCACAGAACGAAACTCTCTGAACGCGGAAGTGCTCGGTACTAAGGACGAAGTCCAGAGCGGCGAGATGATTTCACTGGACAGCGCCATGATCGATCCGGGTCCAGGGCTGAAGAAAATGGCCCTGGCAACGGCTCCGGCCTTGGCGGCCAGTTGGTTAGGTTATGGCCAAAATCCGGGATTTTATGAGCAGGCTCCGCCGCTTTCGGCATTTCCGGCCTTCGCGGCTGCAGTGGGTGACGAGGCTCTGAACGGCGCGACGGCACGCATCGAAACCATTCGTCGCACCCTGGCTGCGATACCAAAAGATAGTCCGCCACTCGGGAAAGAAAGTGACACCGCCTTGCGCGCGAAGAGTTTTCTTTTCTTCTACGCGCTCCAGGACCGCTACGGACCAGAAACATTTCGCAAGGCCGTCAGGCATATGCTTGATTCCAGGCGCAACAGCGATTTCAATCTGGACGATTTGATCGCCGCATTTGACCAGGAAGCCCATGGAAATACCGCTGCGTTCGTGCGCCTTTGGATGAAACATCCGGGAGTGCCTGCAGATTTTCGCGCGAAATACGAAAATAGCTCCGCGGATAAAAACACATCGGCGGGTGAAAACATATCTTTGAAGGAGAGTACACCATGAGAGACATAGTTCTTACCGAGCGAGGACCGAAACCCATTGGGCCTTATTCACAAGCAGTGCGCGCTAACGGATTTTTATTCATCTCCGGTCAAGTGGCCTTTGATCCGGCCACGTCGCAAATTACCGGTACCGATGCGGCACAGCAAACCCAGCGCGTGCTGGAAAACCTGAAAGCTATCTTAGAAGCCGGTGGCTCGAATTTTCATCACGTGGTGAAGACCACCGTTTTCCTGAAAGACATGAATGACTTCGCGGCCATGAACGAAGTTTACGCGCGCTATTTCTCGGCTTCGCCGCCGGCGCGCTCCACAGTGCAAGTAGCCCGGCTGCCGAAGGATGCGCTGGTTGAAATTGAACTGATCGCCGCAGTTTGAATCCCGCGGTCTTTTACCGCGGCCCGAGATAGCGGTACCATCTCCCCCCAAAAAAAACTGCCCCGGAAAAACCCGGGGCAGCGCCAAGAATTAATTTGAAGTGGTTGTTTAGTCGCCCGCAACTGCTTCTGCGGTCGCTTCTTTAACCTGCGATGCAGGAGCGGAGTGGCCATTTCCATTGCCATTTCCAGTCGCAGGAGCGATAGAAACAGGTTTGAAGTTTGCAGGAACCGCCTTAGCAATGTCAGACACGCTGCCGATCTGCACAACGGTCGGCTGCGGCTTCTTCAGCACCAGCTCTTCATAGATCGCGCGCACTTTGGCTTGTTCCTGGATAGCCTTCTTGCGGCGGATACGATCCTCTTCCGAGGCGGTCAAGGGGATGTCGTGTTCCAGGTGGCGAACGCGCGCGGCATCGTTAGCATCGATGATCAGCGAGTGTTCGAACGAGTTGAGGTTGACAGCCTTGCCCTTGGCGTAAATCTCGTGTTTGCCGTGTTCCTTGTACCACTGGGCCACGGTCGCGTTTTTGTGCATGTTTTCGATGATCTGGCGCCAGCCCACGCCGGTGTTGTAAGCGCAGAAGGAAATTTCACCCTGCTGCGTGGCGTAAGGAATGATGCACATTTCGGTGCGGCGGAAATCGTAGTTGAAAAGATCCTGGAACCACATTCCCGCGATGAACAGGAAGTTCCAGGGATCGGTCTGCCGCCGCTTCATGGCGTCTTCATAAGTACGCTCAGGTGAAGTGCGGCCGTATTTCTTATCTGCGCCCTTGGTCAGCGCCCAGGTCTTGTCGAACTTCCTGAACAGGTCATAAAGCTTCAGACCTTTGGGGCCCTGGAAGGGTTTGTAGTTCTTCAACAGCGCCATGGCCATCATGAAGTTAGAGAAATTCTTGCCACGGGCCGCGTCAGTGATGTCGGTAACGTCCTTGGTCAGCTGCACGGCGTCAAGGAAGCGCGGGACAGGCGCCCATTCTTTGGTTTCCTTGTTGATCATCAGCGCAGTCCCCACACCGCAATTCGGGTGGCAGCCGCAGGAGAGTGAACCCCACTGCGAATCCTGGCCCTTTACCATGTCGGAGAATCCGGCGAAGGTGCTGATGAACGAAATGGGGAACCAGTCACGCGTCGGCTCAACCTTGCCCACCTGCGCGCTGACGTCTTTAGCCAGGTGCGAAAGCGTGTAGCGCTGCCGCAAGCGGCGTTCCGGAGTAATGTCTTCGTCGCGGCCAGTAAACGAAACCGGCTGGAAGCTGACAAACGCGATTTTCTTGGGGTTTTCCATCGCGAACTTCACCACCGTGCCAACCTGATCGTTGTTCACGTTGTTAACGATGGTGACCACCAGCACGATTTCAATGCCGGCTTCGTGCATGTTCTCGATGGCGCGCAGCTTCACGTCAAAGAGGTTGCCGATCTGACGATGGCCGTTGGCGTCGTTGCCGATGCCGTCGAATTGCAAGTAGGCGTAACGCATGCCCGCTTCAAAGGCCTTCTTGCAGAACTCTTTGCTCTTGGCGAATTCGATGCCGTTGGTCGCGGCCTGCACGCTGTTGTAGCCAATCTTGCGAGCATAAGACACCGCCTGCAAAAAGTACGGGCTCATGGTCGGCTCGCCGCCGCTGAACTGCACGGACATCTGGCGACGCGGCTTGATTTTCAAAGCATTGTCGAGAATTTCCTGAATCTCGTCCCAGCCCAACTCATGCACATACCCAACCTGGTTAGCGTCCATGAAACAGGGATCGCACATCATGTTGCAGCGGTTGGTGAGGTCCACGGTGAGCACCGAGCCGCGGCCGTAACGCACCGTGCTGGAGCCGTGCTTGTGCAGGTCCTCGTCATTGTGCGCGGGAATATCGCGTCCGGGATACTGTTTTTCGATCCAGTTCAGCCATTTCGAATCGACGGCCATCATGTCTTCGTAGTGGCCGTGTTGTGGACAGTCTTTCACCATCCAGACCTGGCCATCGCGCTCGATGATTTGCGCCTTGATCTCGCCCACCTTCTCGCTCATCAAATCGCGCCAATCTTTTTTACCGGCGATGATGGCTTCGCGCGCTTCCTTCACGCAAGCGGGGCAGAGCGAATCG
>DATHGV010000159.1:0-11197 GCA_035490135.1 Candidatus Methylomirabilota bacterium
ATGCTGGGAGAACTGGGCGACTACGAATTGCTGGAAGAGGTCGGTCGTGGCGGTCAGGGCGTGGTATTTCGCGCCCGGCAGAAAAGTCTCAACCGCACAGTCGCGCTCAAAGTCATTAGCCTTGGTCAATGGGCGAGCAAAGCGCATCTGAAGCGTTTTCGCCGGGAAGCCGAAGCTGCCGCCAGTCTCGATCATCCGAGCATTGTCCCCATCTACGAAGTGGGCGAGCGCGATGGCTCCTGCTATTTCAGCATGAAGTTCGTCGAAGGCGGTCAGCTTCACGAAGTGATCAGGCGCAGGCCGATATCGATCCGGCAGGCCGCGAAATTAATCGCCAAACTCGCGCGCACGGTGCATTACGCGCATGAACACGGAATTCTGCATCGAGACATTAAGCCGGGAAACATTTTGCTCGACGCAAAAGGCGAGCCGCACCTGACGGATTTCGGTCTCGCGAGATTGGTCGAAACGGAGAGCACGGTCACCCGCACGCTGGAAGTGCTGGGCACGCCCAGCTACATGGCGCCTGAACAAGCAGCCGGTAACAGGAAGCTAAGCGGCGCCACAGATGTTTATGGACTTGGCGCGGTGCTTTACCAACTACTAACCGGGCATCCGCCGTTTGCTGGAGGAACAACATTTGAAACCGTGCGATTGGTTCTGGATACCGAGCCGCGCCAGCCCCGCCTGTTAAATCCGAAAATAGGTCGCGATCTTTCCACGATTTGTCTGAAGTGTCTGGAGAAAGATCCAACGCGCCGATATGCCTCTGCACTTGCCCTGGCGGAAGATTTGGAGCACTGGCTAAGGCACGAACCAATCCACGCGAAGCGAAGTGGATTTTTCACTCACGTCCGCAAATGGGTGCGCCGCAATCCAACTAGCGCGCTACTCGTTGCGTCCCTGATCGCTTTGGCAGCCGCCATGGGCTGGAATGTGTGGAAAAGCGAACTAGTCACTCGTCCCGCAGCAAAGGGCATCGCTGTCCTTCCCTTTGAAAACCTGAGTCATGATCCCGATAACGCGTACTTTACTGAAGGAATTGAAGAGGAGATCCTGACGCGGCTGGCCAGCATCGCGAATCTAAGAGTAATTTCGCGCAGTTCGACGCAGCAATATCAGAATGGACCTCGCAATCTCTCGCAGATCGCGAAGCAGCTTGGGGTAGCGAACATTCTTGAGGGTAGCGTGCAGAAAGCCGCCGATCAGGTGCGAGTGAATGTTCAGCTGATTGACGCGCGAACCGATTCTCATCTCTGGGCACAGAGTTATGATCGCAAGTTAACTGACATCTTTGCAGTTCAGACTCAGATCGCCAGGGAAGTTGCCGATGCGTTGCAAGTAAACCTAACCGCACGAGAGAAGCAGACGTTAGCAGTTAAGCCGACAAACAATCTGGACGCGCACGATGCATATCTGCGCGGCCTGGCCTTTGAAGCACGCAGTCGCTCTCCCTTCTACTCTCCTGATCTGGTAGGAAAGGCAACGGCCTTTTACCAGCAGGCTGTGCAGTTGGACCCGAATTTCGCGCTGGCTTGGGCACGCCTTTCTCGTGCGAACGCATACATCTACAATTCCGGAACCGACAGTACCCCTGCGGCCCGGCGCGAGATAGCCAAAACGGCTTTGGATAATGCGCAGAAGCTGGAGCTTAACTCGCCTGAGACTCTGCTCGCCCTGGGTTATTACCAATACTGGGTACTACGTGATTACGAACGTGCCAAAATTACGTTCGATGGCATCAGAGGCCTGCTGCCGAGCAGCAGTGAGGTGCCACATGCCCTCGGCTTAATCGCCCGACGCGAGGGCCAGTGGGAACAAAGCGTTACCTATTTGCAGCAAGCTCTTGCCTTGGACCCACGGAATGTGCGGTTACTCATGAATTCGGCAGAGACCTACGCGGTTCTCCGGCAATTCCCGGCCGCGTTAAAGCTCTACGATCGAGTCCTGGATATTTTACCAAATGATCTGGATGTGATGGCGGCTAAGGCCACCGTTTATCAGGGCGAGGGTGACCTTAAACTAGCCAGCAGCTTACTATCAGAAATAACCGAGCAGACTCCCAATGAGGATACCATCAGAATTAAGGTCACCCAGTTGCAACTTGAGCGAAATTACAGTGAGGCTGTGAGACTGCTGCAAGCCCGGCAGGCGCAATTCCACTTTGCTTCTGAAGACGACAAGGCCAACGATCAGGTCACGCTGGCGATGGTTCAACGCCTGGCTGGCGATGCCGCTGGCGCAAAGATAACCGCTGAACCGGCACGCAACACATTCCAGCGTCTCTACCTGGATCAATCCGACAATTTCCACCTCGCGGCACAGCTGTCTCAAGCTTACGCCGCGATGGGCGAGAAGGACTCGGCCTTGAAGGCAGCTGAGCGCGCAATCGTGCTTCGTCCTCGTGCTAAAGATCGGATGCGGGGACCAGCCTTAGAAGAGAATCTTGCGCTAATTCAGACGATGTTCGGCGAGAACAGCCGTGCGATCTCAACTCTGAGGGAGCTGCTGCAAACACCATATAATAGCTGGGTTTACAGCCCGGTGCCTATCACGCCTGCTCTTCTTAAATTCGATCCGATCTGGGATCCTTTGCGCGGCGATCCCGCTTTTCAAAGACTTTCCGAGAAAAAGCAGCCGTGAACGCGTACAATTTTATGGTCGAGCTAAAGCAGCGCAGTGTTTACAAAGTCGGGATCACCTACGCTGTCGTGGCTTGGTTGCTGATGCAGGTCGCTACCCAGATCTTTCCGTTTTTCGAAATTCCGAATTGGGCTGTGCGTCTGGTGGTGCTGTTGCTCATAACCGGTTTTCCGGTGGCATTGATCCTGGCATGGGCGTTTGAGCTGACGCCGGAAGGCATTAAACGTGCGGCGGATGTCAATCCTGGTAGGTCGATCGCGCCGAAGAATCGCACTCTGACCACGATTTTCAGACACACTCGAAAGCTGGCGGAGCCATTTGCTACCACGCACTGGAGCGCGGTGCTGCACGCACAGGGCGAATCGCCAGCGGCGAAAGAAGCGCTCGAAAAGCTGTGCCGCATTTATTGGCGACCAATTTATGGTTTCGTGCGACGACAGGGTCTCCAGGCCGAAGAAGCGAAAGATCTGACTCAGGGTTTTTTCGCGTTGCTACTGGAACGCCGGGACCTGGAAACTGCGCGCAAAAAGAAGCGGCGCATGCGTTCTTATTTACTGACGTCCCTTAAACATTTCCTCACAAACGAACGAAGCCGCGCCATGGCCATCAAACGCGGCGAAGGCCAGCGGTTAATTCCGCTGGAAGCTTTTCGCGAGCGTGAACGCGCCGGTTTTGAACCGACGAATGCAGCGACTGCCGATCATATCTACGAGCGCCGTTGGGCGTTGACAGTGCTGGAGCAAGTGATGGCGCGGCTGCGGGACGAGTATCGCAGTGCGGGCAACGTGCTGTTCTTTGGTCAGATGAAGAAAATGCTCACGGATGAACCGAGCCGGCCTTCGCAAGCAGAGATCGCCAGCGAATTCAACATGACTGAGAACGCGGTCAAGCAGGCCTTTTACCGATTTCGTCGGCGTTACCAGGCATTATTGCGAGAAGAGATCTCCCACACGGTGGCGATGCCTGGCGACATTGAAGATGAGCTGCGCCATCTAATTGCCGTGGCACGCGCGTACCCTGTGTTAGAATTTTATGCAGTACGCGGGGAGACCACACGAGCGGCTCTGCGAAAATGAGCAGCGTAGTTAGGCTTTGCCCAAAGTGCGGAGGGGAAATCCCAGCCGACGCGCCGGAAGGAGGTTGCCCGGGTTGCCTTCTTGAGAGTGGCCTTGGTCTACTCGAGGAGGCATTTGTAGCCGGAGTCGACTCGTCCGCCGTAGCCTCGGCGAAGGCGGATGACCCCGGCCACGTGGGCACGCTTGCACGCGATGATGTCACGTCATTACCCCATGGGAAAAGAGCCGGACACGCTGCCGAAATGCTCGGAGAACTCGGCGACTACGAGCTGCTGGAAGAGGTCGGTCGCGGCGGTCAGGGCGTGGTGTTTCGTGCCCGGCAAAAGAGTCTCAATCGTACAGTCGCTTTAAAGGTAATCAGCCTTGGTCAGTGGGCGAGCACAGCACACTTGAAGCGCTTTCGCCGGGAAGCGGAAGCTGCCGCCAGCCTCGATCACCCGAGCATCGTTCCCATCTACGAAGTGGGCGAGCGCGATGGCTCTTGTTACTTCAGCATGAAGTTTGTTGAAGGAGGTCAGCTTGATGAAGTGGTCAGGCGCAAGCCGATCTCGATCCGGCAGGCGGCGGAACTCATCGCGAAGGTGGCGCGCACCGTGCATTACGCCCATGAGCACGGGATTGTGCATCGAGACATTAAACCGGGAAACATCCTGCTCGATGTAAAAGGCGAACCGCATCTTACTGATTTTGGTCTTGCGAGATTGGTCGAAACGGAGAGTGCAATGACGCGCACGATGGAGGTGTTGGGCACGCCAAGTTACATGGCGCCGGAACAAGCGGTTGGTAACAACGCGCAGTTTACAAGCGCAACGGATGTTTATGGACTTGGTGCCGTCCTTTACCAATTGCTCACCGATCATCCGCCGTTTGCCGGTGGAACGACCTTTGACACGATCAAGTTGGTGCTGGATACCGAACCGCAGCAGCCGCGCTTGTGGAATCGGAAAATAGACCGTGAGCTTTCCACGATCTGCCTGAAGTGCCTGGAGAAAGATCCAAAGCGTCGCTATCCTTCTGCACTCGCCCTGGCAGAAGATTTGGAGCACTGGCTAAGGCACGAACCAATCCACGCGAAGCGAAGTGGATTTTTCATCCATGCCCGCAAATGGGTGCGGAGGAAACCCGCTCTTGCTGCGTTGATTGCATCGTTGATTGCTTTGGCAGCGGCCATGGGCTGGAATGTGTGGAAAAGCGAACTAATTAGTCGTCCCACAACAAAGGGCATCGCCGTTCTTCCGTTTGAAAATCTGAGCCACGATCCAGATAACGCCTATTTTGCAGACGGTATCCAAGAGGAGATCCTGACGCGGTTGGCTAGCATTGCGGATTTGAAAGTGATTTCGCGCACTTCCACACAGCGCTATGAGAGCAAACCCAGGAATCTCCCTGAGATCGCGAAGCAACTAGGAGTGGCCAACATTCTTGAGGGCAGCGTGCAGAAAGCGGCCGATCAGGTGCGGGTCAATGTGCAGTTGGTTAATGCGCAAACTGAGTCCCATATCTGGGCCGAGACCTATGATCGCAAGCTGACTGACATCTTTTCGGTGGAGAGTGACGTCGCCAAAGCTGTCGCCGACCAGTTGCGAGCGCAACTCACGGGTCGCGAGCAGCAAGCGTTGGCAGCTATGCCGACAACCAATCCAGAAGCTTACGATGCCTACCTACGTGGGTTGGCTTATACTGTGAAAACGCTCCCCACAGCCGCCAACGCTATTGCTGCGCAGAAGTATCTAAGGGAGGCAGTGCGATTGGACCCGAAGTTCGCGCTTAGCTGGGCGCTCCTGTCATACGTTGATGCGCGCGGCTACATGACACAAAGTCTTCAACCAACGGTCGCCCTGCGTGAAGAGGCACGGCAAGCCGCCGAAACTGCGCTCACTCTTCAGCCTGATCTCGGCGAGGCCGTATTGGCCAAGGGGTCCTACTACTATTTTTGCCTGAAGGATTATGACACAGCAGTGCGTTACTTTGAACAAGCACGTCAGCTTCTACCGAATAGCAGCAGAATTCCACAATCGTTGGCTTTTGTCGCACGGAGACGAGGCCAGTGGGACAGGAGCGAGTCGTACTTCAACGAAGCCGAGAAGCTTGACCCGCGCAACGTCTACCTACTCACGCAGCACGCGAGTACCTATATCGAACTTCGCCGTTTTCCAGAAGCGCTGCGAAAGCTTGATGAGGTTCTTAACATCACACCGGACGACGTGGATGCTCTCGCGCTAAAGGCGAATATCGCACAAATGGAGGGCGACCTGCCGCGCGCCTCGGCACTCCTAGCTCCCCTCCGCCCCGGTGCCGACGACTCCAGTGCAGTGGAAACACAAGTTTATCAAGCAATCCTGGAGCGCCGGCCTGCGTCAATCATTCCGCGGCTAAAGGAAATACTCGCCCAGCCTGATCCAGCGCTGGGTTACATTAATGGCGAACTGCGCTTTTGGTTGGGCTGGGCGCAGGAAGCCGCCGGTGACCATGCCGCCGCTCAGGAAACCTGGCGCCTGGCGCGCAGCGAACTTGAATCTTTCCTTAAAGACCAGCCGGAAAATTATACCCTCATTGGAGATCTCGCACTGACAAACATGGGCCTTGGTGACAAGAGCAGTGCGTTAGCTTTGTCAGAGCGCGCAATAGCCGTGAATCCAGTCAAAAAGGACGCGTCGACGGGTCCCTTTCCGATCGAGATCCTCGCCCGAGTGGCGGCGCAAATGGGTGAACCCGACCGCGCCATCGCCGCTTTACAGAAACTACTTTCGGTACCGTATGCGGGCGTGGTTGCAAACATACCGCTCACGTCAGCACTGCTCCGGCTCGATCCCATGTTCGACCCGCTTCACGGCGATCCGCGATTTCAAGCACTTTGCAAAGATAAGCAGCCATGAATCCCCGCAACGTCTTCGCCGAGCTGAAACGCTGGAAAGGTTAACAACGTGGCGATCGCTTACTCGGTCTTCCCATTTTTTCAGATTCTAAATCGGAAATTGGGCTGATAGTATTGGTCATCGCAGTCGGATTTCCGATTGCATTGATGACTGCCTGGGCATTTAAGCTGACGTCGAAAGGTTTGAAGCGAACAGAGTCCGCTGACGATTTGCCAGTAAAATCATCCCGCAATCGCGTATGGATTTACGTGATTATCGTAGCGGGCGCGCTTTCGATCGGTTTGTTTTTTGTGGGTCGCTACACAGTTCTACGACAAACTGGGACTCTCGGCTCGCCGGCAAAATCCATCGCAGTTCTGCCCTTTGAAAACCTCAGCCGCGACCCCGATAACGCGTACTTCGCGGACGGCGTGCAGGATGAAATTCTAACCAATTTGTCCCGGATCGCAGATCTAAAGGTGATCGGCCGCATCTCTGTGATGCAATACAAGAGCGGTATCGCGCGCGATCTCCGCGAGATCGGTCAGCAGCTTGGGGTGGCGAATGTGGTGGAAGGAAGTGTGCAGCGTTCCGGCAACCGCGTGCGTGTCAATGCGCAGTTGGTCAATGCGCGCAGCCACCGCCAGTTATGGGGGCAGACCTATGACAGGGATCTTGCGGACATGTTCGCAATTCAAAGTGAGATCGCAACCTCGATTGCTGGCCAATTGCAGACCAGGCTTTCGCCAAGCGAAAAGAATGCCATTGAGCAAGCCCCAACGAACGACATCACCGCCTTCGAACTCTACACTCACGCGAAGAATCTTCTTCGGCCGGCGTTTGAGAGGAGTACCGGGAAAAACGACTTGCTGCAGGCGGTCGATCTACTGAATCAGGCTGTCTCGCGCGATCCATCATTTCTCCAAGCGTATTGTCAACTCGCTTCGGCTCACGACTACCTTTATGTTCTTGGCTTCGATCATACACCTGCGCGCCTAGCATTGGCAGAAGCGGCCATCCAAGCGGCGTTTCGTCTCCGACCGGACGCAGACGAAGTCCACCTTGCGCGTGCTGAGAATCTCTATCGTGGATACCACGATTATCGCGGAGCCCTGGCCGAACTGGAGGTTGCTCGCCAGACCTTGCCCAACGATGCGCGGGTATTCCAGCTGATAGGTTTCATCCAAAGGCGGCAGGGGCGCTGGGAAGAGGCCACACAAAATCTGGAGCGCACAGTTGAGCTGGATCCCCGCAGCACCGATACGTTGCAGCAGATGGCATGGCAATACCTGTTTGTCCGCCGCTATGCTGAGGTAAAGCCGCTGTTGAACCGTGTGTTGGCCATCGAGTCAAACCGTGTCGACTCAGAAGTATTTCTCGCGTCCGTTGATTTTCATTGGAAAGCCGACATCAGGCCGTTCCATCAGATGATCGATTCAATTCGGACCACAAATCCCGCCGAATTGCCCGCTATCGCCGATGCCTGGCTTAACTGCGCGCTAGCGGAACGGGACCCCGGTGCAGCTGCTAATGCGATAACGGCAGTAGGCGAAAATGCTTTTGGTGATGATACGGTGCAGTTCAGTCGGACTTTCGTTGAAGGTCTCGTCGCCCGGATGATGCAAGATGAAGGCAAGGCCCAATCCGCCTTCACTGCCGCACGGTCGGAGCAGGAGAAAATTGTTCAAGCTCAACCAGATTACGGCCCGCCATTGTGCGTGCTGGGTTTGATCGACGCCGCTCTCGGTCGGAAAGAAGAAGCCCTACGCGAAGGCCGCCGCGCAGTTGAGCTGCTTCCCGTGGAAAAAGATGCAATCAATGGCGTGCGCATGATCAAGTATCTGGCCATGATTGCTGCATGGAGTGGCGACAAAAATCTCGCCTGCGAACAGTTTACCATTGCCCTGCGCTATCCAACCTCACCAAGCTATGGCGAATTGAAACTGCTGCCGTTTTGGGATCCGCTGCGCGGCGACCCTTGCTTTGAAAAAATCGTCGCCTCCCTTGCACCGAAGTAGAGTATCCCCACAGATCGCGATCTCTCACAGGGGTTGTTGGCCGACTGCTCATTTGAAGTAGCGACGCAAGTCTTCCACCTTTTTTTCAGATTCCTAAATCTGGAGTTAGGCTGATAGTATTGGTCATCGCACTCGGATTTCCGATTGCATTGATGACTCCCTGGACATTTAAGCTGACGTCGAAAGGTTTGAAGCGAACAGAGTCCGCTGACGATTCGCCAGCAAGATCAGCCGGTAATCGCGTGTGGATTTACGTGATTATCGTAGCCGTCGCGCTTTCGATCGGTTTGTTTTTTGTGGGCCGCTACACAGCTCTACGACAAACTGGGATTCTCAGCTCGCCGACGAAATCCATCGCCGTCCTGCCTTTCGAAAACCTCAGCCGCGACCCAGATAATGCGTATTTCGCGGACGGCGTGCAGGAGGAAATTCTAACCAACTTGTCGCGGATCGCCGATCTAAAGGTGATCGGCCAAATCTCGGTGATGAAATACAAGAGCGGTATCGCGCGCGATCTCCGCGAGATCGGTCAGCAGCTTGGGGTGGTGAATGTGGTGGAAGGAAGTGTGCAGCGTTCCGGCAATCGCGTGCGTGTCAACGCACAGTTGGTGGATGCGCGCAGCCACCGGCAGTTGTGGGGACAGACGTATGACCGGGACCTTGCGGACGTGTTCGCAATTCAAAGCCAGATCGCAATCTCGATTGCCAATGAGCTTCATGCAAAACTCTCGCCAAATGAGAAGAGCGAAATCGAGCGTCCCGCAACGAACGACATCATCGCCTTTGATCTCTACACCCGCGCCACAAGCCTTTTCTCAACGCCGAGCTACTACGTTAACTCAAAACCGAAGTTACTGGAGGCGGCCGATCTGCTCAACGAGTCAGTCGCCCGTGATCCATCGTTCTTCCGAGGATTTTGCCAACTCGCGTTTGTTCATGACGCTTTGTACTTCTTTGGTCACGACCACACATCGTCGCGTCTGGCCCTAGCGGAAGCAGCCCTTCAAGCGGCCTCTCGCCTCCGTCCGGATGCAGGCGAAACCTGCCTTGCGCGCGCGTGGAATCTTTACTGGGGATACCTCGACTACGACGGTGCTCTGGCTGAGCTGAAAATTGCCAGCCGAACTTTGCCAAATGATCCGCAAATATTGTTTCTTACCGGTTTAATCCAGAGGCGTCAGGGTCACTGGGAAGAATCCACCCGAACCTTTGAGCGTGCGGCTAATCTTGACCCGCGCAATTTTGGCGTGCTGCAGAACATTGAAGGAAATTATGCGACTCTTGGGCGCTATGCTGAACAACAAGTGTGGTTAGACCGGATACTGGCTTTGGAACCCAACGACGCTGTTACGAAAGTAATACTCGCGGACGTCGATTTTCAGTGGAGAGCCAATACCCGGCGGCTGCATCAAACGATCGATTCAGTTCGGGCTACAAATCCCGGTGCGCTTCCAGATATTAATCAGTGGTGGCTCTTTTGTGCACTAGCCGAACGTGATGCCGCGGCGGCCACAGATGCCTTGATCGCAGCAGGCGGCGAGAATCCAATCACTCTGGGAAACGATGTTTTTTGTAATCGTCAATTTGTAGAAGGTGTTATCGCCCGAATGGTGAAGGATGATGACAAAGCGCGGTTGGCTTTCACCGCGGCGCGTGCCGAGCAGGAGAAAATCGTCCAAGCTCAACCAGACTTCGGCCCGCCCTTGTGCGTGCTGGGCCTAATCGATGCCGCTCTTGGCCGCAAAGAAGAAGCGCTGCGCGAAGGGCGGCGCGCAGTTGAGCTTCTGCCCGTGGAGAAAGATGCGCTGAGAGGTTCCGCGATGATCAAGTATCTGGCGATGATTGCTGCCTGGGCTGGTGACAAAGATCTCTCCTGCCAGCAGCTGGGCATCATTGTGCGTCCTCCAAGCCCCGTTACCTACGGTCAATTGAAACTGCTTCCCTTTTGGGACCCACTACGGGGCGACCCGCGCTTCGAAAAAATCGTCGCCTCGCTAGCGCCGAAATAGGCTTCACACGGATCGCACGGGATAACAGGGATCAAGACTTCTTTCAGGACGGAGTACTAGAGCCGAGCCTTCTTCGGCTCCAGCAGTCTTGACTGCAGCGGCTGGACCGCCTGGCCCCGTCGAATCAGGTTTCGTTCTCTAGCGAAACACAACGAACGAAGTTCCGAGCTGACCTGATCTGGGGAGACCTTCGCTCCTTCCCTTTGTTTGAAGACCGATCCGTGACATCCGCGTGATCCGTGGTTCGCAAGTCTCCTGCATTTTCCGCGTAACCTCGTGCCGGATTTTACGCACTACATCAGTGACAGACCAAACCAACTAAAGAAAAACAAAACAGAGGGGCAACTATGAAAGCAAAAGTAACAGAAACTAAATTCAGATCTGCCATTGGGAGAGCCGGACAGTTATTCAGTAAGTTAGCGGGGTTGGGAGCGGTTATTCTGATCTCTTCCAGCGCGCCTGCACAGAACCTGTGCGTATCGGGACGCGATGCCAGCGGTGGCGAGATCTTTAAATTCACCTGGGACGGAGGGCAAAGCATCTTCGCCTCCGGATTATATAAGCCATCGGATCTTGCTTTTGATAGCGCAGGCAAT
>DATHGV010000160.1:0-4489 GCA_035490135.1 Candidatus Methylomirabilota bacterium
CCACTGCTCCAATTCCAACCACAATCGTCTCCCCTTTTGAACCGTCCGCCCGTTTCGACACTTTTCCGACCAGAACACACCACGACACCCGGCGCTAAACGCCGTTGGCAAGTCTCATGGAAATTAGTGTCAGGTTGAAAAATAGTGAAAGTAGATCTAAAAATGACCGCCAAGCAAAATGTTGGTAGCAAATGCCTCGATATATCGATATACCCGGTTAAAAAAAAGCAAGCCCACCAGCAATCCCAGCATCGCGTAGCTATTCCCGCGCAGCCAGTTCAGATATTTTTGCGCGGTGCTCTCGCTCATGAAAATCATGATGCCGGTGCTGCCATCCAACGGCGGTACCGGCAAAAGATTGAAGGTGCCCAGCAATAGATTCAACGAAAAGAAAACAATCAGTACCACGAAAGCGATTCCTGGGCGCCCCGTCGCCGGATCTCTTCCCAGCAAACCAGTGGACATGCCCACTCGTAATCCGATCACCGCGAGAATCATCAATGAAAAGTTGGCCGCCGGACCTGCCAGCGCCATCCATCCCGCTCTCCGCGGGTAGCGCCGCTCCCACGCCGGATCGAACGGTGCGCTGGCCCAGCCAATCATGGATTGGTTTATGAAGTAGGACAGCAGCGGAATTAGCACCATCCCGAATGGCTCGCGCCGGATGTGCGGGATGGGGTTCAGCGAAACTTGCCCGCCCTCGGACGCGGTCTCGTCACCGCCTCGTTTGGCCACAAAGGCGTGTGCCGCTTCATGACATGTAGTTGAAAAAAGAAACGCGACATACCAGATGAATCCATACAACAAAAACTCAGGCGTGATCTCGGGCATCGCGGAAGAGTAGATGCTGGGGCCCGCGATTGCAAGTTGACAGCGCGACTATCCCGGATATGGTAGTCCGGTTGCGTTCACGGGGTACGGAACAACAGCCCGCGATCATTTTGGCCGCCGGGAGCCAACCTTTTTCCCGACGCTTTTCCCTCCAGCTACTCTTGCCGAGGTGTCGACCCGCGTAGCGACGGAATCTCTCTCTCGGGGCTTTGCTTTTGCTTCTGTCTTCGCGACGGAATCAATTTTCTTGCTGCGCGCAAACGCTTCGGTTCCCAGCAACCGTTTGGGACCGCTCACAAACGGACTCCCTGCCTCATAGAACCGCAACATATGATCGGCCGCTCGCGTAATTCCAATCCGCACGGTTTCCCCGATCACTGTCTCGGTATCGCTTTCCACACCCTCGCAGGTGATCACGCCTAACCACAACTTATTCTCAGCGCACAAATCAATCCCATCATGGCTGCGATTGATTTGAAACGCTGCAGCCAGTCGCCCCGGTCCGCGCGTTAAGCCCAGCAGGTCGCTGCAGTCGCGATGTTTTTTCATCAGCTCAATGCCTTCCAGCGGCTCCACCGCGCGAATCAAAATCCCGCCCGCGGTGCCCGCCGCCTCGCCGCTCACATTCAACATGAAATGCGCGCCATAATTAAAAAATACGTACGCATGCCCGGGTGCCAGGTACATCGAGCGGATCCGCGGAGTCGGCCCGCGAAAATGATGCCCGGCGGGATCGCCCGGTGGATACGCTTCGGTTTCCACGATGCGCCCGCTAATCCGCCCCGCCGGCAGTTCGTGCACCACCACTTTTCCAATCAGAAACCGTGCCAGTTCAATCGTGTCGCTGGGCAATTCCGCCCGCCGCAGCCGCCGGATGGCGCTCTTCTTCGTAGAATGTTTTGGAGTTTCCACGGGCAATTCATTCGAGGAGAATTTTTTATCGCGGCTTACTCTAACCTCTAACTTCAGGCTCGCTATTAAACAACCGCGCCAACTCGGCATGCTCCATCACCACTGTGGGATCGCGTTGGATGGCATCGAAATAACGCTTCTGAAACGCGTCCCCCGACTCCGAAGGCACAAACAATTTCCGCGCCGTGCCAATCGCGCTGCGGGTATCCTCAGGCGTAATGGGCACTTCACCGGCAAGCGTTTCATCCAGCCGTACCACAAATTCCGAGATATTATGCAGCCATCCAAATTGCTGGTGATCCAACACCAGACGGAATAATTCTCCGGTGGACACATGTCCATGCTCGCGCTCGTAATCCCGGCGCTCCATATCCAGCAAGGTCTTGTGCAGTTTCAGCAATACCGTGCGCAACTCCGTGAGTTTTGCGCGATCCACGGCGTCCGGGCCGCTGTCAGAGGGTGGGGTCATCGTCTGTCCACATCAATCGTGATAGCGCTGCTCACCCACCGGCAACCCAATATGCAGCCGGTTTCCCGGCGGCGGTAGGGGACACGTGGCGAACGGCGTATACGCGCACGGCGGATTTTCGAGGTGATTGAAATCCAGCACTAAGTCGCCGGGCTTCGTTACTCCCTCGCTCGGCAGCGCGGTGTAAAGGAACCGGCAAGCGCCATACGTTGTCGAAGCGCTGGTGGTATCTCGCAGTATAAAAAAAAGCTTCTTGGGATCGGAATCCTCAAGCACCGGCTCCAGCCGGTAAGTCTCGCCCGTAAGTTTAAATTCCGCCGCCCCCGGAACCGGCTGCGAATAATGTGTGCCCGCAAGGGTGTCCAACCCCACTGTTTTTGGCGGATTGTACGGTATCCACTTTGCCGTAACCCGATAGGCAGGATCAGGCGCATACCATTTCAATCCATGAAATCCCAGCAAGGCTTGGGATTTCGAATCTTTCACGCGCAACGCGAACCTGTCACCCCGCCTTATCACGTACATGTTCAGTGTTTCAATCGTCAAATGCGGCGCGTTCTTGTCATTGTCGGCATCCGTGCGCAACACTTGCGATTTCGCTGCTGCCCTGGCAACCAGAAATCCCGGCGGGAATCCTCCGGAAGGCTCAAGCAAGCGAACCGTCTGACCATCTAATTGCAGCACACCTAAATGCGCCACCTTCGTGCCCGCCAGATGAATTTTATTATCGGCAGCACCGCCAAATGAATTATCGCCCGGCTGCAACCATTCCAGTCCCGATAAAGAAAGCCAGCCATCCGGCTTGTGCAGCTCGGCGACATGTTTAGCGCGCCAATCCAGAAGATCTTTCTGCCACGCATCTTGATCGGATGAATCGGGTTTTGTCGCGCGCGAATTACTACTAACCATATTCAAGAGGAACACCAGCCCGGCGGCCGTGGCCAAGGAACGAAAGTCCATAATGAAGTATACCGTGAGACATTCCGTGGCTGAAAGTTAGAGTGCGTGGGGGCGGCCTCCTAATGCCCCGCCAATAAAAACGGCTCGCTTGCGCGAGCCGGGATCCGAACTGAGAACGAAATAGGTTCCGTCTTACTTGGAAGGCGTCACCACCAGTTCGTTTTTTACCGAGAAAACGTTAGGGATCCCGTTCACCCGCAAGTTGACCAGATTCTTGTCCGCCTCACTATCCACCACTCCCACCAAAGTGACATTTCCATTTTTCACGATGATGTGAATCGACGGAACTGCCGATTCCGCGTACCTTGACAGTGCCGGATCGCCAAAAATCGTGCGATACACGGCTCTGCGAATCTGATCGTCCATCGGCGACGGTGGCAGCACCTCGATGTTATTCACCACCTTTCCGATACCTTCAATATTTTTCACCACGTTTTCGGCATCCGATTTGAGCGTTGGCCGAACCACTTGCCCTTCCAGTATTACGGTGTCGCCTTCCACCCGGAACGCCAGGTTGTCGAACACCGAATAATAGGGCAGCAATACCAGTTGGTGCCGCACTTCGCGGATCAAGTTCTGCCGCGATTTTGGTTCATTCTGTTGCTGCTTTTTGTCCTGCGCATGCGAACTTATCGGCATGCCACGAAATGCAGTCCCGAGGAGCAATGCCGTAGTTAAAACAGCTCTTTTCCTCATGATGAGCTCCAATTCCGATGCTTGTGTGCCTCAAATTCTTCTAACAATGGTTAGATTCAAGTCGCACGGCAATTGGGTGCGCGACACTGACGACGGGTGGCAATGTTACGATAGAATCGTGGCTCGATCTTTTTTTACCGTACCTGCTGCGTGCCGAATATTTTGCCGCGCCGCTCTGCGTACTATCCGTTCCTCCGCCGGTGTCTTGCCGTGCTGCTAATCGCTCATCGCGGAGCCTCCGGTCACGCGCCCGAAAATACCATGGCCGCTTTCAAGAAAGCGGTGAGCTTAGGCGCCACCTTTATCGAAACAGATCTGCAGTTGACTCGCGACGCACGCCTGGTGGCCATTCACGATGAAACCGTGAATCGCACCACCAACGGGAAAGGCGCCGTCCATGACATGACCCTCGCCGAATTGCGCCGCTTGGACGCGGGTTCCTGGTTTGGCAGCGAATTCGCCGGCGAACGCATTCCCACGCTCGATGAAGTCCTAGACTTTGCCAAAAAATACGACGTGATCTTTTATCTGGAAATGAAGCCTGGCGGCTCCTGGGGCGGCGAACACTCGCTCATCGGCAGCTTGCGATCGTCTGGTGAAATCGCGCGCACCATCGTTATT
>DATHGV010000161.1:0-8579 GCA_035490135.1 Candidatus Methylomirabilota bacterium
GGCGCGGAACGTCTGCTTCACGATTTTTTCGATGATCGCTTGCCTCGGATCGCCGTCCGGCATTTGCTTCCCAAGCATCTGTATGTAATTGGAGATTACCGCCAGCGGCGTATTTACTTCATGCGCCACGCCGGCTGCCAGAAGCCCCAGGGAGGTCAGTTTTTCCGTCTGGGTCATCTGTTCTTCCAGGCGCTCGCGCTGCGTCACATCATCAAATAGCAGCAACCGTCCGATGCGCTCGCCTGATTTGCTTACCAGCGGGGTGATGGAAACATTCAATGTCAATGTTTTTCCCAGATGGTGCAGCCGCTGTTTGTAAATCCCGGTGATCAATTCCTCGTCGCTGCGCGCATTAATCTCCCGCGACAATTCTTCCGGCAACAGAGAATCCAGTTGATGGCCAACCGCTTGCTCGCGCGAGACACCAAAGAACTGTTCCATTCGGGTGTTCCAGGATTCCACCAAGCCTTCCAGGTCCACCGCCAGCACTCCCACGTTCAGCGATTCCACAATGTTCTCGCTAAAATCTTTCAACCGCGCGATCTCCGTGGCCTTTTGCTCCAGCGAGGTGTACAGCTGCGAATTATCGAGCGCGATGGCCACGTAACCGGCGATGGTCTCCACCAACTCTACGTCATCGCTCGACAGAAAATCTCCGTCCACGGTCTTGCCCAGGCCCAACACCGCCACGGTGTGCTCACGAATCCGGCAGGGCACAAAATAATTCAGGTCCAGCTGCTCCAGCGTGCGGCGCACGGATTCGCTGACATCTCTCGCCGCGCGGGGCGACTCAAAAAAGAGCGCCCCACGGGCGAACTCGGGCCGGGCCGGCTCGAGGAAGCCAAGATCAAGTGCTTCGGTCAATCGCACGCCCATCGAGCGCGCCAGCCGCATGCGGCCGGGATGCGTTGGGTCCTCCTGGAAAATCGCCAACCGATCGACGAGCAGCGTTTGTGAAACGCGATCCATCACCGAGCCGAGCATCGGTTCCAACCGTACTTCATTCGTCAGCGTCCGCCCGAACTCAATCAGCGTGCGGCGGTAATCCAGCCGGTCGCGATAAAAGAACCTATCCAGCCTGGACTGCGTCCATTCGCGGAACGGTTGAAACAGAAACGCCGCGATCACGATAGCGATCATGCCGCCAACCGGTCCGGTGGTCTGCGCGTGGAAAATCTGCGCCAGCAACGCCACCAGCGCAAAGTAAACCGCCGCTACTCCCGCGGTGGCCGCTGTGTATGCCAAGCCCCGCTTGAAAATAATATCCACGTCCATCAACCGGTAACGGATGACGGCATAGCCAAAACATAAAGGAATCAACACCAGACTCACTGCGGAAAATTGCATCCACCCGCGCGGGCCCAGATCCATCACGAACGGCACAATGTACAGCAGCGTGAACGGCACGGTACCCGCCAACGTCCCGCCAGTCAGCCATTTGAATTGCTGGCGCAAAACGCCTGACGGCGCCGCCCGGAAATTTCTATAGAAACCCAGTCCCGCGGCAAGAAAACATGCGCCCAGGAAAGTCAATTCGATCTTATCGAGCAAAATGCGCGAGCCCAGCCAGGGCACAAATCCGAAAGCGTTGCGCGCCGTGCTGATGTGTACCAGTAGCAGCGCCAGCGGCGGCAGATAAACCGTCAGCGCCTTTGATGAAGAGCGAAAGGTTGTTTCGGAACGGCCTGGAAATACCAGCGCGAAGTGCAATAACACCGCGGGCGCCAGCAAGCGCGCCACGATATTCGCCCAGTAAACCTCCTGGTCAAAGGTGTCCAGTTTCCCGCTGTAGCGGAACGAATACAGAATGAAAGACACCAGGCAGAACACGTAGAAGTGCACCGCCTTTGGCGCATTCCATCGTCGCGCAAAAATAAATAATCCTATAAAGAGGTAAAGCAGGCCTACAACCCGCAGATAGTTTTCGATGGAAGCGGGCTTCTCCGCGGGCGCAGTGACCAGCGGGGTTTCGAATTCCTGGCCTTCCCGGCTCAGCTTGTAGCGGACCTGTGTCCACAGCCCGGCGCGGCTCAACCGCTTGGTGACCTGCACGGCGCGCTCTACTTTGGCACCGTCTATCTCCACCAGATGGTCGCCTTGCCGTATGCCAGCCAAAGCTGCCGGCGAACCCTTGCCAACCTTCCAAGCCGCTACCCCGTGATCGGTATCTAGCCAGGCGACGCCATCATCCACCAGCTCAAATCTGCTTCGTTGTTGGAAATTCAGGAAGGCAAAGATCACCGCCGCCAGCGTAGCCAGCGCCAGCACGACCGCCCCAAGACTTACTCGCAGGTTCTGCTTCATACCGCGGTTCGACAGGAATACACCTACCCAATATAAAACTGGTGCAAATTAGAGACCATCCGCGACGGACGGGGCTCCACTTTAAATCCTTTTGATTCTGTCGTTTCGAATAAAAAATCCAGAAAGACCGAGCGGGGATACGGTATTCGGAAGAGCAGATATGGCTTTCTAAAGCCTGAATTGTCAAAACTGAACGCTAAGGCCGCCGCGGAAGCTTCGAAAAGCCGGTATTAAATTGGTCCGCCCATCCCGCGAAGCCACGGGCACGGTACCTTGAGCCAGTAAGTTGTCGCAGTCTGCCACTGCTTCCCAGCGACCTAGGGCAAACTTTGGCAACGGCTGCCTGAGACCTACATGCAGGTAAGGATCAATCTGGAAGAGCGATTCGCCATACATATCCACCCGCGAAACCGCGACGCCGCTCACCCATTTGTAGCCGGCTTCGACCTTAGTCCGGGTACGAGGAATCTTCGCTGAAACGTTGGCCCCTAGAGAGTGCCGTGGGACGGTCCGCAGAATGTCACGCAATACTCCATTCAAATCTTCGCCAGGAGCCAAGGCTCCGGCGAACGCATACACCGTCGTAAGCTCTATGTCGTCATCCAACTTCTCGCGCAGCGCTACGCGCGTTCCCCAACTACTGGATGAGCCGCCGTCATACGCAAAGCCGTTCGAAAAGTAATCCTGGAAATAATCTCCAGCCGGCAGATCACCGCCGCGCCCGAATATCGCGACATGACGGTTGTCATCGTGGAATGCTGCCACTTCTAATTTCCCGCGCGCTCCTAATTTGCGGTCTGCGGCTACTTCCTCGTGCCAGCCTTTTTGCAGCACCGGCTTGCCACCGCGCCACAGCAATGTCGGGAACCCATCCAGCTCATTCAACGCCGCGGCCATGTTGTTGACCTCGCCGTCTGCAGCTTCCAGCGGCCCAGGTCCATTCGGCAGGGAAGTGAAAATCAGGGTTGCGTTCCAATCGTCCGAAACCCGCACATCCAATTTCGTTCGCGGGCGGATAGATGACGCCGCAGCTCCCAGCCCCACCAGAACAAATTCTCCACCGTAGCTCAGAATTGCGCGATCACCGATGGCCATCCCACCGCCCTGATCAATGCGCACGCCGCGAAATGTAGGCCCGTCCGGGCCGAGCTTGGCTTCACGCAAAACCAACGCGGTGTGCGGACCAGCGCCCAAAGACCCGGTAGGCAGCCAAACGGTCGCGATACTTCCGGCAGGCGCCTCCTGGTCATAACTCATCTGTCCGGCAAGAATCATCTGGCCGGTTCCACCTAGTTTCTGGTCATAGGCAAACGCCGTTGCCGGAGCCGCCACCAGGTTCGAACCCGAACCCGGGTGCCGTGCCCCATCCGTAAATTCCAGTCGCGCGTGCGGAGCGCGCGGTATCCCGCGATCCATGCTCGCGTCTGCGGTCATCACTTGTGCGTCGCCCGTCCACTCGAGTACCGGCCGCGTCGCAGCCGCCGAACGCAGCACCCATTTCCAATCATCGCCTTCCACCGGAATGTTTACCGGCTGCCGCCTCAACTGCTCCAGCGACGCGAACATCGATTCCATCTGCACGCGCACTACGGTGGTAACGTTGGGATTGATGCGAATATGTTTTTCCAGCGTGGGCAAAAATCCTGCCAGAGTAACTCGCACGGTGTACAAGCCTGGCGAAAGTTTCTCCCCCCGGAAAACACCTTCCGTGTTGGTCAGCAGTTCGCGCGCGATATTTACTCCGGTAGCTTCCGCAAGCAACTCTACGGTCGCGCCCATTTGCGGCGTTCCGGTGCCGTCCAGGACCACACCGGCAAGTTTGCCGGGCCCTGGTTTCGAAGCATTTTTCAGTTGTGCGTCTGGCAATTTGGCGTTAGCGGGCGAAGCTGCGCCTATCAAAAGTGCCAACGTCATGGCCCCGAAATGGAGGAGCCTCGGTTGCTTCACTTTGCGTTACCTCCAGGTTGCACGTTAGCTGCGCTCTTGGTTTCCAATGGATGTTTAACCGTGAAATCAGCAGTGCGCGAAATGGTCTGATTCGAAAGCGTGTCCGTCGCGTTTATCTCCAGCGTGTACTTCCCAGGAGCCAATGTCGTCAAGGGCAGCAGCCGTTCGATGGTAATTTGATCGCCCGTTTGTTTCATATCCGCAGACGTTTCCTTGAATTGCAGCACCTGCTCGCCGCCTTTTTTCACGGTGTATTGAAACGTCGCGTTGGATTTATGTGTTTTCTCATCCGGCTTCAGGTTGTATACCTGCATGTAAATTCCCAGCTTGTCGGCGGTGGTAAAATCGCCTTCCAGCCGGGGCCTCACCTTGGAAGAGCCCAGCACAAATTGCCCGCTCCCAATTTGTTTCGCGGGCACGTGTTCGATCTGATCCGCGAGAATCAAGGAACTGGTCTCCAGCTTGTCATCCTCGTAGCGCGGCACCTGCAAGCGCGAATTCACCACGCCAACGTTTCCGCTTTGCACATCCTTGATCACCAGATCCAGGCGATAAAGTCCCGGCCGCAACGGTACTGCTTTTTGATAGATGGATTGCAACTTCACGGACTGCTGGAACAGTGACTCCGGGAAATCCCTGCTCATTGAATCTTCAAAGGTCTGAACCACTCGTCCCGTCAGCGTGCTTACTCGACCAAATATATTGATAGTCGCGGAGTGAACTCCTTCTTTGGACTGGAACGATAGCTGGGTATTGGGGATTTGCACTGTCACTGGCACCAGCACCGTATCGTTGGTCACTTTCAGGAAATCCGTTCGCCACGTGAAGTGCACCTGATCGCGCACGATACGCGACGTCACAATGGCTTCCAGATCCTTGAATTTCACCACCGGCGGTTTGAAGGCATTGGCGTACGCTTCCAGACGCGTAAATTCGTTCATGCTGGCTGGCGTCCCGCCCATCGTAGTCGGCAGATTCGTTCCGTCCGACCTCGTAAACCTGTCGGCCTTCGAAGCCAGCCCCATCTGCTCCATCTGGCTTAATCCCGCGCCGGGCACATGCAACAGCGCATCCTTCTCCGAAGGATCCATCGTCAAGTGATATTCACCCGATCCCGTTGGATCGACGAACTCCATGATCACGTTTTCGCCCATGCCCTCAATGTAGCGCCAACGCCACGTCTCCCACGGATACGTCGTTGTGGACCCCCCGCCTTCCTCCTGGGGCCGGTCGTACGTACCGCCTGTCGGATGACTGTCAATCTCGTCTGGCGCGCCCCACACGATGTACATGTGTCCGCGATCGGTCTTCCATCCTGGAATACCTGAGGCGTAATGCTCATTGGCGTACGCGATCCGCCGGTAATGTTCTTCTTTGAACTCGTTATCCGGCAGGTCTGGATTAGTGCTGCGGCGCAGCCAAAACTGCTCAATGAACTGTTCCCGCTCTTCGTTGGTAGCCAACTGCCCGAACGCGTTGCGCTCTTCAGGTGAAATAATGTAGACCACATCCTCGTTGAGCCACTGCTTGTAAGGGGTGTCCAATTCCTTGAGCGTTTTGCGAATTTTCTTCTTTTGGGCTTTATCGAGAGTCTGATGTGCGGTGGGATCCTGTTGCTGCGGTGCCGGTTGTTCTTGCTGTGCCCGCACCACGGGCATCGCAAGGGTAAGCAGAGAGAGCGAGGTAAAGAGGGTGCGTGTTACCCTGACCATGGAAGTACACCTCAAATCTGGTAAGCGAGGATTCTAACTCCGCTGACCGCTGGCGTCAATTGAGTAATCCCCTTCATTTTGTGACACTTGTCCCCGACTCGCTTAGAATCACCCGGAGAAAAATTAGTTGCCTTTAGGACTTTAAAAACCTGTACGAAGGGACAGGGGTGTACGTGGTTGACAGTAGGGGAGTGTTCCTAAGGTTAGTTTAAGACAAGAACCGTTGGAGGAGAACCGGCTGGAGTTATTGTAGCCGCTGGTTTTGGAGATCTGATCCCACTAAATTGTCAAAAATCGCCAACACATGCCGCCGGTATTCCACCATACGCGTAAAAATATCCCGCAATTCAGGCTCGCGCTCGGCTTCGCGATGCCATTTCACCAGTACTGCAGTTGGTACTTCGATATCCCGCCGCAACTGCTCCGCCGAGTGGCCGCGCAAAAACAGCCCATAGAAAAAAGCTGCCTCGCGCTGTGGCAGGTCGAAATCCTGCATCACCACGGCCGGCACGAATTGTGTCATCGTTGCCATAAAGAAAATGCAGTTTACCCAAAAGCGGCTCCGCGTCAAGTAGGACTACCGTTTTTTTGCTGCCTGGCAGTCACTCCCTACGACTCGTTCCTGATAAGTACCGCGGCGGATACCCCCTTATCCTTATGATTAATCCCGCGCTCTATTTTGGCGTTTGAGGATTTGGTAATGTACAAGCATCCGCTGCTCGGAGTCTTGGCTCCGACCGAATCTAAGATGCTGGACCTGATGTCCGGGTTACGCAACGACGGTCAGCGCGCATCACTTTTCGTGCCCGGCACTGGAATTTTTATCACTTACACCGTAAAGTAGATAACGCCTGTATCGTCCATCACCCACCTTTGCGGAAAGTAGCGGTGTAACGGAGAAATTTTTATGCACTTGATCCAGAAATGTTCTGTACTGTTGATTCTGGTTGCGTTCGCCTTTGCATTGCTGCTGCTGCCGCAGCAATCCATATCCAGCGCGAGCCAGCTATCCTCACCTGCCGCGCCGCAGTCCGCCAGCGATGTCCCCGCGTTTCACAATGAGGCTCCCACCGGCGCGCTTCCTGCGACCATGAGTCCCGATAATTTTACCGATCCTTTAGCGCAGAATGCCTACGCCCTCGCCGTCCATGTGAAAAAAGTTCTGTACCAGGAACCGTGCTACTGCCATTGCGATCGCAGCCAGGGCCATGAAAGCCTTCTCGATTGCTTCGTCAGCAAACACGGGGCCGGTTGCGGCATCTGCGTTCGCGAAGATCTGTACTCCTACGAACAAACCCGCAAAGGAAAAACTCCCGCACAAATCCGCGCGGGAATCATTCAAGGCGAATGGCAATCCGTGGATGTCAGCAAATATCAAACTCCGCCAGCCGCGCACAAGTGACCGCAAACAAGTGATTGCCCAGCCCCGTTGCAAATACGCTCTTCCGGTTGCCCTCTTCTCAAATGCAGAGTTTATCGATTTCAGATCGACCATGCTGTCTAAGGATGATTTATGAAAAAGAATGTCTTCAGATTTATTCTTCTCGCCGCGGTTTTGTGCCTCACCGGCTTCGGCGCATTGATGCTCGCCTCTCGCGCGGCTGACACTTCTTCCTCCTGGGGCTTCGCCTCCACAAATCTCGATAAAACCTGCAAACCTTGTGACGATTTCTATCAATTCGCCATGGGCGGCTGGATGAAAAACAATCCCATCCCCGCCGATCGTCCAACCTGGGGCACCGGCGCGGAACTGCAGGAAAAAAACCAGGCCGAGCTTCGTCAGATCGTGGAGTCCTCCGCGTCCGCCAAGGCCTCGCACGGATCGAATGAACAAAAAGTCGGCGACTTCTATGCCACTTGCATGGACGCCAGCGCCATCGAGTCGGCGGGCCTCAAGCCCATCGCCGCACAACTCGACGCCATTAATGCCATGAATGATCGCAACGCTTTACTCGCCGAAGTTGCTGCTCTACATAATGAGGGCATCCAGGCGCTCTTCGATTTCAGTTCCACACAAGACTTCGTCGATAGTACTAAAGTGATTGGCGATGCCGATCAGGGCGGCTTGGGCTTGCCCGACCGCGATTACTACACGCGCGATGACGAACGCTCCAAACAACTTCGCACCGACTACGTCATGCACGTCTCAAAAATGTTTCAGCTCGCCGGCGATTCCCCAGAAAAAGCCACCGCCGAAGCTCAAACCGTAATGAACGTCGAGACCGCGCTCGCTAAGGCCTCCTTGACCAATGTGCAGCTGCGCGATCCCAAAGCCAATTACCACAAACTTTCCACCGCCGAATTGAAAGAGCTAACTCCCGACTGGTCCTGGGATTCTTTCTTCGCCGCCGTCCATCTTCCGGGCCTTCCCGAAACCAACATTGGCCAACCCGATTTCTTCAAGGAAATGGATCGCCAGTTCACTGCTACGCCTTTATCTGACTGGAAAATTTATCTGCGCTGGCACGTCATCCACGACAACGCGCCCGCACTCACCGATGCCTTCGTTCAGGAAAATTTTAATTTCTACGGCAAACGCCTTTCCGGCACCGCCGAGCTTCAGCCGCGCTGGAAGCGCTGCGTGCAGTCTGTCAATCGCAACGTCGGCGAAGCTCT
>DATHGV010000162.1:0-4119 GCA_035490135.1 Candidatus Methylomirabilota bacterium
GGCAGTGACGCCGGTGCGCACCGGGCCTCTGCCGATTTGCAGTTTTCCTTCACCGGAAATAAGTGTGGTGTGACCAACGGTCACCCCGGCTACATCGGTGATGGCATTGAGTGGGCCGGGCGTGCCGTCAAAAGGAACGCCAAGATCGCGTGCGCGTGGTTTAGCCTTTTCCTGAACTTTATCTTGAGCGCAAAGCGCGACCGTGAATAAAACAGAAGCAAAGAGCGAGATTAGAATTCTGGAATTACGCCGCATGATCAAAAGTTATCTCCGGGAGTGAGAAAACGGAAACGCAGGTTGAAACAGTAATGCAACGCTCGCGGAAAGAGAAGAAGGATTCCAGGCGAACTTTAACAATGGTTGGACCCAGATTCTGAAATTAAGATGGAAACACTTTTGTCAGCGCGGATTGAATTGCCCTGGCAATGAGCGCAGATTCTTCGGCGTTCAAAATAAATGGCGGGGCCAGCAGAATGTGATCGCCGCGTAGGCCATCGACGCACCCCTGCGTGGGATAAGTGAGTACGTTTTCTTCCACAGCAGCCTGCCGGATGCGTTCGGCGATGTTTTGCGAGGGTGGAAACGGTTCGCGGGATGATTTATCTCTCACGAATTCGATGCCCATTAGTAAGCCCATCCCACGGATATCGCCAATATTTGGATGTGACCGCAAAGGCTCCAGATCACCGTGTAAAGTTGTTGAAATTGATGCGACGCGTTCGAACAGCTTGTGGGCTTCCAAGTAATCGAGCACCGCATTGCTGGCCGCAGTGCAGACCGGATGCGCCTGATACGTGAAGCCGTGCTGGAAGATTCCAGAACCGCGTTCGAATGCTTCGACAATGCGCGCGGAAACCAGCACAGCGCCGAGTGGTGCGTAACCACTGGCGATTCCCTTCCCCACCAGGATCATGTCAGGTTCCACATTCCAGTGTTGAATGGCGAAAGGCTTCGCGGTGCGGCCCGTTCCAGACATTATTTCATCGGCGATCAGCAGAATTTTATTTTCGCGGCAAATTTCTGCGATGCGCGCAACATAACCATCGCTCGGCGCAGCCGCACCTAGAGTCGCGCCAACCACCGGCTCAAAAATAAATGCCGCGGAGGAACTACCGTGTGAGCCGCAAATAAATTTGTCCAGATCGTTAGCACAAGCCAGGCCGTATTCTTCGTCCTTTAAATTGCCGGCATTGTGGTATGCGAAGCATTCGGAGACGTGCCCCCACTCGGGTAGCAACGGTTGATAAGCAGTGCGGCGCGCCACATTTCCGCTGACGGACATTGCGCCGAGTGTGCTGCCATGGTAGCTCTGCCGTCGCGAAACTACCGCATACCGTTGCGATTGGCCGGACTCCAAGTGATATTGCCGTGCAAGCTTGATGGCTGTCTCGGTGGCTTCCGAGCCGCCGGACGTGAAGTACGCACGGCCACCATTGTGAAAATTCGGCGGCGCGAGCTGTAAAAGACGGGCGGCAAGTTTCTCGGCCGGCTCAGAATGAAATTGCGAAGTATGCGCGAAGGCAATCTGCGATGACTGCTCGGCCATGGCCCGGCCAATCTCGGCGACACCATGCCCGATGTTGACCACTGCAGCTTGGCCAGCCGCATCAAGAAAGCGCCGTCCATCTGACGAAATGATCCAGCAGCCTTCCCCTCGGACAGCAACGGGATAATCCTTTCGGAAATTTCGCGGGAAGATGCTGGAGCCGCTCGCCATGGTGGATTGATGCGGAAATTGTAACAGACGCAAGACTGGACATGGGTCCGTGATGATCGCGCTAGCGATATCGGTAGTTGTGCTACGCTGGCAGCGTTTTTCGCTGGCTGAAGATTTAGCGCCTCGCATAATTGCGAAAATTTCGGAAATGGAGAGGCATTGCGGGCAGATTCTTCCAGCGATTTGGTTCGCACCATCGGCCGCTGGAGTCTGGCGGCATTAATCGTAAATTCGGTGATCGGCGGCGGGGTTTTTGGTTTGCCCAGCGTGGTTGCAGGTCGCCTCGGAAAGTATGCTCCCCTGGCGTACTTGGTGGCGGCCGCGGGGATCGCGCTGGTTGCCGCATGCCTCGGCGAAGTCGCATCGCAATTCAGCGAAACCGGCGGCCCTTATCTTTACGCGCGGATGGCGCTCGGAAGATTCTGGGGCATTCAAATTGCGTGGATGACGTGGCTGTCGCGGATAGCGGCGGCGTCTGGTACGGCCAATCTTTTTGCCACTTATCTTGTGGAGTTCTTCCCACGCGCAGTGCAACCCGTCTATCGCGTGACAATTCTGTCCGCGTTAATCGGAATCCTCGCAATTATCAATTATCGGGGCGTGCGATCAGCGACGCGGGTGAGCGATTTTCTAACCAGCATAAAAATATTTCTTTTGCTGATGTTTATTGGCGTCGGACTGGGATGGCTGATCGCACATGGCCAGGTTGTTCGAGCGCCGTTGACCCACGCGGTAACCCTTCAAGATTGGTTAGGCGCTGTTTTAGTGCTGGTTTTTGCTTATGGGGGATTTGAAGCGGTTTTTTTCGCCACCGGAGAAACGCGCGATCCGCGCAAAGATTCAGCCGTAGCGCTCTTTTACGCGCTGACGCTAGTGACGGTGATTTACACCTTGGTGCAAGTGGTGATCAACGGTACGCTGGCCAACCCTACTGCGACCGAGCGCCCCCTTGCGGAATCAGCGCGTCACATTTTTGGGAACGGCGCTGCGACAGTGATTGCTTGCGGGGCGCTGGTGTCCATCTATGGATATTTAGGCGCCAATATGCTGCACACGCCGCGCCTGACGTTCGCACTGGCGGAGCGCGGAGATTTTCCGCGATTTTTTGCAGCCGTGCATCCCAGATTTCGTACTCCGCACGTGTCTATTATCGTTTACACGATTTTGCTGCTTACCTTCACGGTAGTAGGAAATTTTCGATGGAATATCACCCTTTCCGCAGTGGCAAGGTTGCTGACTTATGCCTCATTTGCCGTGGCGCTGCCGGTGTTGCGAAAAAAACGCCCCGAAGCGGATGCGTTTCGCCTTCGTGGCGGTCCTCTCATCGCGATACTGACACTGGCGTTTTGCGTGGTGTTATTTATGCAGACGCCGCTCAGTAATTTGTCCTTCGTTATCGGAGTCATCGCCATCGCGGCACTGAACTGGCTGCTGGTGCGCGACAACGACGCGACCCGCATTTAGATGCATGGTCCAAATTGGCGAAACTCTTTTTCAGATCATGCGTTGTCGTATGGAATTCTTGCGGCCGTCCACGTGAGAGGATTTCTTATTCGCGCGTTCGCGAAGACTGGAGCGATCTAATTATGACCATGACGCGTACTGGCGACACCTGGATCCCGGCCGACGAATACGGCAGAGCTTTGCCGAAATTCTCGGTCAATCTGCTGGTACGGGACTTATCCAGATCGCTCTCTTTTTATCAACAGGTGCTGGGAGCCACGGTCCGTTATAGCGATTCCGATTTCGCGGCGATGGTGTTGAATGGGGTGGACTTCATGCTGCACGCCGACCACACCTATGACCATCATCCTCTGCATACGCGACTGCAAGCCGGAGGAAAACGCGGCACCGGAGCTGAACTTCGCGTGATGGGCATCGACCCGGACAGTTTGCAAAAACGCGCGGAGGAGGCGAGGGCGGTCATTCTGCAACCGGTGGCGGATTTTGCGCATGGGTGGCGCGACGTAATTCTGGAAGATCCCGACGGCTACATCTGGGCTGTGGGCGTCCCGTTGAAAAGGCAATCCACGCCAAAGCTGTAAAACCGGGCCGATGTTGCTTCAACCCGTACATTAGACTCCCTGGTCCAACTTGCGGCGCATGTAAACGAGGTGTTATTGATGTGTGTCTTCGTACCTTGGCATTGGACATGAATCGTGACAATATCCGACATCCTGCAAAACATATTTCCAAACTGACTCATAAGGAGAAACGCATGAAATTGGCGGCGCTGCGGTGCGGATTTGTGGCTGTGTTATGGAGCGGCGCATCTCTTGCCACTTGCGCGCAAGATGCCCCCAGTAAACGTCCGATCACCTTTGACGATTTAAGAAGCATGCATCGCGTCGCGAGCCCAACAGTTTCACCCGACGGAAAATGGATAGCCTATTCCGTGGCTA
>DATHGV010000163.1:0-4815 GCA_035490135.1 Candidatus Methylomirabilota bacterium
TCCGATCGACGACAACGCCTTCAATAAGATTGTTCCTCCCGCAGACCTGCTCTATGTAGGCTGGACCGAGCCCGGAGAGTAGTTCAACGTCACTGTGGATGTCACACACGCAGGAACATACGCGGCCGATTTCCTGTACACATCGAATCGTGGCGGAACAATATTAGTGGATGTGAATGGAAAAGACACAACAGGACCTCTGCAGATCACATCGACATATGATCCCGCAGACCCGTGGGGGTGGCGTCAATGGCACCACTGGAATCTGGCCTCGCAACTCTTCAAAGTTCGGCTCAGCAAAGAGAAGAATGTTCTCACCGTACACATATTGACGAACGGCAACATGAATCTGGCTTATTTCGACTTCAAACAAGTCCACAGATGAAGTGTGCTAGCCGAGATGAAGCCAAGTCTAGCTCGGACTAGATCACCTTTGGAAAAACAGTCGAACTGGCTGCCGCGAATCGCCGAGACGCCTCAAGTCAGTGTCAGGCGTAGTCCCGTTGCACGGGAAACAACTACGGAGCACTTACCCTATTACTGGAAACTTGCGCTTGATTCTCCCGAACCAGAGTATCCTTCAGTCCGTGAGGTCACGGGCGAGCCGAAGGCTCAGTACTACGCGGTAACGCCCGAGGCAGTCAGGAAGGTGTCGGAGTTCCTCCAAGCCACCGGTTGGACCTGCGTGTACGGCATCGGGATGGGCACGAATACACCGGCGCGCGCCGCGGAGGAAGCGGCGGCGTTTGTAGCTGAGGACGCGGCGTCTGCTGCACTACGGGAGATGTTCTGGTCACCGAACATGCACCAGTATGAGAGATGCGTCGTCAGGGAACCCTGTCGCTAGCATCGAATAGTGGCACGTTGTAATGCACACGAAACCAGACGGGAAGAAGACATGAAACTCTTCACTCCATTGAAGATCCGTGAAATCGAACTTAAGAACCGTATCGTCGTTTCCCCCATGTGCGAATATTCCGCCAAGAACGGTCATCCTCAAACCTGGCATTTGGTTCACTTGGGCAGCAGGGCAGTAGGCGGTGCAAGCCTGGTATTCACCGAGGCCACTGCGGTACAAGAGCACGGGCGAATTTCGGCAGCTGACACTGGAATTTACAACGATGCCCATATCGCATCATGGAAACCCGTCGCCGATTTTATTCGTGCTTCAGGTGCCGTCGCAGGAATGCAATTGGCGCATGCCGGCCGTAAAGCCAGCACCGCTGTGCCCTGGCAAGGCGGCAAGCCCGTACCCATCGGTGAAGGCGGCTGGCAGATTGTCGGTCCCAGCCCACTGCCTTTTGACAACGGGTACCAAACTCCTCGCGCACTGTCGCTTTCAGAAATTGACGATATCGTTGCCGCATTTCGCCGTGCCGCCGAACGCGCCTTAGCCGCCGGGTTCGAAGTAATCGAAATTCACGGCGCTCATGGCTATTTGCTGCACGAATTTCTCTCGCCCCTGTCCAATATTCGAACCGACGAATTTGGCGGTTCACTCGAAAACCGCATGCGCCTCGCCTTGCGCGTCACACAGGCTGTTCGTGAAGTCTGGCCCGCGCGCAATCCTTTATTCTTTCGCGTCTCCGCGACGGACTGGCAAGAAGGTGGTTGGGACCTCGAACAATCCATCGAGTTGGCGCGCCGCCTTAAACCGCTTGGCGTAGACGTAATCGACGTTTCGAGCGGTGGCAATCTCGCGCACGCGAAAATTCCCGTTGGCCCCGGCTACCAGGTTCCTTTCGCGGCCGCCATTCGAAAGCAAGCCGAAGTCCCCACCACCGCGCTGGGCATGATTACTGAACCCGTGCAGGCCGAAACCATTCTGTCCACCGAGCAAGCCGACCTAGTGGTGCTCGCGCGTGAACTTTTGCGCGATCCATATTGGCCGCGCCGCGCCGCCCAAGAAATGAATTTCAAGTTAACGCCACCAGTGCAATATCAGCGGGCTTGGTAGGCTAACCGGGTGCTTGAGCTCACTGAAAATCTCGCCGCCGGCGCTGTCATTTTTGCCGTGCGTGTACAACCCCGCGCTAGCAAAGACGAAATCGCGGGCGAAATGGCCGGCGCCATAAAAATTCGCTTGCAAGCCCCCGCACTAGAAGGCCGCGCCAACGAAGCGCTTATCGAATTTCTGGCCCAGCTTTTGAAAAGACCCAAAGGCGCTGTTAGAATCCTCAGCGGTGAGCGAAGCCGCATAAAACGCCTCGAAATCCGCGGCGTAACTAAACAGCAGATCGAACGCTTGTTTGTGCAGGACGCATAAGACTCAAATCGAGTCGACATCAGCGGAATCGGAAATTCAAAATGAGCATCGACATTCAAGCAATGCAAACCGATTTAGTCACCGCCCGTGTCGACGGCTGGCTCTTCTATGATTTTCGCGGCCGCGACCCCATTGCCCAACGCATCCTGAGATTGCCCGAAGCCATGCGTACCCGCCGCTGGTTTTATTTTGTCCCCGCCAAGGGCACTCCCAGAAAACTTGTACACAAAATCGAAGCGCAAGCTCTCGAGAATCTCCCTGGAGAAACTTTTTATTACGCCGGTTTGCAGGAATTGGAAAAAGGCCTGAAAAAAATTCTGGGCCGCGCGAAGAACATCGCCATGCAATATTCGCCAAAGAACGCCATCCCTTATATATCCATGGTGGATGCCGGTACCGTCGAGATGCTGCGTGGTGCGGGCGCCAAAGTCGTCAGCTCCGCCGACTTGGTTCAGAAATACGAAGCCTGCTGGACCGACGCGCAACTGCGCTCTCACGAAGAGGCCGGCAGAGCCATCGATATGATCGTGCGTGGTGCCTTCCAACACGCCGCAAAGTGCGTCCGTGACGGCACTCGTCTCACCGAATACGAATTGAAGCAATGGATTCAGGGTGGTTTCGACGCTGCAGGCCTGCATACCGAAGAAGGTCCCGACGTGGCGGTCGGCCCGCACGCCAGTGATCCGCACTATGGCCCGACGCCAGAAACCGCGGCCCCCATTCGCAAAGATGATCTCCTGCTCCTCGATGTCTGGGGCAAACTAAAAACCCCCGGCAGCGTCTATTACGACATCACTTGGATCGGCTATCTTGGCAAGAAAGTTCCCAAAAAATACGCCAAAGTTTTTCGAGCGGTCAAAGATGCTCGCGACAAAGCAGTGGACCTGATCTGCTCCAGCGCCGCGGCCGGAGACCCTTTGCAAGGCTGGCAAGTCGATAAAGCTGCGCGTACCGTAATCGAAAAGGCGGGCTACGGAAAATATTTTTTCCATCGTACTGGTCACAACATTGGTGAAACGGTCCACGGAAACGGCGCGAATATGGACGGCCTGGAAACGCACGATGTGCGCCGCCTCATTCCGCGCACTTGCACTTCCATCGAGCCCGGCATTTATCTCCCGGACTTCGGCATCCGCAGCGAAGTGAATGTCTACATTGACGAACGCAGCGCGCGCGTTACCGGCGCAGTCCAAAAAGAAGTCTTGGCACTGTTGGCTTAACGCCCCTCCACAGCTAAAATTGTTTTGGCAAAAAGTTTCAGCGACAAGTATCAACGAACCGTCACTGGCGTCTTAACGACCGGTTAGTCAAACGCATTTACTAACTGCGTCAATTAGTCGCAAGGTAAAAAAGAAGCGTCTAAAAAGTTCAGAGGTAACGCGTGCCAGACGAAATCCCCATCGCCGAATCAACAACCGCGGTCCAGGTTGCACCATCAGCACCGCCCTATTCGGCAACAGCCAAAGACCGCCATCGGCGCGATGCTCTTGCTCTTACTATCGCTGCTGCAGCTTGGTTCCTCCCTGGCCTCGGCCACGCTTTATTGAAAATGTGGGGGCGCGCCCTGGTCTGTTTTTCCACCGTGGCCCTGCTGGTCATCCTCGGCGCGGGCATGCGCGGTAATATTTTTTCGCGTAATGGAGAAGACGCTTTTGCCAAGCTCGGCTACATTGCCGACTTGGGCGCCGGGAGCTTTTACTTTGTGGCCCAGGCCCTCGAGATCAACGGTCCCGACGTTTCGCACGCTAACGGCGACTACGGTACTCGCTTGCTCGCCACCGCGGGCGTCCTTAACATGCTCGCGGCACTTCACGCCTACGAAGTCGCCCGAGCCCGCAAAGCATGATGCCCGCACACGAATTCAAGCTCAGTCATTTTCAAGCCATGGTGATTTTTGCACTGCTAATCTCGATCGCCTTCGGATTTCTCAGCCGCCGCGGCGCCTATCAACGCGCCAGATACATTCTCTGGTCCTTCATTCTTTTCCTGATCATCGGCGTCGGAATTGGCTGGGTCATGTACCCCTTTTCACATTAATCATCGGCAGTTGGTATTAAAAGCCATTGAGCCCGGCAGGCAACTGTTCGATCGAATAAAGACAATCATGTGCGGGTGCAAAATGTTCTACTTAAATGGCCAGCCGCCGCACACTCGCTCGCCTTTCGCAACACTACAACAGCGCCAAATTGACAGGATTTTTCAGCGAATGCTATTGTCGTTACACACGCCGAGGTAGCTCAGTGGTAGAGCAGCCGATTCGTAAACAGCGGCAGGTCCATTTCAACAAACGACTTAGCTGAAAATTCAACGACTTAGCTGCCCATCACGTCCCATCACTACCCATCATTTCCGATCCTACAACGCAAAAAGGACGCAAACTGAAGTTGCAGTTGTTTCTCGTCAGCGCCGGGGGTGGCCGCGCGATGCTCGTCCTTGGTACAGTGGCTTGTCGAACTGAGATTTCATCCGTGAGAGTCGTTTTGCTCGGCGGCGGTTTGGAAAACCACCGCGTCCGCACCAAATGCCGTGATCATTGTCACTTCCTAGAA
>DATHGV010000164.1:0-9295 GCA_035490135.1 Candidatus Methylomirabilota bacterium
TCTCCTTAGTGTCAGACGAAGAAGCGCGTAATTGGATCGACCAACGGGAAAAGTCGATACGCTCGGTACAGCAGGCAGGTGCCAAAGACAAGGATAGAGTGAAGCAAGAGCCAAGCGCGCCCTCAAAATGGCAAAGTTGAACCGGGCAGAATATCCCACGGGCAAAGCATGTATGACGCATGACGGAAGAACGCGCGGATGTTGACGATGATCGATGAATTCACGCGGTAGAATCTTAGAATCTGGCCATCCGTATAGCAAGAAGGCTCGGCGGGTATGAACTGATTGAAGCTCTTGCAGATGTAATGCTGTTCCGGGGAATCGCAGAAAACATTCGTTCAGTTAACGGCCCGAGTTTGTGGCGAAGGAGTTGAGGCAGTGGCTCGCGAACGTGGGTGGGGGGGAGGTTGTATATCGAGCCAGGAAGTCCGTGGGAGAAAGTTACTGTGAGAGCTTTAACGGAAAGTTGCGGGACGAGTAATTGAATGGAGAGATCTTTTACTCGTTTAAGGAGGCTCAGGTGGTGATCGAAAAGTGGCGGGTGGACTACAACACGAAAAGGTGGCACAAAGCGCCCTTCGGGAGCAAATTCGTCTTCACAGTCCACGACTATGATATAAAAACTCTCTCACTTCAACTGGACTAATAACTCGGCTCGGTCACCGGATGTACAAATCTGGTAGGAAGGGGGTTCGGAGAATGGGGATGAGATGAAACAATCGGCAGAGGAGGACAAGGATGATTCCTGCGACCGACAAACACTATACGGCAGCGATCATTGAGCGACCGGATTTTTCGGAAGACTCGTGGCTGATTCGTGTGGACCCGGAGGGCCATTCCAGTTTAAGGCTGGACATTATGCAGGGGCTCCATGTTCGAGGGGGTTTACTTCATACCCGGGAAAGACGCAGCAGCCGAGTAGGGTGGCTTAAATTCGCCTCGTGATTTTGTTGACCAGGCGCGCTTTGAACAATCGGTGTAGAATGCCGCCCGACCAGAAATCCAAATCGGACATCAGGTTCAGATCCGCAGTATTGGAGGAAGGTTCATGATCGTCGGAGTTCCGCGAGAGAGCTTTCCGGGAGAGCGGCGCGTTTCGCTGGTGCCCGCGGTGATCCCTAACCTGGCGAAAGCAGGCCTCGAAGTCGTGGTGGAAACGGGAGCGGGTGTCGAAGCCGGATACCTCGACGCCGACTTCGCTGCCAAAGGCGCGAAAATTCTTCCGCAGCGTGCCGAGGTTTTCCGCGCCGCCGATATCATCGTTCAGGTGCTCTGCTACGGCTCGAACGACCGCACCGGCGAGGCCGATGTTCCACTTTTCAAGCGTGATCAAGTGCTCGTCGGATTCCTGCGGCCGCTCGGCTCGGCGGAAACCATCCAGACCATCGCTGGCAAAGGTGTCACCTCGTTCTCGGTGGAATTGATGCCGCGCACTACTCGGGCGCAGAGCATGGACGCGCTTTCCTCGATGGCCACCATATCCGGATACAAAGCAGTGCTGATTGCCGCCGATGCGCTGCCGAGGTTTTTCTCCATGCTGACCACCGCAGCGGGAACAATTACGCCGGCGCGCGTGCTGATCCTTGGCTGCGGCGTCGCCGGACTGCAAGCCATTGCTACGGCGCGCCGGCTCGGCGCCGTGGTGTCCGCATACGATTTGCGGCCTGCCGTGAAAGAGCAAGTGCATAGCCTTGGCGCGCGTTTCGTCGAGCTGCCCATCGAAGCCAAAGACGCGCAGGATGCCCGCGGCTACGCAACGGCGCAGGGCGAAGACTTTTACCGCCGGCAACGCGAACTCCTCGGAAAAGTCATCGCGGAAAGTGACGTGGTGATTACCGCCGCCGTAATCCCCGGCAAAAAATCTCCAGTCTTGGTGACCAAGGAAATGGTCGCGGGCATGGCGCCAGGTTCGGTGCTCGTCGATCTTGCCGCCGAGCGCGGCGGCAATTGCGAACTCACGCGCGCGGGCGAAAAAATCGTCGAGCACGGCGTCACCCTCATCGGCTGGTTCAACCTCGCCAGCACAGTGCCGTACCACGCGAGCCAGATGTACGCCCGCAACCTTACGGCGTTTCTTCTCCATTTGGTGAAAGATGGAAAACTGCAACTCGATACTAAAGATGAGATCATCCGCGATACGCTGCTCACGTACGGCGGTCAAGTGGTGAACGCCAGGCTCCGCGAATTTTTCTCTCTGCCGGCCTTAGCAATCAAGGAGGGTGCATAAACATGAAGCTGGACCTGCTTACCGGCCTGTACGTTTTCATGCTAGCGGCGTTTATCGGATTCGAAGTGATCCGCCGCGTCTCTCCATTGCTGCACACGCCGCTAATGTCGCTGACCAACGCGCTGGACGCTATCGCCGTGGTGGGCGCGATCATTCTGGTAGGCGAGCACAAGAGCAACCTTGCGGTGATTCTCGGCACTATCGCCATTGTCGCGGCCACCAGCAACGTGGTAGGCGGATTCATCATCACCGATCGCATGCTCAGAATGTTCAAATCCAGCGGGCCGAAAAAACCATGACCAACTTTATCGGTACTGATGCCCTCATCGAGATTACTTATCTCACCGCCACAGCGCTGTTCGTTCTTTCGCTGAAGTGGTTGAGCTCCCCGGCCACCGCTCGGCGCGGCGTGTTTGCCGGCGAGTTGGGCATGCTGCTGGCGGTTGTTGGAACGTTGTTCCACCACGGCATCGTGGACTACAAGTGGATTGCCATCGCGCTGGTGCTCGGCACCATCATCGGCGTGCCGCTCGGCAACGTGCAGATGACCGCGGTACCGCAACGGACCGCGCTGAGCCACGCCTTCGGCGCGCTGTGCGTCACTCTGGTGGGCACGTCGGAGTTTTATCTCCGCGCGCCCGATATTCCGCCCTTCATGATGGCTGTGCTCGCCATGGAAGTGATTCTTGGCTCGCTGACCTTCACGGGCAGCTTGATGGCTGCTGGCAAGCTGCAGGAAATCCTGCCGCAGCGGCCCATCACCTATAAGGGACAAAACTTCGTCAACCTGGGACTTCTGAGTGCGGCGGTGATCGTTGCGGGCGTTCTGGTCGTGCATCCCGAACAGATGCGGCTGTTTCCAGTGCTGATTATTATTCCGCTGGTATTTGGCGTGATGCTGATCATTCCCATCGGTGGCGCGGACATGCCCACGGTCATTTCGCTGTTAAATTCCTACGCCGGACTTTCCGCCGCGGCCATGGGATTCGTGCTGAGCAGCAAGCTGTTGATCATTGCGGGCGCCCTCGACGGCTCTTCCGGCTTTATCCTCTCGGTCATCATGTCCAAGGCCATGAATCGCTCGTTCACGAACGTTCTGTTCGGCGGCTTTGGACAAATTCAGACCAGTGCGGCGGCTGAGCAAGAAGCGCGTCCGGTAAAAAGCGCGACGCCAGAAGAAGCTGCCGGAATTCTCGCCTCTGCCAGCAAAGTGGTTATCGTTCCCGGCTACGGCATGGCCGTCGCGCAGGCTCAGCACAAAGTGCGCGAACTCTACGATTCCTTGACCAAACGCGGCGTGGACGTCACCTTCGGCATTCATCCCGTCGCCGGCCGCATGCCCGGTCACATGAATGTGCTGCTGGCCGAAGCCGACATTCCTTACGACAAGCTCCTGGAGATGGACCTTATCAACGGTGACCTTCCGCAAACCGATGTGGCTCTCGTGATCGGTGCCAACGACGTCACCAATCCCGCCGCTCGCACGGATGCGGGCAGCCCCATCTACGGCATGCCTATTCTCGATGTGGACAAGGCGCGCACCGTAATGGTCATCAAGCGCAGCATGGCCGCCGGTTTCGCCGGTATTGATAACCCGCTCTACTATCTCGACCGCACGCTGATGCTCTTCGGGGACGCCAAAAATTTCGTCGGCAACATCGTCCGCGAACTCTCCAGCAGCGACGGCCACCGCTAGTTTTCGATTGTGAGGGTCGGAGTTTTAGAGTCTGTATCGCGCCATCGGCCCGCCCTGCCGCTGCTGACTCTGTTTTATCGGTCATCCGAAAAAGGATTAACCAGAGAAATACTAGAGCAGTGGTCTAAAATCGCTAAATCCAGCGTATAATTCCGGGCGTGGCAACGAGCGTGAAATTGTGAAGTCCGCCGGAATGGTACCGGACGAGCTAAAGCACGAGCCCCGCTCCAAGGGGCTGACCACACCACGCAAGAAGAAACCCAAGGAACTCGCTGTCATCACGGAGTGCTGCACGGGCTGCGCGGGATCGCCGGCCTGCGTGGAGTACTGCCCGGTGGAGGACTGCATGTTCTGGGTGCCGGATGAGATTAATCCGCCGTTCGGCCGCATCGACGTGGACCCCATTCTCTGCATCGGGTGCAAGAAGTGTGTGAGCAAGGGTCCGGATGGGTGTTTTCTGGATGGCTGTCCCTGGGACGCTATCGTCATGGTGGATATCGCCGAGGTTGAAAAGGTAGTTGGGGCGATGACGTTTTGAAGTTTTAGGTTTTGCTCCCGGCCTTCAGCGAAATGACACGCGGAGGCGCACCTTTTCGTTTCTTAGGTGTACCGCCAGGTCACTCTTGTGAAAGTGGCTAGTTACAGTTAGTGTGCCGCTCTCGCGTGTATAGCTGTCTCGGTCAGCAGTGCTTGCTGGCGCACGCGATCGGGAATCTCGGGAAGATCGCGTTGACACGTGCGGATTGCGGGCAGGTCGTCCACTTGACCGATGAGATAAAGGGCACGCAGCGCTTCCCAAACTTGTTCGGTTCCAGGTTCCACGGTAGCCATTTCGGCTCCTGCCGCCACATTGGCGCCCGTCGTCACCGAGAGTGTCCGAATGCGCCCACTGATAGGCGAGCGCACTTCCGTTGTCTCCTGCCCGGCCTGGAGCTTGGCGATCAATCCACCCTGATGGACGGTGATCCCTGGTTTGTCAGCATCGATGACGCGCCCGGCAATCGGCGCCGTGATTCTGTTAGGCAGCAGCAGAGCCACGATCTGCGGGCGGCCTGACGCATCGCCAAAGTGGACCAGAGATAGCGCTGCGTTCCCTCGCACCGTTGCGGAAGAGTCCTCTAGCATCTTCAATAGAGTCTCGTGGAAACCGGTGGCCGAGGTGTCTTGTCCCATGACCCAGGCATCGGTATTGCGCACTTCTTCCACTGGATGTGAGGCTAGCCGCATCATTTCTGGATACCAGCGCGCCGCGCTCGCATCGTGCCGCCCCATGCGCTCAGCCATTTGCACGAGCGCGTGCTGGATGTGGCGTGGGTGCTTGTCGTCGTTTAGATATTCGCTAATCTGCCTATCAGAGAGTTGACGTCCGAACCACGTGCTCCACCAGAACAAGAACGGCATTAGTACGATCAGCCAAGCGGTCAGGAAGAAGAGCAGTCGATTGCGGGTGGACATACGGGGGCGCGTGGGTGCGGAAGGTGGCGAGGGACTCCATCTAATGTTTTCTGGTGCGTCAGATGGATCAGTGTAGGAGGGTGAAGTGGACATGTTTTGCTCGTGGACGTTAGCCCCAAATTCTGAGACCACACCAGTTATGATGAGTTATTTCTTGTCGTACCAGCCGGCATTAATGCGAGTAAAGTTCTGCCACTTCTCCGGCAGGTCTTCCAGCGCAAAGATCGCCGTCACCGGGCACACAGGAACGCATGCCCCACAGTCGATACATTCCACGGGATGGATATAAAGCTGCGTTTCTTTTTCGAAATCCGATTCATCCTTGCGTGGATGGATGCAATCGACGGGGCAGACATCGACGCAGGCGGAGTCTTTCGTGCCGATGCATGGCTCGGCAATTACGTAAGCCATTCACGATCTCCTTTTCCCGGACACCGGCCGAAGGCGTTTCAAACGAGTGGAGGCGACCGGCGAAACTTTTTTCTACCACTCGGTCTGCCGGGACCAACAAGCAGCACGTGGATTGTACTCGGCGTGAAGGGGTTTCTCAACGTCTGCGCGGGCAGGTGGTCGGCTAGTTCTTTTTCCGGAAGGTAAGGAAGCCGTGATCGCGGAGTTCCCAGAAGGCGTTCAGGAACAAGGTGCCTGAAAGTGTCAACAGGATAAGGCTCATGAACATACCGTCGACTGTGGTGATCGATCCGACGAGCAGGATCCATGCAATTCCCGCGAGAGGGACGATGCCGAGAACTATGGAAAGCAGCAGCAACACGGTAGACATAGCACCTCCTCGAGTTCGGATTGCCGCAACGGGTTTTGTCGCGACCCCGTGATCTCAACCGCATCGGCTGTCACGCCTTGCAGTTGAAGAATGCCACTTGCTACTTTTTCCGTTCAAGGTTTGAAGGTTGCGTCGACGGTCTTGGCATCCTTTGCAGCAAGGGTCAACTTTTGATCTTGCTCCCCCAGCTTTTCGTGCACGAAGGCCAGGGTGTAATCGCCCGGGGGCAGGCCCTTAATTTCGAACTTGCCGTCTGGCCCAGTGACCGCGTAGAAAGGGTTTTTCACGACGCTGACGAACATTCTCATCCACGGGTGCTGGTTACATTTCACCGGCAGCATGACTTCTTCACGGGCGAAGCTCTTTTCCAGGGCCGCGGCTTTCGGGGCCTGGGACTCATTCCATTCACGGTTGTCCTTGGGAGTGGGATGAATGTTGTGCGTTGTGGGATCGTCGTTGACAATCTTGATGGTCTGACCGGCCATCACGCCCAGAACGTGGGGATGATATCTGCAGCCGCTCTGAGATAGGGTAACGGTGTCTTTAGGAGCGTCGAAAGTTCGGTTGCCGAGTCCATCTTTTATGTAGATGAACACGTTCTGGAGATGACCGTCGCTTACCACAACATTTTCGGCAACGTTTCCCCCCTGGCAGTTCGGATCCTGGCTCATATCAATCTTGGCGGGCTTGGGCGCGACGCCTTCAAACTTTACCGTGCCGCTGACCGTGGCCGCGGTCGCGGGATCAATCGGCCTGGCCGGGGCTGCTGCAGGGCTAGGGGCCGCGGGCTGTTCCTCCGTGGTTTCCTTCTTGCCGCACCCCACCCACAGAAGAAGACCCGACAAAGTTGCGATTGCTACGAATGTTTTGGTTTTCATGTTGTTACTGCACCTCTCTTAGAATGAGACTTCACAAATCCCGCAGCTGTTACGGAGCGCTGCGACCGGAGTCGCTCGCAGTTTGCATGGTCGGCGATGAGCTACCGCTTGACGCTCCCGCGCGTCCCGCCGCCGCGCCCACCCGCCGCTGCTCTTCCGGAGTGAGCTGAAAAATGTAATCCACCAACAGTTTCGTTTGATCCCTATCGTAGCCCTGGAATGTGGACGGCGTGGGGCCTGCGAAGACCCAGCGCTGGTTCTCCCGTTTGAAAAGACCGGAAGGCATGGATGTGCCTGGGCTGATGGCCTGGGGGTCAATGATCCAGCGCTCGACCCAATCGGGCTTCAAACGCCCCTTGGCTTGCAGGAAATTAGGCGCGGTGGCGGTGCGATCGTGAGCCGGATCGCCGGTGGCGTGACACTTCAGGCAGGGCGCCGCCGGGCTGCTGAAAAGACTGCGTGCCATTTCGGTTTCCTTGGCTGTAAGCGGCGGCGGCTGCTCCGGAATATAGGGGAACGGCTGGCGCGAGAGCGCCTGGAAGAAACGCACCAGCTTGCCCAATTCATTTTCGGAGAAAGAGAAGGTGGGCATGTGCACCTGAAGATAGGAGCGAATGCCGTTGCGATTGGTATCGTTCTCGCTTAGGGCTGGGTTGGTCAGAAACCGCAACAACCAATCGGGATTGACCCGCGCTCCTTCTGTTAGAAGCTTCGGCGGCAACTGTTCTTGAGCATCCTGGTAGCGCTTTACAGACATCAACGCCGTTTTCTGCCCTGGAGTAAGCTGATGGCAGCCGATGCAATTGTATTTCTGTATCAACCACCAGCCTTCCTGAATATCGCGGCGATAGTCGAGCGGCCTGTATTGGTAGGTGACGGGTAGCGCGTTTTCCTGACTGCCCATTAGAAAAGTGGTGAGGGCCTGGATCTCATCCTTTCCAAGGTGCAGATTGGGCATGCGCAACTTTTCTTCTTCGGGCTTAATCTTGCCCTTATCCCAAATGTTAGGCTCAGCGAGCTTATGTTCGAAGAAACCTTTGTGGTCGTACCACGGCTGCTTGGCGGGACCTTCCGGGAGGCGCACGAGATCTGCGGGATCGGAGATGGGCTCGCTGCCGCCGCGCTGTGCGGTTTCGGTGAGCAGAGCAAAATCGAGGCGCTCGATCGGTTTGCTGCCTTCGGCGGTCAGCTCAGTGCCAATGCGGCCTTCGTCTTCCAGCCCGGAAATTTCGTGACAGCCCGCGCATCCGAAGTGGCGAATCCACTTCTTGCCTTCTTCCTTGACCTTGGGATCGTCCATGAAGGAAGCATCCGAATATGAGGAAGGTTCCTGCTTTTTCAAGGTGACGAGATAGCTAGCGACGTCTTCCGCATCCTGAGGAGACAAGCGGAGGCTGGGCATGACGGTCATGTTCTGGACTTGCAACTCATGACCGTCGTTGGGGCATTTGCTGTGCTCCAGATCGAATACGTAGGGCAGACCCTTTTTCTTGTAATCCTCAGGGCCGATGTCCTTTTTCTCGTAAGGGCAGTAAGGACGCGTGCGCTCGCGGGCGTTGTGCACCCAGCGGACTAGATAGTCGTAACTGTCCTTCTCGCCTACGCGGGTAAGATTTGCCGCGAAGTGTGCGCCCTGCATCTGATCCCCTTCGCCGATCGAATGACATCCGAGACAACCGCGCGTTTCGAACAGTTCCCGGCCATGAGCGGCATCGCCGAGTTTGTGTTTGGGCAAAGGATCAGTGAGCGCCGACTGCCATAGGTAGGCGGAGATGGATTTGATCTGCTGATCGTTGAGGCGGAAATCGGGCATCTTGGTGGTGGCACGGAAGGCGCTAGGCTTCTTGAGCCAGACCGGAACCCAGTTTTGGTTGAGCTTGAGGCGAATATCTTTGAGATTAGGGCCGACTTTCTTCATGTCCTGCAGCAGGCTTTTCGTGGTGCGATCTAGCTGAACGATGCGCAAATCAAGTTTGCTGTTGGCCACTCTCAACGCGACCGCGCGATCATTGAGGCGGTTGGCTTCCTCGTTGGACTGGGCAGTGTCGGCCTGCTTCATCAAGTAGGTGGCTTGTTTCAGATTGTCCTTCTTCTCCTGTTCGATAAGCTTGATTTGCTGAGCGATGGACAGAAGATCTTCAGGCTCTTTATCGTAGCCTTCGTAGCGGTGACATCCCACGCAGCCACGCTGACGGTAAAGGTCCTTGCCATCGTTGATGACGTGCCACTCGGTATAACCACTCACGAGTTTCATGTCC
>DATHGV010000165.1:0-2203 GCA_035490135.1 Candidatus Methylomirabilota bacterium
CGGCTTTGATGGGCAGGGACATCAGGTGCGCGACTGCTTGCATCCCCGCGATGTAGCAGCGCTTGTCTGGAAGCAAATGAAATCGCCTGACCGACAAGTCGAGCGTGTCCAAAACGTCAGCGGCGGTGTTGGTTCGGCAATATCGGTGGCTCAGCTTAGCTCCTGGTGCGCAGCGCGTTTCGGAAACCATACTGTGGGACGCGACGCTGCTTCGCGTCGGTATGACGTTCCTTGGATGGTACTGGACTCGGCCCGAGCAAAGCGTCAGTGGGATTGGCGGCCCACTGTTCGGGTCGAGCAGATCCTCGAGGAAATCGCACAACACGCTGAGGCCCATCCCGAATGGCTTGGCATATCCGGCTGCATATGAGTGGTGTCCCTCTCACCAAGCCACCGTTGCAGTTGCTCTCGGTGGTCATCCCAGCGCAAAATGAAGAGGACTGCATTGCATCGACCGTCGAGCATCTCTATGTGGAACTGCGGCTCCACAATGTCCCGCACGAAATTGTCGTGGTGGACGATGGCAGCACCGATCAAACCTGGACGATTCTCACCTCAGCCAAGGACCGTGTTCCCACCCTCAAGCCGGTGAAAAACTCTGCTCAGCGCGGATTCGGACGTGCTGTGGCGTGTGGCTTTGATCACATGTCCGGCGACGCCGCTGTTATCATGATGGCTGATGAGTCGGACGATGCGCGCGACGTCGTGCGTTACTGGCATAAACTCAATGAAGGATACGATTGTGTCTTCGGAAGTCGCTTCATGCGCGGCGGCGGCGTCATCGATTATCCAAAATCGAAGTTGATTCTGAATCGGCTGGCCAATTACTTCGTCGAGGTGCTGTTTCGGATAAACCTTAATGATACCACCAATGCGTTTAAAGCTTATCGCACGGAAGTGATCGATGGCTGCCGTCCTCTTATCGCGCCGCACTTTAACGCTACGATAGAACTCCCCCTGAAGGCGATCGTGCGTGGATACTCCTGGACTACCATCCCCATCACCTGGCGGAATCGACGCACGGGAACGTCAAAGCTGCAGCTCAAAGAAATGGGGAGCCGGTATCTGTTTATTTGTCTCTATGTCTGGCTGGAAAAATACTTCAGCCGCGGAGATTACCTCCGGGTTCCTAAATAGGCATGTGTGCCTTGACGACTGCGAGCACTCGCCGACACGTCATTTTCAAGGTCTTTTACGCGGATCTTACACTGATTTCTTATTAGTCGTAAGACATAGCCCGAATGACAATGGAGGCGCGGCAGAGCGCAGCGAGGGGAGATGCAGGCGCTGGAGCGGGGGAAAACTAATAAGGATACCAATGTAGCTGTTCGCTTCGCCCAAGGCGTGCAACATGCGACGGCCTACTCGGCGGTGTCGCTCCGCTCCGGCCAGCGCAGCTAGCGGCTGACAAGTTTCATTTGTGAGCCAGTGCCTGCCGCTGAAAATCCAAACGATAGAAATTCATTCGCACAGGCGGTCATAGATAATGGTTTGCTACTCTGCTTCCGCCAGCAGCGCCAATGCGGATTGACGCCACTTCAAGGTCTGCCAATTCATTCTGCCAGTTCGTCGATCCCAAAGCGAAAAGGGATTGGCTCTACGACAGGCGAAAGCAAAAAACCGGCCCGAGCCACCGCAGGTAATAAGCGGCGGCTACAGGTTTGTCCCCTTGCGAGTGAATGGAGTGAGCCAAACACCTGCTGGCCATAAACCATCGCTACGACGTTCTCCAAAAGGATCATAGGATGGAGATTGGCGCGTGATCTATCTGTAGCGGGACTTTACGAGTCCGCAATTGGATACCTCACTATGGAAGAAGATCTGGCAAAGCGCGAACGTGTTCCTGAAATTGCCGAATATTGTTATTAGGTATGTTGATAACGTAGAAGTTCCATGTCCTTCCGGCAAAAGAAAAGAAGAGAGAGTCCTCTGTGCCAAGTTCTCGAGCGGGCTTCAGCATTTTAATGATTCCCTCTGCTCTTGAACCTTTTTCCCAAATTATTTTCAGATCCTTGCCATGCGGAACATAACCGACAAGAATCTTTTTGTTTTGGCGCCATAGATCCTGATCGTTGGTGAAAACAAACATGGGCTCCTCGGCACAAAATGAGAGAATCTTCTCATCATCGTAATCGTGCAAAAACAAGTGAAGAACCATTTTCGCCTCACCGGCGCAAATCAGGGTTTCATAGGAAGGATCGGG
>DATHGV010000166.1:0-2570 GCA_035490135.1 Candidatus Methylomirabilota bacterium
TGCCTTGATCACGCCGGTGACGACATCAGCACGCGGCGTTTGCGTCGCGACAATCAGATGAATCCCAGCTGCTCGAGCCATTTGTGTAATGCGCGCGATTGCAGTTTCCACGTCAGCTGGTGCGGTCTGCATCAAATCGGCCAACTCGTCGATGATAACCACTATGTAGGGAATTTTGTCAGGAATTTGAAGCTCGTCCTTTGTAACCGGGATCGGCGATCCCGAACCGCTCGCGGCCTCTTCTCCGCCGGGATCATCGATTCCGGCTACGGCATCCTTCTTTTTGATCGGACGGGCGTTGAAACCGACGATGTTACGCACGCCAACGCGGGCAAAAATTTTGTAACGGCGCTCCATCTCGTCAATCAACCACCGCAGCGCAAGCAGCACTTTTTTTGGGTCCGTCACGATCGGGAAGACGAGATGCGGCAGAGAATTATAAGACTGCATCTCCACTACTTTCGGATCGATTATGATGAAGCGCAGTTCTTCCGGAGTAAACCGGAAGAGCATGCTGGCGACAAGCGCGTTGATACAGACGCTCTTACCACTCCCGGTGGTTCCTGCCACGAGCAGATGCGGCATTTGTGCCAAATCGGCAATGATGGTTTTGCCGTAAACGTCCTTACCGAGAGCGAGCGGAATTCTTGCATGCCCTTTTGTCTCCTCCCAGTCAGGTGATTGCAAAAGTTCGCGCAATTTCACCGTCACTTTTCTACTGTTCGCGAGCTCGATTCCCACAGTGTCTTTTCCGGGAATTGGCGCGAGAATATTAATGCGCTCGGCGCGCGTGGCTCGCGCAAGGTCCCGCTCCAGACTCACGATCTTGTCCACGCGGACCCCTTTTGCCGGATAGACTTCGTAGCGCGTAATGGTAGGGCCTTTCGTGATGTCACCCGGCGCTACAGCAATGCCGAACTGCCCCAGTGTATCAATCAAGACTTGCTGGACATGCTCCAATTCCGACGGATCCGCCGCTGCACGTCCCTCCAGATTATGCTCGTCCAGTAAGTCCATTCCGGGCAGCGCATAATTTTCCGATTGCCAGGCCCGACTTGTTAGGCCCGGCGAAGTCTTTGCTTTTTCTTCGCCGGCACGCAATTCGGCGAGAGACGGTTTTCGACGAGCAGTGGCCTGCTCGTTTGGAAGTGCGGTTGTATCGACGACCTTAGGCTTTGGCCGATTTACGAGCTCTTCCGGCGAAACAGTCGCAGCGGCTGGTCCAGGCACGAACATGCCCTTTTTCTTCAGCTCCTTCTCGTATATTCGCCGCTGCTTCGCGAGTTGCTTCTCACTGATCTCCAGTTTTTCTTTGAGATCTGCTTTTCGGAATCTGCGGCTCAATCGCCATTCCTGCAGCCTTATACTCCCACGTCTCGTAGCGGCAACCGTCTCGCGAACAAGATGAATCGGACGCAGTCCGGTCATCAGAATCAGGGTCGTCGCATAAATTCCAATCAGGAGGATAAGGCAACCGAACGGGCCAAGAGCATTGCGGAGTAAACCGTGACGCTCATCGGCGAAGGCATATCCGATCCAACCGCCCGGCCCCTGGATGTTGAAGGCGGCATGCCAGCCGCGTAAATGGTACGGTTGCAGATGCAGTAAACAAGCGCCCGACCCGATGAAGAGGACAATCCACGCTAATCGCCGCGTCACGCGCAAGCTCGGGTGAAAAAGTTTCGCGGCGCCAAATCCGAGCAGAATCGCAGCTAAAAGATACGCGGCGGCGCCGATCAATTGATAGCAAATTCCTGCAACGATCGCGCCGACCGGTCCGATAAAATTTTGCGCGGGGTGATTCGCTGGCGAAATGTTGCTAAACCAGACCCAGGATGGCACATCTTTGGGCGTGTAAGAGATCAACGCAAAAAAGAGCAAGGTGCCGACGAAAAGGAGAACGAGAGCGAAGACTTCGTTCCAAGCGTTGTGTCTGTCCGTGCGTGCCACCGCGTTGGATAGTAATCCCGCGAGCGCGTCTTTCAATCACGTTGTGTGGCACAGGCATCTTGCCTGTGGGGTATCCGGGCGTCTCGCCTGGACGCGTCAGGTTTATCACAAAAAGCGCTTCACTTCCCAAGCCTTGAGTTTCGGCGGCGAGGTTGCCCTGCAAATTTTCGGCAGGCTGGAAGCCCGCCGGCCCCACAGGCAAGATGCCTGTGCTCCTTCAGCTTTCATCCTTGCACGCGAGGCTGGAGGACGGTTACTGTGCGACGCATGATGCGAGTTTCCGTTGCGAAGGCCGTGTCTGTTCTCAGCGCCACTGCAGTGATGGCCATTTGTTCATGCGAAAAACATCCCCTCGGCGAAATGCCGGAAGTTCAGAGGGAACAAATCGATCCAGCAAAGGCTTGGCACCAAGCGACCGAGATGGATTCTGAAAAATCTTCGTCTTCCCCAACCCCGGCTGAATTTTTTCCGGTGAAGAGACGTCCTTAATCAAGCCACCGTTATGGCCAAACACAAATACGCAACGACGCCGCCGAAAATCAGCACGATGCCACCCGGCGTTCCCTACATCATCGGGAACGAAGCGGCGGAGCGCTTTTCCTACTACGGGATGAATTCCA
>DATHGV010000167.1:0-2076 GCA_035490135.1 Candidatus Methylomirabilota bacterium
ATCCACGCAGCGCTATCAGAGCAAACCCAGGAATCTCGCCGAGATCGCGAAAGAGCTTGGCGTGGCGAACATTCTTGAGGGTAGCGTGCAAAGAGCGGCCGATCAGGTGCGAGTCAATGTGCAGTTGATTAACGCGCACACCGATTCCCACCTGTGGGCCGAGACCTTTGATCGAAAGTTAACTGACATCTTTGGCGTGGAGACGGAGATTGCCAAACGAATCGCGGAGTCGTTGCAAGCGAAGCTCACCGGTCGCGAGGAGCAGGCGTTAGCAGTTAAACCAACAAACAATCCAGAGGCTTACGATGCGTATCTGCGCGGCCGGGCTTTTGAAGCACGCAATGGCGCCTGGATTGATCTCCTAATGAAAGCCATTGGTTTTTATGAGCAGGCGGTGCAGCTTGACCCCAAGTTTGCGCTTGCCTGGGCGCGGCTTTCTCGTGCGGATGCGCTTCTCTACTATCGCAACGCTCGCAGCGGCGACAACGTGCGCGATGCAGCGAAGAAGGCTTTGGAGAATGCGCAGAAACTGGAGCCGAACTCGGCTGAAACCCTGCTCGCCCTGGGCTGTTATCAACGTAGGGTGCTGGCTGATGACGGGCTTGCCAAAACCACGTTTACTCGTGTCAGCAAAATGTTGCCGGGCAACAGCGAGGTAATCTCTTTCCTCGCGACGATTGCCCTGGACGACGGACACTGGGATCAAAGCATTACCTACTTCGAGAAAGCCCGCGCCCTGGACCCACTTAATGCGGAGTTACTTGCAGACACGGCATGGACTTACGGCGTGCTTCGACAATTTCCGATGGCGCTAAAGCTCTATGATCAAGCGCTGGACATTAGCCCAAACGATCCGGATGTGATGGCGTCAAAGGCGGGCATTTATCAGGCGCAAGGTAACTTGGAACAAGCTGCCAGATGCCTGTCACAAATAACCGCGCAGACTCCAGGTGTCCTCGAGAGCAAGATCAATCAATTCGCGTTTGAACGAAACTACGGTGAAGCCATTCGATTGGTGCAAGCCCGACTGGCTCGACTTCAAACCGAGGGTGCAATGATCGCTGCGGGAGGCTTCGAGTCTGAAACCGCTAAGGCCACCCACGCTTCGCTCCAGCTCTACCTGGCTATGATCCAGTTGGCTGCCGGCGATAGCACTGGCGCAAAGTTTACCGCTGAACAGGCGCGTAATACCCTGGAGGGCGTCCGCAAAACTCAATCGGATCATCCAGCCGTTTTGTTGTCGCTGGCTCAGGCTAACGCTCTGATGGGAGAGAAGGACTCCGGCCGACAGGCAGCGCAGCGCGCAATTATGCTTTTCCCAGTTGCTAAGGATGCACTCGAAAAAGCCGGGCTGCAAGAGCAGTTGGCGTTAGTTCAAACGAGCTTGGGCGAGAACAGTGGTGCGATCTCAACTCTCGCCCAGCTGTTACAAACGCCCTATTCCACGGGTGCCGGCCGAACGCCCATTACGCCAGCCCTTCTTAGACTCGATCCAATCTGGGACCCTTTGCGCGGCGATCCCGCTTTCCAAAAACTCTGCGAAGAAAAGCAGCAATAAACAGGCGCAATTTCTTGCCCAATCAAATCTGCTGGTCTGTTCTAACTATGACTCACGACGAATCGACACTAATCGGTTTATGAATTCGTTCCATTCGAGCCTGCTCGCGGTACCTCTGTGAAGGCGGTTCATTCGTGATTCGGGAACACTTGTCAAAGAAAGTTAGGGTAATCAGACCGGCGATACGTCAAACTGCCTTCGCCGCTGCTGCTGGCGTTAATCTGTTGATTGCTCCCAAGGTTCCCGCTCAAGCGATTGTACCAGCGGCGATAGCATCGCCGCCTCCGGCGCACGTAACAACGGGCGCAACGGCCGAAGTGGAGCGCGTGATCGTCACTGGCTCGAACATTCCAACCGCAGAGGAAGTCGGTCCTAATCCGGTGGATACGTATCGTCCGGCAGACATCGAAAAACTGGGCATTCGCAATGCAACGGATCTGACAACTTTTCTGCCACAGGAGGCGGGCGGTACCGTCAACCTGAACATCGCTGGTGGCGGGGACGGCACCGTCCAATTC
>DATHGV010000168.1:0-12171 GCA_035490135.1 Candidatus Methylomirabilota bacterium
GCCTCCGGGATAAGTATCCCTGTTTAGTCGAAAAAATTCCTTGCGAGATCCCTACTTGGATAGCCGTGCAAGGAGGTGGACCGTTCAGTTGGTCGCTAAGGAAAAAGTGCCGCGGGCGTCACTGCAAGCACTGCCAGAACTCCTGGACCAGAACTCCTGGAATTGTCACGAGGAACGCCGCAACCTAGCCAAAAGCATACTCGCCGACTCAACTCCCTGTCAATGAATCGCACCCGCCGTAGAGCGATTTTTCTTGGCCGCAAATTCGATCCAACGCACCCGATCTTTGAAAATCCACCGACCCAAAAAACCCAACGCGTAGGGTGGCCCACTCTCAGATTTTTGAAGGGTGGGTCTTTTAACCTGGAATCGCCCAGACCTAAACATCGCAGCTCACGGCTTCCGACATATTCAGCTCGGCGCCCGCCCAGCTTGTGTTTTTTCACGCCGAAAATCCGGCGCAATTACCTCAACAGTTCTACACATTTCGTAAAGCCGTGAACGCATCCTGCTTCCAATGCGCTGCTCCAGCGTATCTTCGCGCGACGCTGGAATCATCCGCCCGCCCGGCAACCGCGAAGGTTCGCCTTCCGAAGCGGGATTATCCACATAGTTCGTAGTAATCACCGTTGTGCGGTTCTCGTTATAGCGCGCATTCAATACAATCCCCACGATGTCGCGCACCCAATCCGAGGGCTTGCTCGCTCCTAGATCATCCAGCACCAGAATTTCTACGTTGCGAATGGGCTCCAGAATGCGCATCTCCGTCGATTCGCTTGCCGCGTTATAACTGGCTTGAATCTCTTTCAGCAATTCACGGTAATCGCAAAAAAGCCCGCCATGTCCGCGACGAATCAATTCTTTCAAAGCCGCCACCGCCAGATGCGTTTTGCCCACGCCCGACGGCCCCATCAGCAGCAGCCCTTTTTCAGCCGCGCCCGGATAATCCCGCACAAATCCCTGTGTCAACATCTTGGCCTGTTTCATGGACTGCGCATGCTGCGGCATCCACGTTTTGCCATCCGTCAAATCCGCAACATAGCTTTCAAAATCACAATGCTCATATCGTTTCGGTATGCGCGCACGCTCCATCACCCGTGCAGCGCGTTCTTCCATTCCGCAATCGCACGCGGTAGCCACCGTACCCGGCGCGCCATTGGACCGCTGCTCGAGCCGCCACCCCGTCCCTCTACACAACGGACAATTTTCTATCGCCATATCGCCACAAGCATACGGGCACGCCCCCGTCACAGCAAGCGATCTACGTACGTCACTCCAACTGCTCACGCCAGTGACATGCTAAGATTCCCAATCTCACCGACGGTGCCAAGTGAAAACTAAAACAAAGAACGCAACTCCCCAACCCACTTTACCTATGAGCGTGCGCGTGCGCCGCGAGATTATCGCGTGGTTCTGGGTTGGTCTCGTTTTTCTCTTGGTCAACGGAACCATCGGCCAGGCGCGGGTCATTCCTTCCGCCTCCATGGAAAATACCCTGCTGATCGGAGACCACTTGATCATCAGCCGCGTCGGATACGATGCTGGCCTGCCCTTTACGAATTGGCATGTTCCGCTGTGGCGCAATCCCAAGCGGCAGCAAATCATAATTTTCAGACCGCCGTACGCGCCCGATCAAACCGACCTGGTCAAGCGTGCCATTGGCATGCCGGGCGAGATCGTGGATTTGCGTGACGGGAATGTTTGGATCAATGGAAAGCAACTCGAAGAAAATTACACTCTAGGTCCCACTAAACCAGCTCCGCCCGGATACTTTCAGCGCGGTCGAATAGCTGTCACGTTCCCTTACCGCGTTCCGGATAACTGTTATTTCGCGATGGGCGACAACCGAGGAAATTCTTACGACAGCCGCTTCTGGGGTTGTGTGCCCCGCGAATATCTCGTCGGCACCCCGGTGATGATCTACATGTCCATAGATGCGAACCCAAGCACATGGCAACCGGGCCACATCGTCGATCGCTTTCTGGCCTATGCCAACGTGCTGATACATCCCGCCACCATGCGCTGGAAGCGTATTTTCCACACCTTCTAAGAGAGCCGCCACGACCCTCATTCCTCCATGGAAGACTTTTTGCCTCGCGCTGCGTCATATGTTTCGTGTGGTATTACCACAGGACATCCTATATCCTTCTGTGGTCGTAACACAGGAGCGTTGCCGTTGACCCAAATGGCTCGGGTTCTGGCCATGCAGCACGAAGGGGACGACCGATGACCAACGAACCAATAAGTTGGCTGCGCGAATTACCTCACCGTCTGCGCTCACTATTTCGCGCCAAGGAACTCGACACCGAGCTGGACGCGGAAATGGCCGAGCACCTCAAGCTCGCCGTCGAGGAAAATCTTCAGCGCGGCATGCCGCCGGAGGAAGCGCGGCGCCAGGCGCTGATTCGTTTTGGAGGCATGGAGCAAGCCAAGGAACAGCATCGCGACGCACGCGCTCTGCCAACTCTCGATGAAATGTCTCAGGATTTGCGCTACGCCCTGCGAACTTTCCGTCGCGATCGCGGTTTCGTGGCGATCGCGATATTGATTCTTACTCTGGGCATCGGCGCCAACATCGCCGTCTTCAGTGTGGTGAACACCATTCTATTGCGGCCCCTTCCCTTTCACGATCCGCAGCAACTGACCTTTATTACCAGCGCCAAAGGTAGGGCTGGTATGTCCAGCATGACGTATTCCGTCGACGCTTACGGAGAGTTGAAAAATCAGAATAATTCCTTCCAGGAGGTCACCGGCTACTTCGCATTCTCTTCCGCCAATAATGCCAAGCTCGCCCGCAATGGCGATGCGCTGCCCGTTACGACCATGACGGTGGTCGGAAATTTCTTCCCCACGCTCGGCGTTCAACCGTTACTGGGCCGCTCGTTCGCTCCCGACGAGTGCCTGAAAAATTCCCGCCCCGTTGCCATTCTCACCAACGGCTTGTGGCGGCGTCAGTTTGCCGCTAGCCCCTCGATTGTCGGCCAAGCCATCACGCTCGACAATCGTCCGGTAACGGTCATTGGTATCCTGCCGCCCACCTTCGATTTCGGTTCCGTTTTTTCCCCAGGTTCAAAGACCGACCTTTTCATCCCCGCCGTTCTGGACGACATGGAAGATTGGGGGAACACCCTTGCACTGGTTGGCCGTCTCAAGCCTGGCGTTACGCTGCCGCAAGCGCAAGCCGAGGCCGACATTCTCTTTCCGCGTCTTCATTTCAACTTGAAGCATCCTGAGTGGGGAGGCAGCTACACCGCGCGACTTTTCGGGCTCAAGGAGTATGTCACCGGCAAGCTGCGCCGCTCCTTGATCGTTCTGTGGTGTGCCGTGGGACTCATCCTGCTGATCGTGTGCGTGAATCTCGCAAATCTTTTGCTCGCTCGCGCCAGTGCGCGCAGCAAGGAATTCGCCATGCGCCGCGCTCTTGGCGCAGGCCGCGCCAGGCTTATCCGTCAGTTGCTCACCGAGAGCCTGCTGCTGACCAGCGCGGGAGCCTTGCTCGGACTGGGATTGGCATACGGCATCACCATTTATCTTGCGCACCAGGGCTCCCTCGCTCTTCCACTCCTTGGCAGCTTGAAAATTGACGGAGGCGCTCTCGCCTGGACTCTGCTCATCTCCCTAATGGCCGCGATTTTCTTCGGGCTCATTCCTAATCTCAAAATCTCAGCAGGCAATCTTCAGGAAGCCCTCAAAGATTCCGGCGCAGGGATGACTCACGGCAAAAAACACGACCGCATGCGTTCCGTTCTCGTAATTTCCGAAATTGCGTTGGCGTGCGTCCTTCTGGTCGGGGCCGGACTACTGTTGCGCAGTTTCCTGCATGTTCTCGACGTGGACTTGGGATTTCAACCCAGCCGGGCAGCGGCCATCACCGTCGATTATAATGACGAAGACAAACCCGCGAAGCGCAGCGCGATACTGCAACAAATGTTGGGTCGCGTGAAAGCTATTCCCGGCATTGAAGCTGCCGGCATCACGGACAATCTACCGCTGGATCGCAATCGCGCCTGGGGCTTATCGGCAAAAGGGAAGGACTATCGCACGGGAGAACTCCCTGGAGCCTTCGTGTACATCGTTACGCCTGGGTACCTGGGTGCCATGGGTATGCAGCTTTGCGCCGGCCGCGATTTAAACTGGTCGGACGCTCCGGACGGTGCGCCAGTGGTGCTGCTGAATAGAACGGCCGCGAATTATTTGTGGCCCAATGAGGATCCTATTGGCCAGATCGCGCTCGTAAACGGCAAAGACGCTCGCGTCGTCGGCGTGGTCAGCGATGTTCGCGAAAGCAGCCTGGAGTCGCGCCCCGGCTGGCAGATGTATTTGTCTTCGAGTCAGAATAGCCCGGACGGCGCCGAGCTGGTGGTGCGCACCAAGCTCCCACCGGACGTACTCGCCTCCAGCGTGATGAGCACGCTTCGTGACCTAAATCCCGGCCAGCCTGCCACCGAGTTTCGCACTATACAGCAGATCGTAGATCATGCGGTCTCGCCCCGGCGTTTCTTTGTTTGGCTGGTAAGTTTGTTCGCGGCGCTGGGCCTGGTCCTCGCTTCGCTGGGCATCTATGGAGTTATTTCGTACTCGGTTTCGCGGCAGACGCAAGAGATTGGCATCCGTATGGCGTTGGGTGCTACGGCCAATCGCGTGCAATTCAGCGTGATCTCTCGAACTCTGCGACTCGCTCTCGTGGGAATCGCCATCGGCACGGTTGCGTCCTTCATAGTTGCGAAAGCCATCGCATCGCTTCTGTTTGCCACCGACCCGTCAGATCCGCCGACCTTCGCAACCACCATTCTGATGCTGAGCGGCATCGCAATTCTGGCGGGCTATATTCCCGCGCGACGCGCCTCGCACATAGACCCCATGACCGCTCTTCGCGTCAGCTAAGCGCTACTCGCCTATTTTGTCAGGCGAACTGTTTCAGCGCAGATTATCTCGATTGGCCTGTCGGAAATGCTGGTTAATGATTCACCCACAAGGGTTTCTCATTCGGACCATATAAAACAATTTTGGGGTCTTCAGCACGAGATGAGATCGAAACAATATTCTTTGAGTCGTGCCCCATAACAAATTTTGATTCCGCTCCAACGTTGAGGTTCACGAAGTGCGCGTTCATAGCCTGGTTGATGATAAGAGCTGGTTGAAAGTGAACTGTCGGCTCATACGCGTTGAAACCCGGAGTCACTCTTCAAGTTATGCAGGTCTAGACTAGAACCCTCACTGTCTTGAACACACAAATTAGCCACCGAGACGCTTTGCTGCGCCGTTAAGGTTAAACAGGTATCGCCGAAATCGTCGTGTCCCAGTCTGGCGACAATCTTTCCTGCGCGGTCTCTGACAAGAAATTCGTTGGCTTCAATAGTTTTGGTACGCTTCGTCCAGCTGGCGATGCTTGAAGCGGCAAGAAGGATAAACAATATTGCTGCAATATATTTAGTCCAGAGAAGATCCCTGCGTAATGTTTCGAGTTGTGGCAATAACTCGAGTTGACTCTCCATGGCGCACCTCGAAGCGTCCTACGTTTTGCTCTCGCGTTACGAAGAGCCTCGCACGATTCGCGGGACGGCGCGGACAATGGCGTGGCGCGAATCCTGCTCCGCCGGGCGTGAAGCCACGCGCGACAGTTCCTGCTGGACCACCTTTGCGAATTCGCCCATCTGGCGTTCCATCTCAATCATTTTTTCGCGCATGTTGAGAATAATTTCGATGCCCGCGAGGTTCACGCCCATGTCGCGAGCCAGCGTTAAAATCACGTCCAGGCGCTCAAGATCGGAATCGGTATACAGCCGGGTGTTGCCCTGCGACCTTGAAGGCTTCAGCAATCCCACACGCTCATACAAACGCAGCGTTTGCGGGTGCAATTTATAAAGCTCCGCCACCGCGCTAATCATGTAACCGGCTTTGGCTCGTTTTTTTGTTCTTTGCGGCATGGCCTTACACACCCGCCTTGCTGAAAAGATTTTGCCGCGGATCTTCGGGATCCAAAGTTTCCAGGTCTTTCATCAGGTTACGCACCCGCTCGTCCGTCGGCTTCGGCACTACCACTTGGATCTCGGCGTACTGATCGCCGCGCGTGCTGTTGCGCGCGCCGGGCACACCCTTTTCTTTCAGGCGCAGGGTCTTCCCACTGTCCGTTCCGGGAGGAATACGCACCAGCGAGCGTCCATCGATTGTCGGCACTTCAATCTTCGCGCCCAGCGTGGCCTCTGGAACGGTCACCGGAATTTTGGTGTACAGATCGTTGCCGCGACGCTCAAAAAATTCATGCGGCTTCACCAGGATGCGCAAATACAAATCTCCCGGAGGCGCGCCCATCGTTCCGGCGTTTCCTTTGCCCGGCACACGCAAGCGCGCACCGCTGGCCACGCCCGCCGGAATGCGCACATCCACTGTTTCGGTGCGCCGCACTCGGCCTTCGCCATTGCAGGTCCGGCACATCGTGCGCAATTTACCGGTGCCGCCGCAGCGGGTGCACGGCACGTTGAAGCGCATTTTCCCCGCGGCTTGCTGGATGGTTCCGGTCCCGCCGCAAGCGGTGCAAGTCTGCGGGGAGCCCACCGCACCAGTTCCGTGACAGGTCTCGCAGGTTTCCATACGGGTGATAGAAAGTTTTTTCACTGCGCCGCGAACGGAGTCCCAGAAATCAATCTCCACCTGGTATTCCAGGTCGCCGCCCGGTTCCTGCTCGGGCTCCATGTCGCCGCCGCGGCCGCCCCTGAAAAACTGGCTGAACAAATCGCGAAAACTTCCGCCACTTCCCGCCGGGCCCGCACCGGAACCGCCGCCACCACCAAAATCAAATCCGCCAAAATCAAAATTGACGCGCGCATCCTCGTCTTCCCCGCCGCCATGCGACGAAGGTCCGCCGCCCTGCGGGAGGTTATCGCTATAAAATCCGTACTGGTCGTACATCTGGCGCTTCTTCGCGTCCGAAAGTACGTCATACGCTCCCTGCAGCTGCTTGAATTTCTCTTCGGACGATTTGTCGCCCGGATTCAGATCCGGATGGTATTTGCGCGCAAGCTTGCGAAACGCAGTGCGAATGTCCTTGCTGCTGGCCTTCTTCGGCACTCCGAGCAATTCGTAATAATCGGTTTTAGCTGTCGTTGCCATGATTTATATTTTTGTGATCTCGAATCGTACTTCTCGAAATCTGTCGAAATCTGCTGCTAAAAAAAGCCCGGCCCACTCCGTCTTTGGAACGAAGCGGGCCGGTTCTTTACTCTTCGCTTCCGCGAAGTTCCGGCCCGCGCGGAGTTACTCCGCACTTTCCTTCTTCGCTCAGCCACTCGATTAATTAGGACGCTTGCTTTCGTCCACGTCCACGTATTCGGCATCGATCACATCACCGGGCTTGCCGCCTTGCGGGCCGCCGCCGGCTGAGTTAGCCCCAGCACCGGCCGGTCCGCCTTGAGCGCCAGCTCCCGCCGCGCCTGCTTGTTCCGCACCGCCAGCCGCTTGCGTGCTCTTGTAGAGCTCTTCAGCGATCTTGTGCAGCGAGCGTTCCAGGTTTTCAGTAGCGGAGCGCAGTCTCGCAACGCCGCCCTCGTTGATGGCTTTCTTGGCGTCATCGATAGCGCTCTCCGCGGTCTTGACGTCAGCTTCGTTGAGCTTCTCGCGATTCTCGCGAATCATCTTTTCCGACTGGTACAGGATGCCGTCCAGGCGATTGCGCGCCTCGACTTCTTCCATACGCCGGCGATCGTCCTCGGAGTGCGATTCGGCCTCCACGCGCATCTTCTCGGCTTCTTCCTTGGTCAAGCCGCTCGAAGCGGTGATGGTGATCTTCTGCTCCTTGTTGGTCGCTTTATCCTTGGCACTGACGTTCAGGATGCCGTTCGCGTCGATGTCAAACGTAACTTCGATTTGCGGCGTCCCGCGCGGAGCTGGTGGAATTCCATCCAGCTTGAATTTGCCAAGCGAGCGATTGTCGTTCGCGAATTTGCGTTCGCCTTGCATGACGTGAATTTCCACGCCAGGCTGGTTGTCGGCCGCCGTAGAATAGGTTTCCACTTTGCGCGTGGGGATCGTAGTGTTGCGAGGAATTTGCACGGTCATTACGCCGCCCAGTGTTTCCACGCCCAGCGAGAGCGGTGTGACGTCCAACAACAGGATGTCTTTCACGTCTCCAGCCAGCACCGCGCCTTGAATCGCAGCTCCTACCGCCACGACTTCGTCCGGATTCACGCCCTTGTGCGGTTCTTTTCCACCGAAGAACGTGCGTACCAGTTGCTGCACCTTCGGAATTCGCGTTGAACCGCCGACCAGCACCACTTCTTGTATGTCGTTCGGCGACATCTTTGCGTCTTCCAGCGCCTGCTTAACAGGTTTCATGGAGCGTTCGAGCAAATCGTTCATCAACTGCTCGAGGCGTGTCCGCGTCAGCTTCAGTTGCATGTGGATTGGCCCGCTCGCGCCCGCGGTGATAAACGGCAGATTGATCTCCGTCTCCATCATCTGCGACAGCTCGATTTTGGCCTTTTCCGCCGCGTCCTTCAGGCGTTGCAGCGCCATGCGGTCCTTGCTCAGGTCGATATTGTTTTCTTTCTTGAATTCGTCAATCAACCAATCCACGATGCGTTGGTCAACGTCGTCGCCGCCCAGGTGGGTGTCGCCGTTAGTGGACTTCACTTCCACTACGCCAGCGCCAACTTCCAGCACGGAAATATCAAACGTACCGCCGCCCAAGTCATACACCGCGATGGTTTCGTCGGTCTTCTTGTCCAAGCCGTACGCCAGCGCTGCCGCTGTCGGCTCGTTAATGATGCGCACCACGTCCAAACCCGCAATTTCGCCTGCCTGCTTGGTCGCTTGCCGTTGCGCGTCGTTGAAGTAGGCCGGCACGGTAATAACCGCCTTGGTGACCTTTTCACCGAGGAAGTCTTCCGCGGCGGACTTCAGTTTTCCAAGAATCATGGCCGAAATTTGCGGTGGGCTGTAGATTTTGCCAAAAATCTCCACACGCGCATCGTCGTGCTCGCCCTTCACAACCTTGTAAGGGATACGCTTCATTTCGTCGGTCACTTCGTCATAGCGCCGACCCATAAAGCGCTTGATCGAATAGACCGTATTCTCGGGATTCGTCACCGCTTGGCGCTTCGCCACTTGTCCCACAAGGCGTTCGCCGCCCTTGGTGATCGCTACCACCGAAGGGGTTGTGCGCGCACCCTCCTGGTTGGGGATTACCACCGGCTCTCCGCCCTGCATCACGGACACAACCGAGTTAGTTGTGCCCAAGTCAATTCCAATAATTTTGCTCATGTAATTCTGGCCTCCATTTAAGCCCGATCTGTTCAAACCTGTTGAACCCAACTTCCGCCCAGAGTTTGCGCGGGTCGCCAGCGACCCGTTAGAATCAGCTCGAAGCACATTATAAATATTGAGTGTCCTGTTGTCAAGTCTTGTTATTGCTAACTTATCTCTATATTTTTCTATTAGATAGCGAGAGTTTACTTGCTGCCCGCTAGCTATTGCTCCCTGACAGAATCGTCATCACCCTGTCGCGCATCCTACTATCTTAGCTTCGCGTTCGGCACCGGCGCAGGAAACTCAGTCGTAGATTTCAGCGTCCTGGCACTGGCCTTTGGATTGTTTCGCGGTAGAATCTCAGAGGCTGGTTTCAAGCGTCCAATACGTCACGGAGGAACAATTGATTCGTAGTCAAAGAGGGATCCCTAAAGTCGCCCTAGCATTCCTCAGCGTGTTGGCCGCTCTCGGTATTGGCGTCGTTCTTATGGCTATGGCTGCCCCTCCTCAGACGCCCGGCGCGGTAACCGACGTGGATCCCCACAAAGCCTTCGGTTCCAAGAGCGCTCTCCTCGTTCTGGAAGTTTTCAGCGATTTTCAATGCCCGGCCTGCAAGACCCTGTACATGACGACGAACCGGCAACTGATGGACAACTACGTGAGTACCGGCAAGGTATACCTCATCCATCGCGACTTCCCTCTGCCTATGCACGCACACTCGAAAGTTGCCGCCGAATATGCTCGGGCAGCCGCACACTTGGGAAAAGTCGAACCGGTTGAGCAAACGTTGTTTGAGAATCAGGAAAAGTGGGAAAACTCGGGAGACGTAGACGGCACCGTCGCAGCTGTCCTGTCGCCTGCCGAGATGACTAAAGTTCGCGCCCTCGTAAAAGGCGGCACGCTTGATCCGCTGATCGAGAAAGATCTGGCGCTGGGCCGCATGTACAACGTAAACCAGACGCCCACCACCATTATTCACTCCAATGGCCAGACCTATCCGGTGGTCGGCGTGCAAAGCTACGCTGTCTTACACCAATTCCTAGATCAATTACTTGGTCAGAAGTAAACGGGTGAGGCTGCCGCAGTTGCGTCCATCTCCAATTTTGAAACGGGTTTTCGTGTGACCCAGGTCGCGCATTTCAATTCTTGATTCTTCTGTTACGATGAACCCACTTACGAAGCCTGTAGGTAAAAAAACTTGATGCAATCCAGCCCACTCAACTTCCGGCACGTCGTCATGTTGTTGGGACGCGTGCTTCTAGGTGCGATTTTCATTTACGCGGGCTACTCGAAAGCGTTTCTTCCGAATCACACCTTTTGGCCTTTTTTCTTTTTGAAGTTTTCAATTTCCACTAACCTCACAAACTTTGCGCTGCAGGTAGAAGCGTTCAAGTTGCTGCCTGCGTGGGGAGTGCAGTTTGTAGCGCACACCTTGCCGTTCACTGAAATCGCGCTCGGCTTGCTGGTACTGACGGGATGGAAGCTGCGCATCTGGGGATTACTGCTTACTGCCATCATGGTGGGATTTTTCGTGGTGGTGTTGCGTGCCTACCTTTTGCACATGGACATCAATTGCGGCTGCTTTGCCACTCCCGAGCCCATCAACTTGAAGAAAGTTCTGGAAGACGCGGGACTGTCGGCACTAGCGCTGCTAATGAGCATTTTCGCGTTCCTCGAAGCCCGCCATCCCCATCCGTGGGCCGCGGCGCCAAAACCCGAAGCCGTGTAATCCACTTCCGGCCTGTCTCTTATTCTTCGCGAACCGTTAATCAAGATTTTCAATTCGCTTGTCAAGGTGCCATCGAGCCAGAAATGCGTAGAGGGCAACCAGTAGACCCATCGTTAAAGCGGCCGATGATTGCCGTATTAGAAAATTAATACCCAATATGACATTCGTTCGTTCGTCAGCTAGTACCCGATCACAAATGCGGTAAACGGTGGTGCAGGCAAAAATCCCCGAAACGATATGTGTAAGGCTACTCCAATGCTGCAGACTCGCAGCCACCGCTCGTAGAACTCCACCATAAGCGGGATTTCCAGCCGGTGGGCGACGCCTGAAAGGAGCGACGATGGCCCAGACACCCACCAACCTCAGAGTCGTGAAAATGCAGACCACCAGCAGAAATAACAGATACACTTTGAGGCTCAAAGGTTCCATAATCACGGGCCTCAAGTCCCATGCACCTGCTGTTGATTCCTGCGCCAAGCAAACCCCTCTTATTGCTGCGGTTCATTCCTGAATTATTAGACACCAGCGCGCCACTTTTTGACTGGGACTGAAACCGCCTTTAGTCTGCTGGTACAAGCGCTCATCAGGACTGGGGAACATTGACGCAACGGCGTGCGCTAAAAAACGGGCGGGAGCGAACGGCTCTCATCCCTCGCCGCCCACGTCCCCGGGCGCCGGCAGCATACACGAGTGCCACTGCTCATCCTCAGCGTGGGCGTCACAGAACCATCCGTCGCAAGTTGGGCAGTGCACGGTCGCCGGGTAGTTGCAGGCCGCATCGCCGGGTGAGACGCCCTGACACAAACGCTCCAGGTCCTCGCTCTCGCCTTCTACCATGGACACACACCTCGTGCGTTATTCTACGCCCCTTGTTTAACCGCTAGCGCGTTTCGGCTGGCCTCATTAACAGCAACAGCAATTCACATCGCACGTATTTTCAGGTAACGCACCATATCTGGGCCGAGCGCAACGACGCCGACGACTGCGAACGCCAACCCGATCGCCAGAGGGGCGTGGTTTCCGACTCTTCGCCTGCGTGGCCCTGGGGAAACGTATCGAGACCGACCAATGTGTTGCCCCTTATCCCGGTCAGGCCCAAAAACGAAATGTGCCAGGTGTAAACGTCTACTTTCAGCTTCTTCGCGCTGTTTTTCCGCGCGGTTTGCAAGATGTTCGAAATCCACGCCTCTTAGCCGTTG
>DATHGV010000169.1:0-21039 GCA_035490135.1 Candidatus Methylomirabilota bacterium
GTGAATCATCGCGACCGCGTGGTTCCACGCGAGGAAATTCTCCAGCAAGTCTGGGAGTACGACAGCGAAGTCTCTTCTCGCACCATTGACGTGCACATCGCCTGGCTCCGTCAGAAACTCGACAATCCGCAAAATCCAAAATTCATTCAGACCGTCCGCGGCAAAGGCTACCGCTTCACGCAACTCGACTAGCGGAATGATCGGCTTCTAACCTCGAAACGCTCCGCTTGACTCTCGGATATCCGCAAGACCTGATTGTCACCGTTCGTGACACATGGTACTTTACCGCACAGAACGTAAAGGTGCTCTCCAGCTTGCTGGCTGTCACCTGATTCGGTGGGTGACGTGACAAAGAACATTTTGCTTGTGGACGACAGCGAATTAATTCGCTTGGCAACCCGTCATTTCCTTGAAAGTCAGCCGGGGTTCAAGGTTTGTGGCGAAGCTGTCGACGGCATTGACGCTCTCGAAAAGGCCAGTCACCTCAATCCCGACCTGATTATTCTTGATATCGCTATGCCACGCATGAACGGCCTGCAGACCCGCGCGCGAGTTGCGTGCCCGCATGTACAAAATCCCTATCATTTTGTTTACCTGGTATGCCGACGCTGTTCAACATGAGGATGCTGTGGAAGCGGGGATCAGCGCCGTAATTTCCAAATCAAATCCCGACGCTCTACAAAGTCACGTTAAAAGTTTACTTACCGCTGTATAGCCTCAAGCATCCGAATCAGTAGCGCCTCAAGCAAAATCTAACTCGATTTCATCCACATAGCACCAGCCCCAATCTTCCCCTGGCTCAAACGATTTGATGATAGGGTGCGTGGTTTTATGAAAGTGCTTCGTGGCGTGTTTGTTTTTAGAGCTGTCGCAGCAGCCCACGTGACCACACTCCAGGCACAATCGCAAATGCACCCAGGTGTCGCCCATTTTTAAACACTCTTCGCAGCCCTGCGGCGTTTTCGGTTTTACCGGCCGTATCTGATCGAGATGAGTACATTCCGCCATTGTTTTTTTCCTCCGATAAAAATTAAACCAAATCCAGATCCGGTCACCTGTTAATTGCGCCGATTCTATACCCGGTGCGCTGGTGAATCTTCGATTGTATTGTAGGTCGCGGCTTTTAGCCGCGACCTACAAAGCCGCTTTATCCTTTGGGCTTCTTCAGCCCCTGAAGTTGGTCGAAGCCACTCGTGCGAGCCCGAGCGTTGTGCAAGAATGGCGCGGACCTGACCGAGCGCTGGCGGCAATTGACTTCGCGCTTCAAAAAGGAAGCATACGTGAAACGAACAATCGGTTGGCCGGCCCTGCTGTTTCTGCTGCTCGCGAATACCGCTTGCGCGCAAAGCAACTTAAATGCCCAAAATGTGTACGACAAGAAGCTAAAGTCCCTGTGGACCAAACTCGAATCCACCATTAACGACATCGATCGCAACCTCGACGGCGTACTTGGCGTCGCCATTGAAGACCTGACCACCGGCCAGCGATTTTTGCTGCATGGAGATTCCATTTTCCCCCAGGCCAGTTCCATCAAGATTGCCGTGCTCGCCGAGCTTTATCACCAGGCGCAGCTATCTGCCCAGGGCGAATCAGGCAAGGCCAAATTGACAGACCTCTATACCGTGCGCGCCGCTGATCTGGTTCAGGACAGCGACATCCTGGGCGGTCTGACCCCCGGCGTCACGCAGATCACCAATCGCGATCTCGCCACCATGATGGTGGCCGTCAGCGACAACTCCGCCACTAATGTCCTCATCGATCGCCTCGGCATTCAAAATGTCAACGCACTGCTAGACAGCCTTGGTCTTCACAACACTAAACTCCACCGCAAAATGATGGACGTCAAAGCTGCAGCAGAAGGTCGCGAAAATATCTCCACTCCACAGGACATGCTCACGCTACTGGAAAAGATTTATCAGGGCAAAGTATTGAACAAGGACATGACTGCGGACTGTTTCAAAATGCTCAGCACTCACAAGGATAGTTTCATTCCTCGCGACTTGCCCGATGGCCTGCAAATCGCCAACAAGCCGGGCGAGCTAGAAGCGGTGCGCAACGATTCCGGAATCGTTTTCCTCCAGAATCGTCCCTACATCATTTGCGTCATGACTACGTATCTCGTCCGCGAACGCGACGGGGAAGAGGCCATCGCCAAGGTTTCTGCGGCCGCTTACCGCTATTTCGACCGCCTGGCGCGCTCCTCGCCATACGGCCGCGTCATCTCGGAGCGTAACTCCGCAGCTCCAAAGTAGAAATTCTGCCGCCGCTCACCGGTCGCTGCACTTCTGTTATTGCGTGTGCTGATTTTGCGCACGATACAAGCTGATGTCGCTCCTAAAACAAAGCGGTAGGCCGCCGCTCCCACCTCTTGTTCTTCTCTTTGGCAATCCCTTCAACGTCCTTCACGTAGGCCCCCGCCTGCGTCAAAACATGATGGAGATCATTCCCCAGACTGATAAATGTAAATCCCTTCTCCAGAAACTCACCCACCCGCGCCGTGCCAAATAAAAATATTCCCAGGATTATTTTGTTCTTGCGCGCTTCCGCGATTAGCTTGTCCGTCGCCGCGCCCAATTCCGGCGAGGTGTACATCAGCGGAAATTCATACTTTTCATACAAGCCCATGGACATGCACAAATCGTTCTGTCCCAGGAAAAGAATATCTACGCCCGGCACCGCCGCGATCTCTTTCATATTTTCAATACACGAAGCGGTCTCCACCTGCAGCGCCACAATCAAATTATTATTGGCATTGCCCGCATAACCCAGCAACCCGGCTTTGTTCATGCTGCGTTGCGGAAAATAAACGGAACGCGTCCCGGCCGTCGGATATTTCGTGCAACTCACCGCCTGCCGCGCCTCTTCCGCCGTGTTGATGTACGGAACCAGCACGCCATCGGCCCCCAGATCCAGCGCCTGCTGAATTCCCGGCCGGTCGTTGTACCCGCCCACGCGCACCATCGATTTCGCGCCGCCGCTCGCGATCGCCGTCAACATCGCCGACAATTTCTCATAGCCCATCGGCCCATGCTGCGTATCAACCAGCAGCCAGTCGTATCCACTGTGCGCCAATTGCTCCGCCACCGTAGGGCTGTGCGAATTCAAAAACAACCCCAGCTTCGGCTTCCCCTCACACATTTCTCTCTTAAACTCGGCTCCCGTAACCACATCCGCCATCGTCAATTCTCCTTTTCCAGTTGTAGTTTCGGCCTGCAGTCTATCGGTTCAAGTATTGCTATTTATCGATCGATTCCGCGCTTATAAGGCCGTCCAGCTCGAGCAAAATGCGCTGTCCATATTCAAAGGTATAACCAGTTCTCGTTTGAAATTCCTCAGTTCCAAGCTCCTGCAGAGTCTCGCGAAGGGCATTGTGAAAAGCCGAGACCTGACGAAGGTTAAGACTTACTCCATCTTCGGGGAAACCCCCAAAATGTCGCAATAACTTTCGAAATTCTTCACGACTAGTCCCCATGGCCTCATCGAAATGTTCTAGTCTAAACCCATGTAAGACCTCGTTCACAACGGTCTGCAACAGCCCGCCCGCAGGCGAGGCAAATAGGTATTCCCTGATCCTTGGTGTTTCCATCTCGTTTGACTCATTGCACTTTCAACTTCGCCAGGAAATCAAAGTCTCCGCTGGGTGACAGTGGCAAATCTCCCAATTCCTTTTGATGCACCGAAACCGCATCCACAAACCACAGCGGCAAATACGGCAAATCGGTGGCCAGAATTTTCTGCGCTTCGCTGCACAGCGCCCGACGTTTTTCTCGATCCATCTCCACGCGAATCTGTTCCGTCAACGCATCCATTCGCGCATTGCGGTAGTGCCCGCGATTCGCGCCGTCCGGCGGGAAGCGCTTCGACGAAAACAAAAATTCAAAAACGTCTGGATCGTTATTTGCTCCCACCCAGCGAAACAGATTGATCTCAAAGTTTCCCTTCACCAAATCCGAAAGCAGCGTCGCCGCCTCCAGCGAACGAACTTCCAACGCAACGCCGACGTGCCGCCATTGTTCCTGAAGCGCCGCGCCAACCAGTCGCGCCTGCTCATCCGTCGACGTCTTCAGCATCACGTGCATCCGCACGCCATTTTCTTGGCGCGGAAATCCCGCCGCGTCTAGCAACGCTTCGGCCCGCGCGGTGTCCCGGGAATAAGTCGTCACGTTGGGTTCGTACGCCCAGTGGTTCGGGGGCATAACCCCGTTCGCGATGCGCGCCTGCCCGTGCAGCAAATAGCGAATCAGCATTTCGCGATCCGTGGCATACGCCAGCGCCTGCCGCACTTCGCGTCGCCCAACAAGCGCGTCGTCCATGTTGAATCCGAGATACGCCAGATTCGTTCCCGCGCGCTCGGACACCCCCAGCTCCGGCCGTCGCGCCAACACCGGCACCATGTCCGGCGACAGGGAACTAATCTCTAAATCCGCCGACCCCTTGCGCAATTCCAACGCGCGCACAATCGCATCAGGCAACACGCGCGCGCGCAGCCGTGAAATGCTTGGCGCGCCACCAAAATAATCAGCATTTGCCGCCAACACCACTTCGTCATCCTGCGCCTGGCTCACCAAACGGAACGGCCCCGACCCGATCAACCCGCGCGATAAATCCGTGGTGGCGTTCGCGGGCACAATCCCAATCGCTGGCCGCGATATGTTCCACAAAAACGACGCGTACGGCTCCTTCAAGCGAAAAATCACCGTCCGCGCATCCGGCACCTCTATATTCGCAATCATGCGAAAAGCTCCGCGCTTCGCCGAGTGATTCGCCACATTCAAAATAAAACTAAACGTAGCTTTTACATCGTTAGCCGTGACCGCGCTGCCGTCGTGAAACCGCACCCCCGGCCGCAAATAAAAAACATAAGTCAACGGGTCGGGCGTATCCCACGACTCCGCCAGATCGCCACGCAAATTCATCTGCTCATCCCGCTCCACCAGGCTGCTGAATACCAGTCCATCCAGATGCTGCGACTGCCCATCGGTGGCAAATCGCGGATCCAGATTGGTTGGATTCGATTCAATCAGCAGCGTAACCGAAGACCGGTCAGCCTTAGCGGTGTGAGAACAACCACCCAGCGTCAACACGCAACCACTAACCAACACGCAACCGCACCTAAGCATCGCCAAGTATGACGGGCTGCAACGCAGAGCTATTAAGCGACATTTGGTCATTAAGCAACCAACCTCCAGCACGCAGCCATTAAGCAACCAACAGTCATCCCGACCAAAGCGAGCCGACGCTTTTTCTTCTTCTTCGCTCCTGCGAAGAAGTCGGCCCGCGGAGGGATCTCTCTTCGATTTGTCGCGGAAGCCTGTCATCACTTTCATTAGCCGCTAGTTTTATCAACCAACGCATCATCGTGCGCCCGCGTAAGAAATCTTCCCCAAAATCGCCGGCTCGCTTGCACCAGTAGCAGAAAAAACATTTCCAGCCCGCTGATGAAAGCTTTCATAAGCCAGCAGCGCAAACGCAAAAGCCTCCTTGCCTTCTTCAGGCACGCCCAGCCGCGAAGAGGGAAGCACTTCAACTCCCCGCAATGCTGCAGCTAGTTGCGCCATGATCAACGGATTCCGCGCGCCCCCACCCGAAACAATCAGTTGATCCAATTTTGTATTGCGCGTAACAAAACGGTTCAGCGCGTCCACCACCGACAGTGCCGTGAAAATCGTCACGCAGCGAATCAAATCATTCGGCTTTGCTCTGTATCGCCGTCCGAGCGTCAGCAAGCGCTTCACATAATCGGCGCCATAATATTCGCGGCCGGTAGATTTCGGCGGCTTCAATTTCAAATACGGATCGCGCATCAATTCATCCAGCAGTGCCGGAATCGCCCGCCCGGCCAGCGCCATCCTCGCGCCGTCGTCAAACTTCTTTCGCCCTCGGGTGAAATGCGCCACCAGCGCATCAATCAACATATTTGCCGGCCCAGTATCAAACGCAAACACCTTCTCCCGCGCCGCGCCCGCTGGAATAACCGTAACATTGGCAATCCCGCCCAGGTTCAACGACGCGCGCCCCAGTTTCCGATCGCTATATAGAAGATAGTCCGCATAAGGCACCAGCGGCGCACCTTGCCCGCCCACAGCCATATCCGCGGGACGAAAATCCGCCACGGTGGTGACTCCGGTCCGCGCCGCAATTACCGCCGCTTCGCCGATCTGCAAAGTTGAAGAAGTAGATGCGCCCAAGTAATTCGCAGCAACCCCCTGATGGAAAATCGTCTGCCCGTGGCTGCCAATTAAGTCCACCGAAGAAACCGCAACGCGAAAGCGTTTGCAAGCAGTCGTCGCCGCGTCCGCAAATAATTGTCCCAGCCGAAAATTAAGCTGGCTCAATTCCCCGGCCGTAATCGCCTGCTGTTCCGCCACGCGCAAAATCTCTGCGCGTACTTGCGCAGGAAATTTTACGGCGGTGTGATTCAATAGCTGTGCCTTCACCCGCAGCGGCGCTCCCGATATCCTTGCCAGCGCTATATCGATTCCATCCGCCGAAGTCCCAGACATCAGCCCCAGCACGAGCATCCCGCGTTCTTTTGCGCGCACGCTCATGAAATCTGTTTCTTCAATTCGGCCAGCAGATTCAATGCGTCTAGCGGCTTCAGTTGATCCAAATCGGCGCCGCGCAATTTATCAATCACTTCGCGATCCAGCGCCGTAAACAACACCGCCTGTTCCCCGTTATGATTGCCATTCCCGTTCGCGCCTGGCGACAGTGTCTCGCTCAGCTCATGTTCATTCTGCTCGTGTTTCAAAAGCACCTCGCGCGCCCGCGCAATCACGCTGCGCGGCAGACCCGCAAGCCGCGCCACCTCAATTCCATAACTCTTATCCGCGCTCCCAGGCTCCACTCGCCGCAAAAACACAATTTCGTTCGGCGTTTCTTTCACCGACACATGTACGTTTTTCACCGCCGAAAGCAAATCCGCCAATTCCGTCAACTCATGATAGTGAGTGGCGAAGAGCGTCCGCGCTCCAGTATGCTTCTGCAAATGCTCCACCACCGCCCAGGCGATGGACAATCCATCGAACGTCGAAGTCCCGCGCCCCACTTCGTCCAGCAGCACCAGACTTGACCGCGTTGCGTGATGTAAAATCGCCGCCACCTCGCTCATCTCCACCAAAAATGTGGACCGCCCACGCGCCAGATTATCGCTGGCTCCAATGCGCGTGAAAATTCTGTCCGTGACCGGCAACTTCGCCTGCCGCGCCGGCACGAAACATCCCATCTGCGCCATCAACACAATCAGCGCGGCTTGCCGCAAGTACGTCGATTTGCCTCCCATATTGGGTCCGGTGATCAGCAACAATTGCTGGCGCTGCGATTCCAGATACAAATCATTCGGCACAAATCGCTCGCCATGTTGCCGCAGTAATTCCTCAATTACCGGATGGCGCCCATCAACAATCAGCAGCTCCCCTGTGGCATTAAATTCCGGCCGGCAATATCCGCGCTCCGCAGCCAGCTTTGCAAACGAAGTCAGTACGTCCAGTTGCGCAATCGCGCTAGCCGTAACACGCAGCCGCGCCGCATGTGCCGCCACTCCCGAGCGCAATTCCACAAATAGCCGGTTCTCAATTTCCGCAATGTGTTCGTCAGCCGCCAAAATCTTCCGCTCGTACTCTTTCAGTTCTGTCGAAGTGAAGCGCTCGGCGTTCACCAGCGTTTGTTTGCGTTCGTAATCCGCCGGCGCAAGGTGCAGATTCGCTTTGGAAATCTCGATGTAGTACCCAAAAATAGAATTAAAGCGAATCTTCAGCGACGCGATTCCAGTCCGCTTTCTCTCCCGCTCTTCCATCGCAGCAATAATTTCTTTGCTGTGCTGGCTGAGGTTGCGCAGTTCGTCCAGCTCGCCATCAAACCCGCTGCGAATCGTTCCCGGCGCGGTTGCCAGCGCCGGCGGCTCATCTGCAATCCCGCGCTCCAATCTTTCCCGCACATCGCTCAGCTCATCGATCTCCGTAAAAATCCGTCGCAATAATTCGCTCCCGCCCGCCGCCGGCGGCGTCAAGAAATTCTTCAGCAACGGAAGCCGTGCCAGAGATTTGCGCAACGCCACCAATTCGCGCGGAGTCGCCAGACCAAGCGTAATGCGGCTGGTAATTCTTTCCAGATCGAGAATCCCTTTTAATTCCTTGCGAATCTCTCCGCGCACCATGGTCTGCTGTACCAGACTAGCCACAGCATTTAATCGCGCATCGATCGCCGCGGGATCGATCAGCGGCCGCATCATCCACGACCGCAATAGCCGCGCGCCCATTCCGGTCACCGTCACATCCAGCGCCGCGATTAGCGTAGTCGGCCCCACGCGGCCACTCTCTTCGGTAAAAATTGGATTGATCAATTCCAGATTGCGCACCGAAACTGGATCGAGCACCAGCGCATTCTGTTGCTCGTAGTAACGCACGCCATCAAGATGTCGCAGCGCCTTCACGCTATGCGCATCGTCTCCACCCGCCGCGTTTTCGCGCAGGTAATGAATGATCGCGCCGGCGGCCGCCAGAGATTGCGGGTGCCCATCCAGTCCAAAGCCGGTCAACTCCGCCACACCAAATTGTTCCCGCAGAATTCTTTCCGCGTAGTCGTGCTGGAAAATCCATTCATCCAGCCGCGATTCAACGCCGCCCGTTCCATCCAGCAGGGAGGTCTTCGCCGTTTCAAACAATTGTTGTGGACGAGGCAGCAAGGTTTCGCGCGGCCTCAGCAGTTGGAGTTCATCGCGCAGCGCTTCGGCGGCGCCAGCCCCGCTAAATTCCGTAGCCTGAAATTCGCCGGTGGACAAATCCACATACGCCATTCCCAGCGTGCCCGCAACATCCTTGGCTACTGCCGCCAAAAAATTATTCTCGCGCGCTTCCAGCACAGCGCCATCTGTTGCGGTCCCCGGCGTGATAACCCGCACCACTTCCCGCCGCACAATTTTTTTGCCCGGCCCCGGCAATTCCATCTGATCGCAAATGGCAATTTTGAATCCCGCGCGAATCAGCCGCGCGATGTATCCATCCGCCGCATGGTAAGGAACGCCGCACATGGGGATGGGTTGGCCCTTTTCGCGGTTTCTGGACGTAAGTGTGATTTGGAGTTCGCGCGCGGCGATGATCGCGTCTTCGTAAAACAGCTCGTAGAAATCGCCAAGTCGAAAAAGCAGCAGCGCGTGCGGATACCGCGACTTGATCCCCTGGTACTGCTGCATGAGCGGAGTGGTAGCTTCAATCACGGAAGTAAGTCACATCGTGCGCCCAAATATCGACGCGTTCTTCGCCAACCGTGCCAACGAGCGAACTACCCGAAAATCCCTCGCCGCGATTCACTCGCGGATTCCCAATTGCGTCAGCACGAACGCAGAATCCAGCGCCACCTCGCGCAAATAATCGTATCTTCCGGAAGCGCCACCATGTCCCGAGCCCATATTCACCTTAAACAACAGCGGGTTCGTGTCCGTCTTCATGGCCCGCAACTTCGCCACATACTTCGCCGGCTCCCAGTACATCACCTGACTGTCGTTCAATCCCGTTTTCACCAGCATCGCCGGATACGCGCAGCGCGCCACGTTCGTGTATGGACAATACGATTTCATCACCCAGTAATCTTCCGCGACCTGGGGATTGCCCCACTCTTCATATTCGCCGACCGTCAGCGGCAGGGAAGCGTCCAGCATGGTATTCAACACATCCACGAACGGCACATGCGAAATTGCCGCATGAAACAAATAAGGGCGCAGATTTACAACTGCGCCGATCAGCAACCCGCCGGCGCTTCCGCCTTCGATAATTAATTTCTCGGGTGACGTATAGCGTTGGGTGACCAAAAATTCCGCCGCGGCGATAAAATCCGTGAACGTATTCATCTTCTGGCGCATCCGCCCGGCATCGTGCCAGGGCTTGCCCAATTCGCCACCGCCCCGAATATGCGCAATCGCAAAAACGACGCCGCGATCCAACAAACTCAATCGATTCGAGCTGAACGTTACCGGAACTGAGATGCCGTAACTCCCATATCCATACAGCAACAACGGCGCGCCGGTGTTGCGGTCCGCGGGCCAACTAGGCTCGCTAGCGAAAGTGTCTCGCCGGTATACGACTGAAATTGGAATCTGTGTTCCATCCCCTGCCGAAGCATGCAATCGCTCAGTGACGTATCGCCGCGCATCGTAGCCACCGAGCACCGGTTGCTGCTTCAACAAAACCCGCTCCCGCGTGCGCACGTTGTAATCAAACACGGAACGCGGCGTAACAAACGACTCGTATTGAAACCTCACGAAATCGGTTACAAATTCAGGATTGGTGCCAAGCGAAGCATTGTAAGCCGGCTCCGTAAATTCAATGCGGTGCGAATCGTTAAGCAAATCACCTTCGCGGCGTTCGTTTTTGTCTCTCACATCTTGAAGATCCACAATACGCAGGTATGGCAACCCGCCCTCGCGCTCAAAAAGCACCAGGTGATTCGCAAAAGCGTCCGCGCCCGCCAACATCACGTCCGGCCGGTTAGGAATAACTTCGCGCCAAAATTCCCGAGTCGGCTCCTTAGTGGAAACTTCCATCAACCTGAATGTCCGTCCGCCCGAATTCGTGCGTACATAAAACACTTCCCCGTCCGAGGAATCCCCATCGCCCGGAAGATGGTCGAGATAATATTCGTGGTTATCTTCGCGCGCGGCGATCAGCGAGAAATTACCGGCAGCGTGCTTCGCTGACAGAAACCGCACTTCGCTCGCCGTATGGCTCGCGCTCGTCAACAGTAGAAAGCTTCCGCTCCGCGTGCGTTCCACGCTGATGCGGAACCGCTCATCTTTTTCTTCATATAGCAAAATCGGCGCTTCGCCTGAGCCCAAAACATGCCGGTACAAGCGATACGACCGCTTGGTGGTGTCATCCTCTTCAGTAAAAAACAGTGTGCGATTGTCCGCCGCCCAGGCGACGCTGGTCACGCGCTCAAATCGTTCGCCCAGCGTCTCACCGCTTGACAATTTCTTAATCTGCAAGGTGTACTGCCGGAATCCTGTCGTGTCCGTCGAATACGCCAGCAGGTCGTTGTTGTCGCTCACCTCAAAAGAACCAAGCCCCAAAAACGAGTGGCCTTCCGCAAGCGCATTCAGGTCCAACAACAATTCCTCCGGCGCCCCTTCCTCATCACGCCGCCGGCACCGCACCGGATACTGTTTGCCTTCTTCCGTGCGCGTAAAATACGAGTAGCCCCGCAACCGGTAAGGCACCGACAAATCTGTCTGCTGAATCCGCCCCAACATCTCCTGATAAAGTTTTTCTTGCACCGCTTCAGTCGGCAGAAGCACCGCGTCGGTGAAGGTGTTCTCCGTCTTCAAATAATCAATCACCTCGGCGCTTTCCTTATTGCGCAGCCATGCGTAATGATCCACGCGCCGGTCATCGTGCAGCACCATCTCCACGGGTTCTCTTCGCGCAATTGGAGCTCTCGCCGCACCGGCGTTCACGCCGTCGCTGGATACATTTACTGTGGTTTTCTCAGGCGTGGTTTCGCCGTTCGCCGCTGTGACAGGAAGTGTTGTGGCCGTCGTTTTTAAGTCGTTGTTCATGCGCCCCAATTCGTGATTTCGCGCAGTCTAACTCGCTAAGCATAGGTCTACGCGTCCGTAAATGTGTCGTTCAGATAAAAATCGGCTTCGTCCGCTATACTAACGGAACTTCGCACCCGTAGAAAGCCGCTGCCGCGCCGGCTAATCTTGCAATCGCCGCATCCTACAATTAAGCTGCCGTCAACAGAATTGGCTGATCGTTTGTAATGACCAAAGTATGTTCGTAATGCGCTGACATCCCGCCATCGATGGTTTGCACCGTCCATCCGTCCAAGCCCAGAAATACTTTTCCCGATCCAGTCGCAATGATCGGCTCGACCGTAATGACCAGGCAGTCCGTCAATATTTCTCTGAAATTGCGGTCGAGATAGTTAGGAACGCTTGGTGGTTCGTGAATCGTGCGACCGATCCCGTGCCCACCAAGTTCTCGTATCACCGAGAAGCCGCTTCGGCGTACTTCACGCTCGATCCGCCTCCGACCTCCGATACGCGCACCCCAGCCCGTGCAATTTCATGGCGCTATGGAACGCGCGCTCAGCACAGGCCATCAAGCGAAATTTCTCTTCTGAAATTTTTCCCACTCCGATCGTCATGGCCGCGTCAGCCATGAATCCGTCTTTTTCTATGGTGACATCCAATTTCACCAGACCGCCCTTGCGGATTTTCCTCGCGCCAGGAATTTCATGCACAGCTTCATCGTTTACACTGATTAAATTCACCCCAGGAAATCCATACACCACCGCAGGGGCGGGCCGAGCTCCGTCGCGTATGACCTTCGCCCCCGCCTCGTCCACTTCAGCCGTTGTCACTCCGGGCCGCACCGCGTGCTTCATCGCTTCCAGAGTGCGCCGAACCGCCCAGCCGGCGGCACGCATACCTGCTAATTCTTCCGCCGTTTTAGTCGACAATGCCCGCCTCCCGCCGATCGATCGCCATTGTGCGGCCTCGAACCAGATAGAACTCGATTTGTTTCCGCTTAACTGGCACCATCTTACTCGCCATTCTCTCTCGAGTGACGGAATACCATGCCGGACGAAACCGAAATTAAACTTAAAATTCGCGACCTCAAAGCCTTCCAGCGCATCTTGAGACGCCTCGGTGCCAAACCCGTCGGTTCCGCATCCGGCCGGGTTCATGAAGAAAATCTAATCTTTGATACGCCCGATGGCGGTCTCGCAAAGCACGGCCAGCTCCTAAGGCTTCGCACCGAAACGGTAGCCGCGCCGGCCGCCAAAAGATCTTCTAAGACCAAGAAGGCCAAAAAGTCGCGCAAGGCCAATCCAGCCGCATCTGTAAAATCCCCAACGCCTACACGCCAAATCCTAACCTTCAAGCGCCCCACTGCACAGCAAACCGCGGCCCACACCAGCCGCTATCCCTCATTCGGCTCCCACAAAGTCCGCGACGAAATCGAGGCACAGGTCACCGAAAGCGGCAACCTCATAAAAATCTTCGAAGGTCTGGGCATGCGTGGCTGGTTCCGCTACGAGAAATATCGCACCACATACCAATTGCCGGCTGCCAAGTCCTGGGCGCGCGGCCTGCTCATCGAGATCGACGAGACCCCCATCGGCACTTTTGTAGAACTAGAAGGCCCCCCCGCCGCCATCGATCGCGCCGCCACTGAGCTTGGCTATTCAAAAAGGGACTACATCGTGACCAATTACCTTGCGCTCTACGCTGAAGACTGCCGCCGCAAGGGTCTGCAGCCGCAAAATATGCTCTTCCAAGATAAAAATCGGTGACGCTCTTTCAAAAAAGGTTCACATTCTGAAAACTTTCTGCCGCAAACGTCATTCTTTGCTTGACTTGCGGCGCTCCTCGGCTTATCACTGCACAGGGCATCACGGGCGTTTTTTTCTAAAACGTTTTAAAGCCGCGCCGCATGCCTGACCCTGCAATCCCGGGCCATCAGTACGGAGCAAATTCTCTCTCGATGCACTTAAGCGGCGAACTCGAACCTGAGCCTGGCGGCGTACCTGCCAGCCAAATACGAAGATGTTTCGGCAGTAACCAGATCTTCGTGAGTTTAACGAGCGTTCCTTCGGCCCTGGTGCAAGCCGCCGCTACGAACGGTGTCGGGAAAAATTCGCCTCGCGGGAGGGCTGCCCGGGGCTAGCGGCAAGTCCATTTCGATCAGGAACTTGCCCGCGGCCTGTCACCAGGTTTGCGGGTTTTTTGTTATCGGACTGCGCGGCACTCTCAGTACACGCAGCACAAGGAATACGTTATGGAACTCTACGCAACCGAACTGATGGGCTCCAAAGCCTACGACCTCCAAGGGAATTACGTCGGGCGTGTACGCGAGTTCTTCATTGAGCCCGCGGACCAACCCAATCGTATTTCCCATTTTCTGTTGACGCGCGGCCATTTTCCTCCGCTGGTAGCTCGTCACGACCAGATTGCTTCCGTTTCGGTTGGCGAGATTCGCCTCAATGTCAGCGAACGCGCCCTCCAGCTTTACGAGCCCAATGAATCCTGGCTTGCGGTGCAAAAAGATTTGCTTGATCAGCAAATCATCGATATCCGCGGCCGCAAAGTCGTGCGTGTCAATGACGTCGACCTCGTCGAATTGCGCTCCAACGGCAACACCGAGCTGCGCCTCACCCAAGTCGATGTCGGCCTACCGGGCGCGGTCCGCCGCTTGCTCCACGGCGTTGTTTCTCCTGCCATGATTCGCAGGCTCCAAAGCGGCCTCCCGCAAAGCACCATCCGCTGGGAGTTCGTGAATCTCGTGGAACCCGATCCGCTGCGCCGCGTGAAACTGCGTATCACCCACGAAAAACTGGAAGACCTGCACCCCGCCGATCTCGCCGCCATCATGGAAGACCTCTCCGCCGCCGAGCGCCAGGGCATCATTGCGTCCCTCGATGAGCAAACCGCCGGTGCCGTGCTCGCCGAACTCGACGAGCGCCTCACTACGCAAATCGTGGAGAAACTTGATCCCGGCAAGGCCGCCGACATCCTGGAAGAAATGGCTCCCGACGCCGCCGCCGACCTTCTCGCCGATCTTCCCAAGCAGACTTTCGATGAAGTCCTTGAAGAGATGCCCGGACAGGAGGCCAGGGAAGTCCGCCAACTGTTGCAGTTCGATCCCAGCACCGCGGGCGGCATGATGAATCCGGATTTCGCGTATGTGGGCGAAGAAACCACCCGTGATGAAGTAATTCAATGGATGCGCAATCAGGATCTGAATCTCGAGCAGCTCGATACTATCGTGCTCCTCGACAAATCCGCCTCCTTCGCCGGAACCGTTACCGTCTCGCGCCTGCTGCTGGCCGCGCCGGAACAAAGTGTCTCCGAGCTGAAAATGGAGCCGCTGTTGAACCTCGAGCCCGACGCCAAAGGGGAAGAAGTCTTCGACTTATTCGACAAATATAACTTGCGATCTTTGACGGTCGTCGACGAGAACAAGCACCCTATCGGCGTAATCACCGTCGATGACGTAGTCTCGCGCCTGGTCAAAAGTCAGTAAAAATCTTTAACACTTCGCTCGCGCACTAAAAAATTCTCAAAGAAAGGGAATCGTAAAGCACCAAATGGACTGGAGCGCCATCTCCGAAAGGATCGCCACCGTCCGCTCCGGCGGCACGGACCTGCAGAAGCGCATCCGCGGTCTGCGGCGGCGCCTCACGCTGCTGCTCGCGGTGGTGGGCCCCGGCCTGATTACCTCCAACGTGGACAACGACGCCGGCGGCATTTCTGTCTATACGCAGGCGGGCGCGCACTACGGGTATGCGTTGCTGTGGTCGTTGATTCCCATGACCATCGCGCTGTATGTCACGGAAGAAATGTGCGCGCGCCTGGGCGTCATCACCGGCAAAGGCCTTTCCGATTTAATCCGCGAAGAGTTCGGCTTCCGCCCCACCTTCTTCGTTATGGTCACCGGTTTTTTCGTGGATTTGGCTAACGTAGTCGCCGAATTTGCCGGTGTCGCCGCAGCCATGGAGATTTTCCACGTCAGTAAATATGTAGCCGTCCCTATCGCCGCGATCCTCGTGTGGGCCTTGGTCTTGAAGGGCACCTACCGTCAGGTGGAGATCATCTTTTTCTTCGCCTGCGGCTTTTATGTCACCTACATCATTTCGGCCTTCATGGCCAAGCCTGACTGGCTCTTTGCCGCGCGTGCTACGGTCGTTCCCACCATTCACTACAGCTCCGATTATCTGCTCATGCTCACTGGATTAATTGGCACCACTATCGCCCCATGGCAGTTTTTCTACCTGCAAGCCGGCTTTGTGGAGAAAAAAGTCGGGCCTCGCCAATATCCCCAAGCTCGCGCCGACGTCCTGGTCGGAAGCATCAGTTGCATGGTCATCGTTTTCTTCATCATCGTTTGTACCGCGGCGACTCTTTACGCCACAGGCCATCGCGATATCAATGAAGCCAAGGACGCGGCTCGCGCTTTAATCCCGCTCGCAGGCCCCTGGGCGGGCTATCTGTTCGCATTCGGTTTGCTGAACGCCTCGGTCTTCGCCGCCTCGATTTTGCCGCTTTCTACCGCGCACGTGATCTGCGAAGGCCTCGGCTTTGAAGCTGGCATCGATCATAAATTCGAAGACGCACGTATTTTTTATGGGCTGTACACCGTTCTCATCGCAGTCGGCGCAGGAGTAGTTCTGCTCCCGCATGCACCACTTTGGAAAATCTTGATCTTTTCCCAGGTCGGCAACGGCATTTGGCTTCCGGTCGTCATCATTTTCATCCTCTTGCTCGTGAACCGCCGCGACCTGATGGGCGACTACGTCAACACTTTGACCTTCAATATCATCGCTTGGGTTACCGCCATCTTCATGATTGGCCTCACCGTCTTTTTGTCCTACGCCTCGATTTTCCAAGCCGCTCCGCCAGCTCCCTGAGCCTCTTTAGCCACCCACATCTACAGGCAATTCGGCATTTTCCTACCTACATCGCCCTATCGAGCCTTAGCCACTGTCATGCTAAAAGTGACGATCCCCGCCAGACCAAAGTTCATTTGCAGAGTGAATTCGTCGCGACAGGACGTCGCCACCCACTGGAGGAACCAATGAAACTCGTCCTCGGCACCACCCTGATGTTTCTTCTTGTCGGCGCTCCCATTTACGCGGGACAGGAACCCGACAAAGATAAGCCTCAGGAAGAACCCAAAAAACAGGAAGAGCCCAAGAAGGGCGAGGAACCTAAGAAAGGCGAACAACCAAATAAGGGCAAGCAGGATCAGGAAAAGCCCGCAGACAAACCCAAGCAGCAACCGGATAAGCAGCAACAATCTCAGGATCGCACCAAACCCGCGCAGCAAAATGATCGCACCCAACAACAGCAGCAAGACAACCGCAATCAGGGGACAAAGCCCGCACAACAACAAGACCGTCCGCAAGATCAACAGCGCGCACAACAGACTGGGCAACACAATGACAGCGGTAATGCAAATTCCGGAGGCGGTGGCCGGCGTGTTCCCGACGAGCAATTTCGCGCCAATTTCGGTAGCTCACATCATTTCCACGTGCAGCGTGGCGATCGCCGCTTTAATTACGGCGGTTATTATTTCCAATATTCCGAAGCGTGGCCGTCCGATTGGGACTATAACGACGATGTATACATTGATTACATCGATGGTAACTACTACCTGATCAATCCGCGCCGTCCCGGTGTCCGCTTGCTGGTTGTAATAGCAGACTAACTTGCGACACATCATCGTTGATGATGTCGCATTGCCACCCCACGCGGCGCGATTTGCGCGTGGGGTTTTGTTTCGAATTTTTGGATTGGGGAGCGTAGCTTCGCGCACAGATTCAGAAGGTTCGGCGACAGTTAATCGCGAACCAAAAAATATTGCCACGGCATCAAAGCTTTGTCGGCTGAAACCAATCATTAAATTCCCTCGGAGGCGCGCATGAGAAAGCTAACGGGTCTGCTTGCAGTTCTTTTGATTTTGTCGCTTGCGGCATTCGCTCAGCAAAGAGGCGGAAGTGGCGGGCATCCTCAAGGCGGAGGTGGTGGGCAACATCCGTCTGGCGGCGGTACCCATGCCGGCCCGCAGGTTGGCGGCGGTCACATCCCCGCTCACGGCCCCACGCCATCTCGAGGCTCAGTTCAGGTTCAGCACGGCAACGAAGGCGGCGGCCATTCAGGTGGCGAACAAGGGCATGCATCCTATCGTGATCAGCAAGGCCATCCCGAAGCTCCGCACGTGCATGCTCAAAACGATCAATGGATCGGCCATGGCGGGGGCCGCACCGAGGCGCGGTATCATCAGGATCACGTATGGGAACACGGACGCTTCGGCGGTGAAATCGGCCGCAACCACATCTATCGCCTTGAAGGCGGAGGTCGCGACCGTTTCTGGTTTGGCGGCTTTTACTGGGACGTCGCGCCTTACGACTACGACTACACCAACGATTGGCTGTGGAACAGCGACGACATCGTGATATACGACGATCCAGATCACCCAGGCTGGTATCTCGCGTATAACACCCGCCTCGGAACCTATGTCCATGTGCAGTATTTAGGCAACCAGTAGGCCCGTTGAAGTTGCCTGATCCGCATCGCGGATCGGCTCACCTCACACGCTCAATGCGCGTGCGGGGGTTTTGTTGCGCCAGAAAAAATGCCAGTAATGTAGTCCCAGCAAACTAATTTTATTTGACTCCTTCTGCTCGGAATTTGTAAGCTTGCGCGAACGCGTCCACCCGTTATAAGGAGGTACTGTGAAACAACGGTTAACCACCATGGCTTTCCTGGCCGCGGCCTTTTTGCTGTGCTCCTGCATCCCGGCGCGCGCCGCTGAAATGCAAGTCTACGGCGCCTGGCACTGCGGAAGCGACTTCTGCACCTGGGCTTCTGTCCGCGACATGACCGACTTCGACACCAAGAATCACTGGATCATCGACCGCGGCGACGGCAGCCCGTCCGTGAATCTGGTGGTGTTAAGTTTCGTGAATCCCTTGAAGCTTTTAAATCAGACCAATGATGCAGGCGACGTCAATGGCGCGCCTATCGGTATGACTCCGGCCATCGTCAGTTATTTCACCAGCCATAATATTCGCGTGATTCTCTCCATCGGTGGCATCACCTACACCAGCTACTGGGACCAGGCGCTGGCTTCCAACGCCACCCAACTCGGTATTTATGCCGCACAGTTAGCCACCCGCTTGGGGGTAGGCATCGAAATCGACTATGAGAACAACACCAACCCGAACTTGAGCGGGCTGCAGGCGTTCATCAACTCGTATCGTTCCATCCTGCCTTACGATGCCACCGGCGCCAACCCGGCAGCTCGTTTGACGATCGATCTAGCCGCCGGCGATCAATATCTGGTGCCACTGGCAGCAACGGCGACCACAAACTGGCTCACCAGCTCCAATCCGGTTCTGGACTATGCCAACGCCATGGTTCCCAATAAACAGCCCAGCACGTCGGCTGCGGAGTCCAATTGGCAGCAGCACATCAGCGGTTACCCGCGCATCACTCCTCCAGTACCGCCGTTGGCGCCCGCGAAGATGACCGGAAGCATCTATATTGTGACCGGGAGAAATCCCGCGCCGGAGTGCACCACCTTTAGCGGTTCGCTGGAAGATACCGCCGGAACTTTTGTGGAAACCGTGGCCCCGGCGGGAGCCGGAACCACTGACGGAATGCTGGGAATGATGTTCTGGGCCGCCGAATGCCAGGGCACCCACTCCATCTGCACCACTCCTCCAAATACCTGTCTCGGCGGAGTGGGCGTAGGCTCGAAAACCTATAACATTCCGATACCAATGCCGCCGCTGCGGCAAAACTAACCGCGACCGCGCTAACTGTACTGCTGCGCGAAAGCCCTAGTCGATCCACTCTGAATACCGTTAGTTACCGAAAACTTGAAATAATCCACATCCCCGGTATGAGCAGCGTTAATCAGACTTGACCCTATACTGATGATGTCGAACGCCTTCCCTGGCTTAAACTTGGAGTCTCTGGCTAACTACCAGTCCCGAACCGCCACTCACGCCGCCTGTGCTAGCATGCTCGCGTCTTGTCACAGAAATCACAGCAGCAGAGTTTCTGGTTCTCCGTGGTGGTGCTCTTCGCCATCAATATCCTCAATTTCTACGACCGCCACGTCCCCGGTGCGCTCGTCGAGCCCATGCGCAAGGAGTTCCACCTCAACGACAGCCAGATCGGCCTCATCGGCAGCGCCTTCATCTGGATCTATGCCATTGTTGGCGTGCCCCTCGGGCGCATCGCGGATTCTGCCAGCCGCAAAAAGCTCCTGGCCTGGGGAGTCGTCATATGGACCGCGATGACGGCTTCCGCAGGCCTCGCCACCACCTATGCGATACTGCTCCTTTCCCGAGTAGGCGTTGGGGTCGGCGAAGCAGCTTGCGCGCCGACCGCGACGAGCTGGCTCGGCGATCTGTTTCCACAGGCCAGACGCTCTCGAGTGCTCGCGCTGTTCATGCTCGGCGTGCCGGTCGGTGGCGCACTCGGTTTTTTCTTCAGCGGCCCGATAGCACAGGCGTATGGCTGGCGAGCCGCAATGGTATTTGCGGCAGTGCCGGCGTTGCTGCTGGTTCCCGCTTTACTGATGCTCCAAGAACCGGAGCGCGGCGCAAGCGAGAGCCATCGCGCGCCACTAGCTCATGGCTCGATGTGGAGTGTGCTGCGCATCCCCACGCTGTTGTGGATCATCGCCTCCGGCGCGCCGCTAAATTTCAGCATGTATGCCATCGGAACTTTCTTGCCGGCGTTTCTGAGCCGAGTCCACGGCCTGTCGCTGGGGAAATCCGGCATTGCCACGGGCGTCGTCTATCTAGCCGGAGGCATGAGTGGGGGAACTGTTGCGGGCTATCTGGGCGATTTCATCGTCCAGCGTCGCAAAGACGGCCGCATGCTTTGCGCCGCCGGCATGGCTCTGGTGGCCATTCCGTTTGCATGCCTGGGAATTCTTCAGCCCGCGGGCTCTTTGTTCGTGGCGATGGCGTTTCTGGCGCTGACGTACTCTGCCCTCACGACGTACTACGGGCTGGTGTACTCGGCGATACAGGATATAGTGCCTCCGAACCAGCGGGGAGCAGCGATGGCGACTTATTTTATGGCCATGTACATGTGCGGCGCGTCCCTCGGACCGCTCCTCACCGGCAAGTTGAGCGACGTGTTGGCGCATCGCGCCGCGGCCCTAGCGGGTTCAGCCACGGTCACGGAAACTTTCCGCTCCACTGGCCTTCAGCAAGCCATGCTGATTATTCCGGTTCTCTGCATAGCGCTCGCGTTTGTGCTTTACATGGGCTCGCGCACTATCATCATGGATATAGCGAGGCAGGAAGGTATCGCTGGCAGCGCGTCGTGACTCTTGATAAGTCGTACAACCAGGCGGCAGAGATTCCTTCTTCAAAGGTGACCTGCAAGTCTGCACGCAACCCATCGATAAACTGCAGAATCATGCTCGCTTTCGTCTCGATCACGCATTCCATCACGATCTTTCCTGCACCATTCATCACCGCAATCGAAATGCTTTCCTTGTGCACATCCATACC
>DATHGV010000170.1:0-49333 GCA_035490135.1 Candidatus Methylomirabilota bacterium
AGCTCTGGACATGAAATGTCCAGCGGAAGTCTACCAACCTTCTCCGCGTCCCTACAGTGGATTGCCGGACATCGACTATCCCTTGCACGATAAAACCATCGTGGTTACCCGTTGCGGGCGTATCTGTCTGGGCCGCAAGAAAATTAATTTCAGTCAGGTCTTTGCCGGGCAGGCCGTGGGTATTAAAGAAGTACACGACGACATTTGGCTGGTGAGCTTTATGGATTATGATTTGGGCTACTTCGATCTGGAAACTCGGGTGCTCGAACCGCTCGAAAATCCATTCGGTCCAAAAGTGTTACCTATGTCTTAGGTACATTGTGTCACCTATGTGTCCGGGTCGGACCCAATTTAAATGGTGGGCCTGGGTGGACTTGAACCACCGACCTCGCCCTTATCAGGGGCGCGCTCTAGCCACCTGAGCTACAGGCCCTTGGAACTGGAGTGGCGATTGGAAACAACCTGAGCAGTTTACGACGGTGGCGCCAAATCCGCAATTGTGTCGCGATTCTGAGTGACGAGATGATTTGGATTCGCATGTCCGAGCAATCGAGTGATTGGCTTTCATCGCGGCCAATGTTTTGCGTTCGCTAAACGCCACCGTACAGATTCCGGCACCAAAGATGAAAATACTTACGGGGTCAGGCAACGGTCGCCTGTGTAACTTACCCTACATAAAAATTTAGCTTGTCTGGGTAACATATTTGTTATATCAAAATGAACCACTCCTTTTGTTGTCCGCAGGGAGGCTGCCATGTGCAAAGTGTTGATAGCCGATGACTGAAATAATGCGTGCGGCGATACGCAGAACCCTGGAAGAAGAACGTAAAGATTGTTGTTGTTGGTGGAGTCTCAAGTTTTGCCGACACCATGCAGAAGATTGCGGACCTGAAGCCGGATGTCCTACTGCTGGATCTACACCTGCCTGAAAGACGTAATCTTACGCCAGCGTTGGTGAAGTCCCAGCTTGCTAACGTTCGCACCGTGGCCGTGTCGTTTTCGAACGATACTGATTCCCAAGCGCTTGCTGAAAGTTATGGCGCTGTGGCGCTGCTGGATAAAATGTCGTTGTATACAGAGATGGTTCCCGCAATTCTTCATTGCGAATCAGGCGATCCCGACATCGCAAGCCTGTTGCGAAAGCCCTTCAAGCGCAGAGCGCACGCCGCCTAGAAATTCAATCCCGCCCGGCTTGTTTCAAGGATGGTGAAAGATGGCCAAGCGATTTGATATTTTCTGGTTCGGGCAAGATGGCCCGAGTTGGATTAATGCCGTTGAAACTCTTGAGACCGCTAAGAATGAAATTGAAAAACTGCCTCAGCACGAGTCCGGCAGCTATGCGGTGGTTGACCACAGAACGGGCAACCGTCTTTCATTTGCCGCGAAGCTTCGGGCCAGTGAAGCTAGGGTACATTCCACGTCGCGTTCCTGACGCTTTCGCTTGATCAACAGTTTCCGACAGAGGCGAAAGCCACAAGTAAGGAACAACAGTTGCGATTCGATCCGCATTGCGCCCCGATTTGTGATGTATTCACCCGATAGTGAAAATGCTCGTTACTGCATACGTTAACCAAGCTAGATTTTTTCTCGCCGAACGATTGTTTGCTGCTGAAAGGGGTGCACAACATGAGCGAAATGCGCGAAGCGAATATCTTAAAAGGAATGCTGGCGGGCGCGGTGGGGGGACTGGTGGCATCCTGGACCATGAACGAGTTTCAAAAGGTATGGGCGGCCGCCGAGAAACAAATCACCGGCGGGAAACAGGGCCAAAACGGCGGCCAGCAGAGTAACGAAGACGCGGAGGACGCCACCATGAAGACGGCCGACCGCATCTCCGAAGCGCTGCAAGGCCGCCATTTGACCAAAGACGAGAACAAAAAGGCGGGAGCAGTGGTGCATTATGCGTTCGGCGCGCTCATGGGAGCGGTTTACGGCGCGTCCGTGGAGGTCAATCCTGCTGCAAATGCGCTGGCGGGCATTCCATTTGGCGCGATTTTGTTTGCCGCGGCAGATGAAGTGGCCCTGCCCGCGTTGGGCTTAAGCGATAAGCCTGCGGCGTATCCGCTGTCGACGCACCTTTATGGTTTAGTCTCGCACGCCGTATATGGCGTGACCACCGAAACGGTTCGTAGAATCGTGCGCGGGTAATCCCGCTAACCCCTACACTTTTTCACGAAACCTACGGCACGTAACTACGGCACGTAACTACTGCACGTAACTACTGCACGAAGCCAACCGTAGGGGTGGGCTCACTGCCGGCCGGGGATTCCTTGATGGACCCGAACTGCGATTCGTAACGCGCGATGTTTTCTCCCAGCGCACGCCAGATGCGTTTGGCGTGGCCGGGGCTGACAATCATGCTGCCGGTGAGCTTCCCCTGCGCGCCGTTCGGAAAAATGTAAATAAAATTCATGGTGAACTCTTCCAGGTTGTGGTGAATCATCACCAGGTTGCTGTACTGCCCTTGTAATTCCTTTTCGTCCGCCTTGATCTGAACCTGACCCTGACCCTGACCCTGCTGTAGTGGCCGCTGCTCGTCCATGCGTTGCTCTCCCTGAATGCTTCTCGAAGTTAACACATGCGCGCCGTAATGGCGCACATGACGGAAGAATCTCCACTCTACCTATGCATCGCTGCAATACGAGAAAATTATCCTGGATCAGGGTGTTTCTTTGGAAAATCTGAGAGTCGGTAGTGGATCAGTTTGAGTTTTTTCGCAGGAACAACCATGCCTTAATCGACCAAGCGACCAATAATCCAAATGCGAAACTGCCGATCACCAATAGCCCACTAAACAGCAATACGTGCGGTCCCGTAAGCGTCCAATTTCGCGGGAGTGCCGCCCCTTCTGGGAACAAGGGGAGAAGCAGCGGGAGAAGGGCGAAGCTTTGCGTTCCACTCCACTCGCGATATGTTAGGTACAAATAGATCGAAATCCGGATAAAGGCGATGATGCCGCCCAGCTTTGTTGAACAGCTCCAAACCGATATGGAGTCTGATTTGAGATGACTCTTTGCCAGCTCGGTCCGACCCACGAGCCAAATGAGCAACACCAGCAACACTACGAACCACGCGACGATGACCACAAGCCAAGTATAATTCCATATTTAGAGTCCGCGAACGATTCGGGCGTGAGGGCACGGTCAGACTCAAACTGACGCACGACCTGACCGTCAGATCCATTGACAGTCCATTGACAGGCGAATACTATTAAGTGTAGTTTAGTAGGTAACTTTAACGTGGTTAACATGGTCTATGGCACGCATCGTTCCTCCTCAATTCGAAACTGAACCCTCCTCCAGTAGTACCGAAACTAGCCCAGTCGAAACCACTAGCCCTTCAAGAACTCTGTGGCCCGCGCGCCCGATGCGCAGCAGTGTAGCCCTCCCATCACTCCCGGAATCGCACCGCACCATTCCATTTCTGGCGGGCGCCTCGCGCTTGAAGAAATTACTGGCCTTCGCCGGCCCCGGCTATCTGGTCGCCGTCGGCTACATGGACCCCGGCAACTGGGCCACGGACATCGCCGGCGGCTCAAAATTCGGCTATTCGCTGCTAAGCGTAATTCTGTTGAGCAATCTGATGGCGATGTTTCTGCAAGCGCTCTCCGCCAAGCTGGGCATCGCCACCGGCCGCGACCTGGCGCAGGCCTGCCGCGAGAATTATTCCCGGCCGATGGCTATGTTTCTGTGGGTTATCTGCGAGATCGCTATCGCCGCTTGCGATTTGGCGGAGGTGCTGGGCTCTGCCGTTGCGCTCAAGCTTTTATTTGGCTTGCCGCTGCTGGCCGGCGTGCTGATTACCGCCCTGGATGTGCTGATCGTACTGGCGCTGCAAGGGCGCGGCTTCCGCCTGATCGAAACTTTTGTAGTGACGCTCATCGCTTCCATCGCGGCATGCTTTGCCTACGAAATATTTTTCGCGCAGCCACTCTGGCGCCACGCCGCGCTGGGCTTCATCCCGCACATGGAAATTTTGCGCAACCGCGAAATGTTGTATATCGCCATCGGCATATTGGGCGCCACGGTTATGCCGCACAATTTATATCTGCACTCCAGCATCGTGCAGACACGCGCCTTTGGAACCTCCACGCCGGAGCGCAAACAAGCGGTACGCTACGCCGTCTTCGATTCGACCTTCGCGCTGGGTTTCGCGCTGTTTGTGAACGCCGCCATTCTGGTGCTGGGAGCCGCGGCGTTTCACACTCGTGGGCTGCACAACGTGGCGGAAATCGCGGATGCCTACAAATTACTGAGCCCGCTCCTTGGCGCGAGCCTGGCAAGCACGCTGTTTGCCTGCGCGCTGCTCGCCTCGGGACAAAATTCCACGCTGACCGGAACGCTGGCAGGCCAGATCGTTATGGAAGGTTTTCTAGAGATTCGGCTGAAGCCGTGGCTGCGCCGCCTGATTACCCGCGCGATGGCCATTGTTCCCGCAGCGCTGGTGATCGGCATCGCGGGTGAATCCAAGGTGACCGCGCTGCTGGTTTTCAGCCAGGTTGTGCTCAGCTTTCAATTGCCCTTCGCGGTGATTCCGCTCATCCAACTCACCAGCAATCGCAACAGGATGGGCGAGTTGGTGAACTCACGCACCACGACCGTCATCGCCTGGGTGGTTGCGGCCGCGATTCTGTTTTTCAACGCTGAATTGGTCTGGCTAATTCTTCGCTCGTAGTATCCTGCCACACGACAATTGAAGACCATCTGCAGGCCCTGTAAATAGAGCGTGAAGGCGCTGCGAAAACTATGGATGCGCGACAAAAATTCGAACTGCGCAAGATTCTGTTCGTTGCGTTGTTGGCGCTGATCGCCTTGTCGATCGTGCTAGGCGTGACGCATAGAGGGCAATGGAACATTCCGGAAGAGGCCAAGCTGCGCCAAAACCCGATTCGACCCTCCCCGCAAGCACTCGATGCCGCGCGAGTCCTGTACAGCGATCATTGCGAGCGCTGCCATGGAAAGACCGGCAGAGGTGACGGTGCCGACGCGACAAAATTCTCCACATCTCCGGGGGACCTGACGGACAGCAGCCGCATGAGTGCGCAATCCGACGGAGAACTGTTTTACAAGATTAGTGAAGGCCGGCGGCCCATGCCGGAGTTCAAAACAAAATTGACTGAAGAGCAGCGCTGGCAACTGGTGCTGCTGATGCGCTCGCTGGCCGGCGCCGACAAAAAGAATCCATAAACCACGCGCAAATTTTGCTGTGCGCGGCTCCAAATGGTCAGAGCAGCAATGTCGGCTGAAATTACGCCGCCGCGGATTTTACCTGTTGCAGCGCTGCAGACACTTCTTTCAGATCCGGCACCACCGGAATGTCATAATTTTTAATCCAGGCGATTTTGCCCTGCTTGTTGATGATCACGATGGACCGGTTGGTGATGCCTTTATCCGCAAGAAACGCGCCGTATTTCTCCGCCATGGCTCCGCGAGGATTAAAATCGGCCAGCAGCGAATAATGAATCCCCATTTTGTCCGCGTACGCTTTGTGCGACCAGACACTGTCGACGCTCACGCCCAGCACTTCGGCATCCAGCTGTTCGAATGATTTCATGTCATTGACGAAGCAGACATGCTCATTGGTGCAGGTCGGACTCCAGTCCAGCGGATAGAAAACCAGCACGACATTTTTCTTTCCCGCGAAATCAGAAAGCTTCACGTCTTTCTGACTCTGATCTTTCAGTGTGAAATCCGGAGCTACTTGACCTACGGATACGCTCATAATTTTCCTTTCGGCTTCTAGGTTTCTGCCAAACATCTTACCGAATCAGCACCAAAGGGCACAATGCTCCCCGCTTCGATGTCGCTGCAAAATGAGAATGTCCGGTTTGTGCAAAGTAGAAATGTCCGCTTTCATGGGTGGCCGAGGGGCCTATGGAAACGGAGCGGATCGCTTTGAGCCAACGAGAACGGGACCGATTGCGCGTGCTACACGAGGTCAAGCAGAAGCAGATCACGCAGATTGCAGCCGCCAAGCGGTTGAAGATCAGCGATCGCCATATCCGTCGGCTACTGTTTCGTCTGGGGGAACACGGCGACCGTTGTCGGTGAGCCGCGAACAAAGTCGTGATAAATTCTGTTTCACAATGCTCAGCCGGGAAGATAAGCGTTGGCAAAATCTTGAGGGGGCGTAGCGCACCTCGTTCGACCCCCGCCCCTGCTTTCGGAACTCGAAACCAAGATGAATGCGAAGTCCAGGTGGCATGAACTGTGGGAGGGCCTATACCATCAGGGAGACATTGTTACAACGTCATACGCTGCAGTTCCGCATCCGGTGACCATCTATCGCAAGCACGTAAGAATTGACTGGAACATGTATGCAATAGTTGCTGTCGTCGAGCTAGCCCGTGGCGATGGGAAAAATCCCAAGGTACCGAAGTGGTTGGAGAATGATTATTTCCAAGCAATTCGAGACCTCGCGGCAGTTTCGCGCAGTTGAGGTCTTACAAACGAAGAACACCGAAGAGATTCGAGCTATACTCAGCATTCTTGCGATTTTTGCGGGTGCTCGAACCCATGCAAAGATCCTCATAAATTATTCCACCGAAGAATTGCTGGAAATGGAAAGGCTAGCTTCGGAAGTCCAACGCTAGTTCCCGGTAAGATATCCTTCTATAGCTTCACCGTGTGAACGAGACGTAAAAAATCTGCTCGTGCCGCTCGATTTGCAGCGCCACGGGGTCGCCCGGTTTCATAGCCGCCAACGCGGCGCGCAAACCATCCAACGTGGTAATCGGCGTGGCGTTCAATCCATGAATTACATCGCCAGTTTGCAACGGAATCTCCCCGGTACGCGCGCCGAGCGTCCGGGCGGCCACTATCACGCCGGTCGGAATGCGCAGGTCAGGCAATTCCTTCGCAAGGTCGAGTGTCAATTCCACTCCGAGAATGTCCAGCGGCCTGACCACATTTTTTATCGGGTCGGCCAGATCGACGAGGCTGTCTTCTTTATGCGGCCGTTCCGCGAGCCCAACATTTATTTTAAGTCGACCGGCCCCCCGCAAAATTTCCAGCGCGGCGTGATCGCCGGTTTTATGCAGATAAAGACTTTGCGCGAATTGCGGCAGGCTGCTGATGGCCACGCCGTCGACACTGAGAACCACGTCCTGAATCTTAATGCCGGCAGTGTCCGCAGGCCCACCCGGCGAAATGTCAGAAATAATCACGCCAAAATCTCTTTTCAGTCGCAATGCCGCCGCTAACTCCGGCGTAATGGTTTGCACCAGTGCGCCAATGGCCGGTTGATGAATATGTCCAAACTTCACGAGTTGAGGATAGGCAGAAGCCACCACGCCCTCCGGAATGGCGAAGCCCAGTCCTTGATTTCCGCCCGACGATGACAAGATAAAAGTGTTGATGCCCACCAGGTCGCCGTTGGCATCCACCAGCGCGCCACCGCTGTTGCCGGGATTAATGGGCGTGTCCGTTTGCACGTAAACCAGCGGGCTGTCCGGATCGGGCTGGCGGGCCACCGCGCTCACCACACCCATAGTCACCGTGTTGCGCAGGCCCTCAGGACTGCCAAACGCAAACACCATTTCGCCTTGCCTGGCTGGGGGCATGGAATTGCGAATCGGCAGCGAAGGTAGGCCGTGCCCATCAATCTTGATTACCGCGAGATCAATCTCTCGCGAGGCTCCCACAACGCGCGCCTGGTAGCTTCTTCCTTGCGGCCCCTCGGGCGTAGCGCCAGACGCAGTGGGAGCCGGTGGCGGCGGAACCAGCACCTCAATGTTTTGCGCGCCGTTCACCACGTGCGCATTGGTAACAATGTAGCCTTCCGGGTCCACAATTACTCCCGAGCCGATGGCCCGGCGGCGGCCCACCAGCAAATCGGTTTGACCGCGCTGCGTTTCTTCCGACGCCCCATATCCGGTGACCAGGATTTGCACCACCGTGGGCGACACTCGTTCCACAAGCTCCTCAATCGAGTCATTCAGTTGATGCAACACGTTGGCGGGACGAGAGCCTTCGCGCGTCTGCGCCGTTGCGGATGTCCATGGACACAGCGCAAAAAATGGGATAAGCAGCAGCCATGAGTACGCTAGGTATCGCTTGGCGAAAAAGGTAAGAAACGTACTCATATCGGTGTCTTTCTCTTTCTCAAAGCGTTGGGTTCCCGGCTGCCGGCAATTATTTTGACACGCGCATTATAGCGGCATTAGACCACTTTATTAATCGCAGGTGTAGCAGTACACTCGGCCCAAGGAGAGCGATGATGACCTCCGAGGCTACCCGGCTTGCCCCCATGCTGCCACTGCGACAACTCGTCGACCGATACCGCGCGCTAGCCGGTGATTTTGGCACCCCCGTGCCGCTCACTGCATTTAATCTAAGCCGCACTGAGACCGAGCAGCTTTTTTCGAGCTATGACGAGGATTACCACATCAGCCGTTTTTTTCACTTCGACGATATGGATGGCATGACGTTTACCATCAATGCCGAACCCGTGACCCACGTCGCACTGGACGCCGAGATCGAAAGCATTTTGTAACCATTCGACCGCGTAACTTTGCCCCGAGTTTTTCATGGTCTGATATTTTTGCGTCTGCAGATAATTTCGTTTCAAAAATTTAGTTTTTTGCATAGGCTACTTCACTCGGAGGTACCTGCATGGCTGGCACGCCAACTCCTTTGCCGGAAGCGCGGCTCGGCGCTACTTTGCGTCGCGATTCGTGGTGGACGGAACTTTTACCAGTAATCATTTTGTTGGGCGGTTTTGGCGTTTACGCCACGCTGCGGGCTTTCGAAGGCGCTTACTATTCGTGGGGACCTTATCTTTCGCCTTTTTATTCTCCGCTCATCGATCCGCAGCATCACTGGTGGCCGCTCTCTCCCGCGCTTTTGGTGCTGGCGGGTCCTTTGGGATTTCGCGCCACCTGTTACTACTACCGCAAAGCTTACTATCGCGCATTTTTTCTCGACCCGCCCGCGTGCGCCGTGGGCGAGCCGGCCAATCGCAAATATCGCGGCGAAACGGCCTTTCCGTTTATTCTGCAAAATGTGCATCGCTATTTTCTTTACCTCGCGATTCTTTTCCTGGTTTTTCTGTGGCATGACGCGATCAAAGGCTTTTTCTTCGACGGCCAATTTGGGGTAGGCCTGGGCAGCCTGATTCTGTTAGTCAACATTATCTTGCTTTCCATTTACACCCTGTCGTGCCATTCGCTGCGCCATTTGGCCGGCGGCAAGTTGGATTGCTTTTCCTGCGTATCCTTTGGAGCAACGCGTGCGGCGGCCTGGCGCGGCTTCTCCTTCCTGAATGAGAGGCACATGCAGTTCGCGTGGGCCAGCTTGATCTCTGTAGGCTCGGCGGATTTATACATCCGCCTCGTGGCTAGCGGCCTGATTCGCGACCTGAGGATTCTGTGACCACAAACTATGAGGTTCGCGAACACGATGTGTTGATCATCGGCGCTGGTGGCGCGGGACTGCGCGCGGCGATCGAAGCTTTGGCGCAAGGCGCATCCGTCGGTGTAGTTTGCAAGTCACTGCTTGGCAAAGCCCACACGGTGATGGCCGAAGGCGGCATAGCCGCGGCCATGGCCAATGTGGATCCCGCCGACAATTGGAAGGTGCATTTCCGCGACACCATGCGCGGCGGCAAATTGCTCAACAACTGGCGCATGGCACAGTTGCACGCGCTGGAAGCCCCGGATCGCGTTCGGGAACTGGAGCAATGGGGTGCGCTTTTTGATCGCACAGAAACTGGCGCGATTTTGCAGCGCGCTTTTGGCGGCCACACCTTCAAGCGCTTGTGCCATGTCGGCGATCGCACCGGTCTCGAATTAATTCGCACGCTGCAAGACCGCGGCGTGCAGCAAGGCGTGGATTGCTACATGGAATGCACCGTCACACGCCTCCTGGTGGAAAATGGCCGCTTTGCGGGCGCCTTCGCATACTGGCGTGAGAATGGCCGCTTCATCGTCTTCAAGGCCAAAGCAGTGGTCATCGCCACCGGCGGTATCGGCAAGGCTTGGACCGTGACCTCCAACTCCTGGGAGTACACCGGCGACGGCATGGCCCTGGCTTACGAAGCAGGCGCAGAACTGATGGATATGGAATTCGTGCAGTTTCATCCCACCGGGATGGTGTGGCCTCCGGGAGTGCAGGGTATTCTGGTCACCGAAGCGGTGCGCGGCGAGGGCGGCATCCTGCGCAACAAATTGGGCGAGCGCTTCATGGAGAAATACGATCCCAAGCGCATGGAGCTTTCCACGCGCGATGTCGTGGCGCGTTCCATTTATACCGAAGTGCGCGAAGGCCGCGGCACGGAGCACGGCGGCGCATACCTGGACATCTCCCACAAGCCCGCCGAATACGTGAAGAAAAAATTGCCCAGCATGTATCACCAGTTCAAGGAATTGGCCGATGTGGACATCACCAAAGAGCCCATGGAAGTGGGCCCGACCTGCCACTACATGATGGGCGGCATTCGTGTTGAGGCCGAAACCGGCCAGTCTTCCATGCCAGGAATTTTTGCCGCGGGTGAGGCTGCAGCGGGTTTGCATGGAGCAAATCGCCTGGGCGGCAATTCGCTTTCCGATTTGCTGGTATTCGGGCGCCGCGCCGGAATGGCTGCGGCGGCGCACGCCAAACAAACCCCCTATGCGTCGCTGGACAACGCGCAAATGCAAGCTGCCGAACGCGAATTACTCGCGCCGTTTTCAAATAAGGGCGAAAGTCCCTACGCGGTCCATCGCGATTTGCAGACCGTGATGCAAAGCCTCGTGGGCATTTATCGCAACGCAGAAGATTTGGAGCGCGCGCTCCACGAGTTGCAAATGCTGAAAGCGCGCGCAGCCGCGGCCAGCGTGGAAGGTTCGCGCATGTTCAATCCCGGCTGGCACCTTTGTGGCGAGCTGAAATCCATGCTCATCATTGCTGAGGCCGTTACGAAAAGCGCCATGGCGCGCACTGAAAGCCGCGGCGCCCATAGCCGCATTGACTATCCGGATCTCGATAAATCTTGGGGCCAGAAACACAACATCATCGTGGAAGAACGCGGCGAAATGGTGCGGCGCGAATTGCCCATTCCGCCCATGGCCGATGACTTAAAAGAAGTTTTGGCGCAGGAGTAACATGGCATCCAAATTTCACGCCTGGCGTTTGCGGCGATGAGCGCCGGAACGGAGAAAGCAGCGATGGCTGAAACAGTCTTGCGTGTGTTCCGCGGCGATGCCGGCGGTGGAGCGATGGTGGACTACAAAGTGCCCGTTGCGCCTGGCATGGTCGTGCTCGACGCGCTGCACTATATTCAGGGCCACCTCGCGCCGGATCTCGCGGTGCGCTGGAATTGCAAGGCAGGAAAGTGCGGTTCCTGTTCCGCGGAAGTAAATGGCAGGCCGCGGTTGACCTGCAAAACGCGCATGGATGAGCTTCCCAAAGATGAGCCCATCGTCGTGATGCCCATGAAGTCGTTCCCGAAAATCAAAGACCTGGTCACCGATGTTTCCTGGAACTATCGTGTGAACAAAAGAATTCCGCCGTTTCAACCCAGGCGTGGAGCGGATTGGAAAATTTCGCAGCTGGACGTCGACCGCGTGCAGGAATTTCGCAAGTGCATCGAGTGTTTCCTGTGCCAGAACGTTTGCCATGTTCTGCGCGACCACGACAAAAAGGAGCAATTCGCCGGACCGCGTTTCTTTGTGCGCGTGGCCGGACTGGAAATGCATCCACTCGATGGCGCAAATCGCACGCGTCTGCTGAAAGACGAGTTGGGCATCGGCCTTTGCAACATCACCAAATGCTGCACCGAGGTTTGCCCGGAAGAAATTCACATCACCGATAACGCCATCATCCCGTTGAAAGAACGGGTGGTGGACGAATTTTACGATCCTTTAACGATGTTGTTTCGCAAGATGCGGGGTTCAGGCGAGAAACGCAATTAAGGCTGTTCGATTTGCAGTTGCTGCTCGCACGGAGGTTTCATGGACGCTCAACTCAAAGCTATTTCCAGGGCAGGCATCGGCGAAGCCATCGCCAAAGCGGAGTTGTATCGCTATTTAAACGAACCCGAAGAAGCCGAATCGATCTGCCGGGATATTCTGGCCGTCGATTCCGGGCATCAACTAGCGCGCCGGTTGCTGGGACTGTCGATTACCGATCAGTTCTCGGGTTACGCTGGCGATCGCTACGGCGAAGTGGCGGAAATTTTTCAAGGCCTGCGGGATCCCTATGAACGCGCTTACTACACCGGGTTGTTATACGAGAGGCGCGCCAAGGTGCAGCTACGCAGCGGCTATTCCGCGCATATTCTGCTGCCGCTCATTGAAGACGCCATGAAATGTTTCGCCGAAGCGGAAAAAATCCGTCCCCCGGGAAACGACGACAGCATTCTGCGCTGGAATCGCTGCGTGCGCCTGCTGCAAAGCCAGCCCGATTTTCGGGCGGAGCGCGACGCTACTCCGCCGGACGCCGAAGATACCCCTCCGCAAAATGTTAGTTTGAAACGCGCAGGCAAACTCTAGACCAACTGAGCCGTTCGGTGTTCGCAACCCAACTGCGACTTTGGCTTAGCTGTGTTGTGTTGAAGCCGTCGTTGGAACATCAACCTGTGGGGTAGGCACGATTCCTACCATCACGATTGGCCGCACCAACTCCACTGCAACGGCAACAAATTCTTCCGCGGAAACACGATCCTCCGTGTTCACCCACTGCTTCACCGCCCCGTAAATCGCCCAACTGGCTGTGGCGGCAATCATCTCAGCAGGGACGGTACGTTCCACGGGGTGCCGCTGAAATCCATCCAGTAAAACGATACGGATCTGATCGATCACCGTGGCTTCCACAAACGGTTCGAATTGATGCTGATTAAAGGAGTGCGATTTTTGCAGCTCGCTCAGGTAATCGCAAACAGCGAGGATAATCACCTGAAATGCCGTCGAACATCCTCCGTCAAACTTCGCATTCCTCTGCGCCAGCAGATCAAAAAAGGTAACGCGGATTAGCTCGCCCAGCAGCGCGAATTTGTCTTCATAGTGCGCATAAAACGTAGCGCGGTTTAGCGTAGCGGCTTCAGTAATATCCTGAACCGAAATCTTGTCGAACTCCTTTTGTGTTAATAGGTTACGCAGTGCATCTTGGAGCAGCTGCCGGGTCCTGCGGATGCGAGGATCAATCTTTTCACAGTCCGAATTAAGCATGTCTCACCCTCTACCCGCCAATTATACCGTAAAACATCGTCTGTTGTTTAAAATACGAATGTTGTGATATAGTATGCGACAGTTGTTGCTTATACTGCATCTGATGATTGGAGGCAATCACAATGTCGACCTTACTGCAACTCGATTCTAGCCCCATGGGTGAGCGATCCATATCGCGAAAGCTCACCTCAAAATTCGCCGAAAGCTGGCTCAAGACTCATCCAGGCGGCAAAGTTATTGAACGAGACTTGACCACCCTGAATCTCCCGGTGGTCGACGCGTCCTGGGTGGGCGCGGCTTACACGCCGGAAGCATCTCGCACCCCAACTCAGACCAAAGCACTGGCTGCCTCGGAGTCGCTGATAAACGACCTCCAGCAAGCCGACGAGTATGTTTTCGGCGTGCCTATGCACAATTTTAGCATTCCTTCCACGCTCAAGCTCTGGATCGATCAGGTAGTCCGCGTTGGCAAAACCTTTTCGTACGGCGCAACCGGCCCCAAAGGTTTGCTGGCCGGTAAAAAAGCAACCTTACTGCTCGCAAGCGGCGGCGAATACGGGAAGGGCAGCGCGATGGCTTCCTTCGATTTTGTGACCCCGTACTTGCAGACCGTCCTACGGTTCATCGGCATCACCGACGTCACCATCATCGCCGCCAGTGGCACCGCGCAGTTGATGTCCGGCAAGCTGGATCCACAAACCTTTCTCGCGCCGTCGCTGGAAAAAGTCCACGCACACGCGAGTCTCTAAATAACACAGGTCTAAAAAAAAGGAGAATAAAATGAAAACTACTTCCTTGATCGCACGATTGCTTCTAGGTTTGATTTTCGTGGTTTTCGGCCTAAACGGGTTTCTTCACTTCATTCCCATGCCGCCTCCCACAGGTGTCGCCGGCCAGTACTTCGGTGCGATCTTCGCGTCTCACTACTGGGTAGTTATCTTTGGCGTTCAGGTCATCGGCGGATTGCTGCTGTTGATCAATCGCTTCGTTCCGCTTGCGCTGGTTCTACTGGGGCCTGTAATCGTGAATATTTTCTTCTTTCACGCGCTCATGGCTCCGTCCGGGCTACCTCTTGCGATTGTGGTAGTCATCCTGTGGTCCATTCTGGCGGTGAGGAACAAGCAATACCTTGCGGGCCTATTTGTCCACCGCGCAAATGAGGGACAAGCCGCGTAAAGAAGTATCAACAACGCTGGCGATGTAATCTAACGAATAGCAGCCCGAGGTGCGCACATGGAGATTGGTGTAGACAGCTTCGCGATAGCTATTTCGGACCCGGTCACCGGTTTGACGACTAAGCCGGTCGATCGCCTGCATCAATTGCTCGACGAGATCGAGCTCGCCGACAAAGCCGGGCTCGACGTATTCGGGATCGGCGAGCATCACCGTGCGGAATTCCTGGACTCTGCGCCGGCCGTCATTCTCGCAGCGGCCGCTTCGCGCACTAAAAATATTCGGCTGACCAGCGCCGTCACCGTTCTCAGCGCTGCGGACCCCGTGAGAGTCTTTCAGGAATTCGCTACGCTGGACCTCATTTCGAATGGGCGCGCCGAAATCGTCGCGGGCCGCGGCTCCTTCATCGAATCTTTTCCCCTCTTCGGCTTCGATGTCGAAGATTACGATTCGCTGTTCTCAGAAAAACTGGAACTGCTGCTCAACATTCGCGAAAACACCCACGTGCACTGGTCCGGTAAGCATCGTCCGGCGCTTACCGGTCAGGCCATTTACCCTCGGCCACTGCAAAATCCGCTGCCCATCTGGGTTGGCGTCGGCGGCACGCCGGCTTCGTTCGCGCGCGCCGGAGTCCTGGGCTTGCCGCTCATGGTGGCCATCATCGGCGGCGAACCGCACCGCTTCCGGCCGCTCATCGATTTGTATCGGGAAGCCGGCGTGCGCAGCGGGCACAGGCCTGAACAGCTCAAAGTCGGTCTGCACATGATTGGCTTTGTCGCCGACACCACCAAGGAAGCCGCGGATGTTTTTTTCCCAGGCTATGCCCACACCTTCACCGAAATCGGCAAGGAACGCGGCTGGCCGCCAACTACCCGCGCGCAATTCGACGCGTTGCGGGGCCCGAAAGGCGCGCTGCTGATAGGCGATGTCGACACCGTCGCGAAAAAAATCCTCTACGTCAACGAAGCTCTCGGCGGCGTCACGCGAATAACTTTTCAAATGGGCGTTTCAGCGGTCCCACAAGCAAAAATGCTGCGCGCTATTGAACTGCTCGGCACCGGAGTGGCCCCGGAAGTCAACCAACAACTCACGGCCGCGGTCGCGCGCGCCTAATGAGCAAAAACCCTTCGGGAAAGTGAGCCGTACGAGGCTTCAGCCATCGCAATAGTTTTGCGCAAGAGTTAGAGGCCTGCTCAAGCTTTTCCGTCTACGGCCAGCAGCCCTTCAATTAGCGCCATACGTTCCGCGTCGAGCGTTGGCCGGTAAAAGCTGCGCCCGGAACGCTGGTACCAATAATCGGCGTTCGACGCAGAACCCTCTTTGCGGTGCAGGTACGCGTGAACGGCCATGCCATCCACACTTTCCAGTTCGTCCACCATGGAGTGGGCCCGCGCCCACTCCCCTTTAGCGTCCCACCACAGCGCCGCGAGTGGGATGGACAGTCCCGCCGGCGGTGCCTGTTCTTCGGTAATGGAAGCTTTGAATTGCTCGACATTCATAATTTCCAATCTATCTTGGCGGCCATTGTCGTTGGCCAAGCAAGTTGATGTTACGCGGACTTGTGCACAGGTCATCCACAGGAATTTATCGGCGCAAATTTCTTGCGCCAACCTCACCCCTGCACTCGAACCAGCTCCACTCGTCGATTTTTCGCGCGGCCTTCCGGCGTGGAATTGCTCGCGACCGGCCGGCGGTCACCGTAGCCTTTGGAGCTCAAACGGTCGTGGTCTACTCCATGATCCGCGAGCCAGTTCGCCACTGTCTCCGCGCGATCGCTCGACAATTTTTCGTTAACTTCCTTTGAGCCCCGATTATCCGTGAATCCCTCCACACGAATTCTCCAGTCCGGATGCTCCTTGAGCGCGGCGACCGCTTCGTTCAATGCGGGTTCGGAGTCCGGCGTCAGGTCGGCTCTGCCAGTCTCGAAATGTACATTCGAAAGGGTGACTCGTCCCCTCTCGCCGAGCGAAGCCCCAACCTCGGCGTGTTTGCGATGCTCGCCTTCATTTCGGTAGCGATTCAACTCCGCGATCAGCGGCCGCGCTGCAGGTGGCACGCCGATTTCCCCTTCGAGAATTCGCTGATTGGAAATTTTTCTCCCATACAACTTTTCATTTTCGCTGTCGTCCGGTCGCAGCGTGGAACCTTCCAGCGACAATCCCGCAAACAAGCCCCGCGATCGCGACCATGACAACATTTCCGCATGTAGCATCACATCGGTTCTTGCGCTGGCCTCTCTGCCTACAGGTCCGGCCGCGGCCTCGGCCTCGCCGCCAATCGTGAATTTGTCCGTGAGTAATTTCCTCATGCCGCTTTCATTCATGATCAGCATGAAAACGTCCGTCGACGATCCACCGATTTGCAATCCGTAGCTTCCCCCTTCAATTCTCACCGCTGCGGGCGCGCCGAACCGGCCTGTCCGGTCGTGCCGGCAAGATACAAAGCCGCGTCCATACTTGCCTCCCACAATAAAGGCCGCCTTTTTCACGCTAGGAATAATCACGATGCATCGCGCTTTGTCGAACAAGTCATGTGGGATGCCCTTGTCGGGCTCGTGCATGACCTCTCGAACCGAAAGCATCGCGTTTTCCAATCTCTTGTCCGGCGCAGTTTCACGCTCTTCCGCACGCAACTGCGCCGCTGCGATCAAAGCCAGGCCAGTAATGGCCGCGCCTGCCAGCCGGCGTCTACGAACCCATAAGCCGTCAAGTAATGCTTTACTTTCGTACATACAATCTCCTCTTACCGCCACGAACAACGCTCGGATGTTACGTGCGTCCCCGTGCCGTTGACATCAGGCCTTTCTTGTACCTCGCCTCCAGGGAACCCTATGGTGAGTAAAGGGCGCAAAAGGTGGACACGTCATGCGTTAGCGAAGCCGGAGCGCCTCTGATCCTGCAATCAAAACAGTTAACCAGGATAGGGAACTTGACGCCGCGCAGCCTCGTACAGGACTGAGAAGAGGTGCGCGATGCACAATCTGTTAGGCAACCTGCGCTATGCCGCGCGACAGTTTAGGCTGTCCCCTGTTTTTACCGCTACAGCGGTGCTCACCCTGGCGCTGGGAATCGGTGGAACGACGGCCATTTTTACCCTTATCCACGCGGTCATGCTCCGTTCCCTCCCGGTCGAGGACCCCGCACAGCTTTATCGTGTAGGGGAGGGTGACGATTGCTGCGTGGAAGGCGGCAGTCAGGATCGCTGGGGCATGTTTTCATTTCCTCTGTTCGAACGGCTGAAGGCCCAAACGCCAGAGTTCGAGGAGGTGATGGCATTTCAGGCCGGCCGCGGGCAATTAAGCGTACGGCGACAGGGCGTTGACGTGGCTAGCAGGCCTCTACGGTCGGAGTATGTCACCGGCAATTATTTTCATACTCTAGGCATCAAAGCCTTTGGCGGGCGAGTCTTCATTCCCGACGACGACACGCCCGCTGCCGCTCCGGTTGTGGTCCTCAGCCATCGCGCCTGGCAAACCATCTATGGTGGCGATACTTCCGTTGTGGGTTCGACCTTCATCGTGGAGGGCAAGCCCTTCACCGTGATCGGAGTCGCTCCGGCCGGATTCTTCGGCGAAACATTGCGCAGTGACCCACCGGACTTATGGATACCCCTTCTACAGGAACCCCTGATAAACGGTGAGACCTCATTGTTGCGTCAATCTGTTTCCGCGTGGCTGCGGATGATCGGCCGATTGCGTCCCGGCGCTTCGATTACCGGCATGTCGCCACGCCTTACTGTATTCCTGCGTCAGTGGATGCAAAATGACTCCGGATATCCGGCCAATTGGATGCCTGAAGTCCTGCACGACTTGCCCAAGCAAGTATTAAATGTCGTGCCCGCGGGCGCGGGCGTCGCCGAAATGAAAGAAGTGTACGGTCGCAGCCTGCAAATCCTGCTGACCGTTTGTTGCTTGGTCCTGCTGGTTGCCTGCGCCAATGTAGCGAATTTATTGCTTGCCCGCGCGGTGGCTCGCCGTGGGCAAACGGCGTTGCGCATGGCCATCGGTGCCACGCCTCGCGAGGTTATTGGGCAAGCTTTAACGGAGAGCGTCCTGTTGGCGATTGCCGGAGGCGTTCTTGGCCTCATCTTCGCCGTTGTGGCCGCCCGGCTGCTCCTGGTAATGGCCTTCCGCAGCGCAAAGTTCCTGCCCATCAGCGCCATGCCATCACTCGTGGTATTGGCGTTTGCTTTCGCCTTGGCATTGCTCACCGGTATCATCTTCGGCGCGGCTCCCGCGTGGTTCGCTACGCGCACCGATCCAGCGGAAGCCTTGCGCGGAGCGGGCCGCGGCACCACCGATCGCTCTTCCTTCAGCCGCAAAGCGCTCCTGGTAGTACAAGCTGCCGTTTCTATAGTTTTGGTCGCCGGCGCTACCATGCTGGGGCGCAGCCTGAACAAACTGCAACATCAAGATTTCGGGTTTCAAGTGCCCGGCCTTGTCGTAGTGGAGTTGCACAACCCAACCGCCAACTACACCATGCCTCAGCTAGCCGCGCGTTATCGCCAACTGGAGGCAGCACTCGATCGTCTTCCTGGCGTGCAAGGCTCCGGCCTGGCACTTTACAACCCGCTTACCAATAATTGGGGCGAAGAGGTTTTAGTGGCTGGCCATCCCGCTCCAACGCCCGGCGAAGAATCGGGCGCGTCTTGGGACCGCGTAAGCGCGAACTATCTGCAAAACTTCGCTGTGCCAATTCTGCGCGGGCGATATTTTACGCCTGCGGATAATGAAACTACCGAATCAGTGGCCATCGTGAACGAAGCCTTCGTGAAACGCTTCTTCAAGAATGGTGAAAATCCGATGGACCAGCATTTTGGTTTGGATTTGCCAGAGAATGTAGGCACGTATCGCATCATCGGCATCGTGCGCGACGCAAAATTCGCCGGCTTTGAACTTAGCAAGCCCGCGCGTCCAATGTTCTATGTGCCCTTAGCACAGAGTGTGGATTACAAAAATCAGCTGATGGCCAGGCTGGAGTTGAGCACCCACTACGTCCAGGCCATCATGTTGGTGACAAATACTCCCACCGGAACGCTGGAGCCGCTGCTCACCAGAGCGCTCGCGGACGCGGATCCCAACATGACCATCACCAGCATCAGAACCATGCAGCAACAAGTGGAGCTCTCCTTCGACCAGGAGCGCGCGGTAGCCAGTCTCGCAGGGCTGTTCGGCATTGGCGCTTTGCTACTCGCGGCCGTGGGACTCTACGGCGTAACGGCCTACACCGTGAATCAGCGAACCAACGAAATCGGCGTCCGCATGGCGCTGGGCGCTGACCGCCTGAAGGTCATCCACCTCGTGCTGCGCGGCGCCTTCAAGCGCGTCCTCGTCGGCCTGTTATTAGGATTGCCTTTGGCTGTCGGCGCGGGAAGATTAATCTCCGCCCAGCTTTACGGCGTTTCTTCCTGGGATCCGCTGGCGCTGGCCGTGGCCGCCGGCGCACTCGCGATCTGCTCGTTTTTCGCAGCCATTATTCCCGCGAGCCGCGCAGCCTCCATCTCGCCCATGCAAGCGCTGCGAATGGAGTAGCAGCGCCGTTTAATATTTCAGGATTGTTCTCAGCGCTGAACCTAACAAAATAACTCCAGCTACTACCAATGCAGCACCAACCAGTAAATTAACGCCTGAATTCGAATCCTTCATGGAGAGCCACACAAACAGCCCTAGAGTTATGGCCGCGACCGAAATAAATAATTCAAGAGCGTGAGCTCTCACAATCAAAACGCGTGGCGGATTTAATGGCATGGTCGTGTACCTTACATTCGTGGACCTACCTTCTTTCGTGTACGTGCTGGTTATATAACGGCAGTGGTATTATTACAACTATTTCGGTTAGAACTACCTAACATAAATTTCAAGCGTTATTCACGCAGTATCCACACGCCGCCGGCAACTCTCCACGGGTAGCAGAAATCATCCAAGCCTGCCCGTCATGTCCACCGGGACATTCTTCTTGAACCCCGGTACAGGGTCCTGTTCGAATGATCGCAAAATGGTTCAGCTCTAACAGCGCTCACAGATTGTTTACGCTTTGGAGTTTTTCGCCGTGCATGAACCGAAAGTACTATTTTTCCTTGGGTCTCCTCTGACAAAAATGGTACATGCACCGCGCACCACGCGTTATCTTGACAGTTGGTCTCGCCACTGTGTTCTTCGGTGGACGGTACGCTCTTGGCCAGGAAGGACCTCGAACGACGGACCTGGGCTCCGTTTATTCGATGGTCGCCGAAAACAGTTTCGCTAGCCTTCCGCCAATTATTCCGGTCGCGGGGGCAGACGTCGAGGAGCTTACCGGAAAGGCCCGGGTGTGTTTGTCGATGTTGAACACATTCTTGAGACGAATCAAGAAACGACCCATTAACAGCGCTACAGTCTCTACCACTCTTCGGAACAGTACCCAGATCTGCCCTCGGAATAAGTCAAAAGAAATTGAATCCTAAGTCCGCTCGTAATTCCGGCGTTAATGTAGTTATAACTTCGTTTCTTTTTTCCACGGGATTAACACCGTGGCAAGGAAGATAGCGGTGAGCACCACTAAAAACACTGCGGCCCCGGAAAGACCCCAATAATGTGCCCCGCCGCCAAGCAGAAACGCCGCAGCGACTGCAATTAGGACGTGAGTGATACACCCACTGGAGGCGCCTTTGGTGGCTTCTTTAGCGGCATGTCGAATCACTCTTCCGTATTCCATGACATGTGAGACTACACATTTTGTGTTTTTGTGGTAAGTACATAGTCAGCTCATGACTGTACAAAAGAAAAGCCCCATCCCCGCTGAGAAAGTAGCGCTATACGAAAAGGCAGTTGCGACCCTTCCAGGAGTCGAACGCAAAGGCGCCGACAATCCCTACACCTCCCTCAACGGGAATATGTTTTCGCTGTTGTCAGCCGTGACAGAAACGATGGCCCTTAGACTTCCGAAGGAAGAGCGCGAAGCTTTCCTGAGAAAATATAAGAGCAAGCTATTCGAAGCGTATGGTGCGGTGATGAAGGAATACGTTACCGTGCCCAATGCGCTGCTTCGGAACACCAAGGAACTGCAGAAATACATGGCGTTGAGCTATGAGTACGCCAAAACCTTGAAGCCCAAGGCCTCAAAGAAAAAGCGCTGACTTGTGGTCTACTATGCGGTTACAGTGCGTTGCAGGCGGCGGCCAAGTCTTTCGTGTTCTTCGCGCATTTCGCGCGGGAGCCGCGTGCCGAACTTATCGAAGAACTGCCGCGTGTCTTCCAGTTCTGCTTGCCAATCGTCGGGATTCACTCGCAACAACTCCTCAACAGCGGCTGGAGAAATCTTCAACCCATCCAGTGTTAACCCGCCCGGGCCCGGCACGTAGCCAATAGGAGTCTCCTGCGCGGAGCCACGGCCTTCCACCCGCTCCAAAATCCATTTCAACACGCGAACATTTTCGCCGTAACCCGGCCACAGGAATTTTCCGTCCGCGCCTCGTCGAAACCAATTCACATGGAATATTTTTGGCGGGTGCGGGATCTTCTTGCCCATCTCCAGCCAGTGACCGAAATAATCCGCCATGTTGTAGCCGCAAAAAGGCAGCATGGCCATGGGATCGCGGCGCGTAATGCCAACTTCTCCCGTGGCCGCGGCGGTAGTTTCGGACGCCATGGTAGCGCCCACAAACGTGCCGTGCTGCCAGTCAAACGATTCATAAACAAGCGGCGCCAGACGTGCCCTGCGTCCCCCAAAAATGAACGCCGAAATGGGCACGCCTTCCGGCGCTTCCCACTGCGAAGAAATACTTGGTGACTGGTTGGCCGGCACGGTGTAACGCGCGTTGGGATGCGCCGCCGGACCCTTCGAAGAATCCCACACATCACCTTTCCAATTGATCAACCCGGGCGGGGGAGCCTCTCCAATGCCTTCCCACCAGGGTTCGTCCTTAGCGGTCATCGCCACATTAGTAAAGATGGTGTTGCGATGGATGGCGTCCATCACGTTTGGATTGGTGTTGTAGCCCGTCCCGGGCGCTACCCCAAAAAACCCGGCCTCGGGATTTATGGCGTGCAGGGACCCATCGGCCCCAATTCTCATCCAGGCAATATCATCGCCCACGGTCCAGACCCGGTAGCCCTGGCTCTCCAGCGCGGAGACCATCATGGCCAGGTTCGTTTTGCCGCAGGCGCTGGGAAACGCCGCGCCCATGTAGGTGACCTTCCCGCCGGGCGCTTCCAGGCCCAGGACCAGCATATGTTCAGCCATCCAGCCTTGCTCACGTGCCATGTGGCTGGCGATGCGCAGGGCAAAGCACTTCTTGCCCAGCAGGGCATTGCCCCCGTACCCCGATCCCACGCTCCAGATCAATTTTTCCTGCGGGAAATGCACGATATACCGCCGCATGGGGTCCAGATCGCCGAGGGAGTGTAGTCCTGGCACGAAGTCTGCGGAGGCTCCCAATCGATCCTGGGCCACTCTTCCCATCCGCGACATGATGCGCATATTGGCCACTACATACGGGCTATCGGTGACTTCCACGCCAATTTTGCTCAATGGCGAATTCACAGGCCCCAAAATGTACGGAATGACATACATGGTCCGGCCGCGCATCGCGTTGCTAAGCAGCGCCCCAACCTTATGTTTGGCCCCGACAGGATCCATCCAATTGTTGGTGGGACCCGCATCGCCTTTCTCGGGCGTGCAAATAAAGGTCAGGTGCTCGGTGCGGGCGACATCATTGGGGCTGCTGCGGCTGAGGTAGCAATTCGGGTAAGTGGTTTCGTTGAGCTTTAAGGAGTCCCTGCCGCGCAGCATTTCGGCCAGGATTCTCTCGTTTTCCGCTTCCGAGCCATCGCAGTACACGATGCGATCTGGCCGGGTTAACTGCGCCGCTTCGTTCACCCAATTTTCCAACGGAGTGCCCAAGCTGTTTCCCCTTAGAATCGCGCACCCGGCCGTGTGAGCCGAGAGTAAGTAAATCGAGTGGTTCGGTCGTGATAACCAGCCCTGCCTACCCGGACAGTGCGGCGGGAAGAAACCTGAAGCGGCAGAGCGGCGTGCTGCGACAATCCAGTTTATGTTAGGAATTCACTCACGCGCAAGTTCACCGGATTTGGACCAGCTTCAGCAATAATTCCAGCAAATTAAACGCCATATAATGAACGGCAATGTCGTTGAGCGCGTCGATTCATATTTTTAATAGACGAAAGGTGGGAGGATAGGCACTTGTGTTCGGGGCCAAGCGCCTATCCGTTGTGAGGTATTTGATGCAAAATAATAAAACGAAGATAGCGGCGGGTTTCAAACTCTACAATCAGGTCTTTGCTGTAAGCGACCCTGAGAAAAACGTTAATTGGCTCGAAAGGTTTGATGCCTGGGCAACCGCCTCAAGCGGCGCTGGTGTAGTGCTTACGGATCGTTTCCAGGATTCGCGCGCGGCTCTCTGCCGGCGGTAATTCCGCATTTTGCTCCACCATGGCGATCTCATCCGCGACGGCGTCGTCTTTCACGGCTTCCCGCAGCCACACCGAATAATCGTGATTCTTCAGATGGTACGACCAGGTATCCTCGTCCACGCCTTCCGCGATCTGTGCAAAAAGGTTCAGGTTATGCGCACGAATATTCAACTTCCCTTCCGGCCCCCGGAAGTAAAAGCTTTTGTCTTCGCCCAACTCCCCTGCGGCATACTTCCGCTTATGCCGGCGCAGCTCGATTTTGGCCGGTTCCAGCGTGACCTTCTCAGGGGGATTTGATTCGGGAAGCTGCCATACCAGCGTTTCTCCAGAACGCACTTCCGGCCCAGACTCACCAGGCGCGGTCTGTTCCGGCAGGGCCCAGGCTTTACCCGACCCCTCATTGACTTCCGCAATGATTTCCCCGGGCTCTGGCCCTATGGCGATCACGCAATTGACGGTGTCCAGCAAAGCTTTGGAAACACTCTTGGGGTGCACGGTGATCAGCGCAAAGCTGCCCAGGCTCGAAGGAATGCTCAAACTCGCGGAATCTAGTTCCGACGGAAGCAGATGATGAGCCTCATCGATAACAATCCAGTGCGGACGGCCCGTGCGCGCGCGCAACTCCTGGAGCCGGGGAAGTAGTCCCACAAAATAACTGGGGCGATCAGACAGCGGCACGCCAAGCATATTGACGCTGATCGAACTGCCGGCATTTTTTAAAACTTCCAGAATTTCCGAAATTCCCGGAATGCGATCGGACGCGCCCAAAGTGACGAATTGCGCCACATCGTCGTAGTCGCCCTCCGGATCGATGACGCATACCTGATACTGCTTTTGAATCAGGCGCTCCACGATGGCGGTAACCACCGTGGACTTTCCGCCACCCGAAGGTCCAGCTACCGCGACTCGCGTACCGTAAGGCCCCAGGCAAAAATCTTTCCCGTTTTCTTTGTGTCCTAGAAGAATATCGTGGCGCTTCAAACGCGGCTGCAGGCTTCGCAAATCATCGGCCAATAATTGTTCGATGATTTCTTCGACACCCGCTCCGTGCGTGTGCCCGGTCACCACATCGGCGCGCTCCTTTAAAACCGGCAGGGCATTGCCAACCGCCACGCTGCATTCGCAAATACCTAGAAAAGCGTGATCGTTTTCCGCGTCTCCCACGCCCACAGTGTTGTGCGTCGACAGTCCCAACTCATCAAGCGCAACTTTCACGCCGGTGCCCTTATTGATGCCCGAAGGCAAAATCATGACCGCATCCTTATTAAAGATTACTTGCAGCTCGAGCCCCATGGAACGGATCACCTCTAACACTTCCGTTTCATGTGGATGCCAGGTGGCCACGATGCATTCGCCGACCGACAAGGGCTTCACGCCGCGTCGCCGCAGTTTCTCGACGAAAGCGGCCGGCGGCGCTTCGGCCAGCAAACGTTTTTCTCCCGTGGCCGGATTGTAAAGCAGCGCTCCATTTTCAACCACCGCGAGGTCGAAAAGAGATGTTTCAGGAAAAACGCGCAGCAGTTCGGGAAGTTCGCGGCCAGTGGCCAGCACCAGTTTGCGCCCCGAAGCCTTGACGCGCTTGAGCGCCTGCAAAGTGCTGTGGGTCACCTGCCCGTCGTGGGCCAAGGTTCCGTCGTAATCAGAAATCAGACAAAAATAGCGCAAGGTGCGGAATCCCTTTCAAAATACCGTGACGCGGAGTTTAGTAATTATCAGCGAGCTTTAGGAATACCCTGTCTATGTTATCTTGCTCCACTAGCAATAATAGTTCGTGAATCTTTTCGAGGGTTTTATTGCGCATTACTTCGAAGGTTAACGTTAATTCATCTAGGGTAGTAACTAAAACTGTCTCTTTTTGAACAGAAGCCAACGAAGAATTCCAAGAAAATGGTATTGTGTATACGTCTCACAAAGACTTTACGCCTCTATATAATTAACCGCTTGGCCCTGTCCCAAGCTCATCCGGAGAGTACATGAATCAAGCAGCAACCGCAGTAGCTCGGCCCTGGGACCGCCCATTTTGGAAGCCTGTCCGGCGCAAAGAAGGCGTTTTTACTTTTCTATTATTAATTCACGTGCTGGCCATCGTGGGGATAATTTTGTTTCCCTTGCCCAGCCTTAAAGTTTTCGGACTGGCCGCCCTTTTTATCGCTTTTGGCGGACTCGGAACGACCGTCTGTTACCATCGCATGCTCGCGCACAAAACTCTGAAGACTAATCGCTTCATCGAGCAAATGCTGATTTTCTGGGCGGTATTCAACGCTTCCGGTCATCCCGCAAGCTGGGTCGCTTATCACCGCCAGCACCATTCCACCACTGACACGCCCAACGACATTTCCAGCCCCAAGCAAGGCGGCTTCTGGTGGGCGCATTTGCGCTGGCTGTATCAAACGCCGCCGGCCGACCGTCAACGCTGGGCTCCCGAAGTAGATCGCGGGATTTACAAAATCTGGGGTTATGCGGAAACGCCGGTAATTATTTTGTCCATCTTTATCGGGCCGATCCTGGGCCTCGGCTGGATGGGCTTTTTTTGGCTCGGCGCGATTCGCCTGGTGTACACGCTACACATGCAATGTTTCGTGAACAGCCTCACGCATCTTGATCACGTCGCCGAAGGCGATTCCAGCAAAAACGTCTGGTGGCTCGGCCCTTTTCAACTCACCGCCTGGGGCGAAAATTGGCATAAGAATCACCACACACATGCGGGATCGGCACGCCTGGGTCTGCGCTGGTGGCAGCCGGACATTGGCTGGTATTTCATCTGGATGCTCGAAGCCATGGGCCTCGCGCATTCCGTGAAGCGCCCGCGCGCGTCCTAGTTTTTTTGCAGACGGACTAAAATGTCCGCTTCATCGCAGTTCTAACCGGCATGTACGCACAAAAATTTAACGTGAATGTCGTGATTCGCGGCGAGGCCAAGCCGTGCCCGCTTGAATGGCTCGATCAATTCTGCATGCGGAATTTCACCAACGCCGCCGAATTCGACGACACTTTGCCGCTCGCCGATGGCCGCGTCGAAACCAGCTTCCGCCTAACTCCCGAACGCTTCGCCGAAGGCCTAGGCGCGTGGCTCACGCAACGTGGCAAAGGCGAAGGCCAGCCCGTAATCGTGCAAGTCACCCCGTTGGACCCGAAACCAAAAACTGTGCTCCAGCCTGAAGCGCGCAGTGGTTCCTGAAAAGTTTTATCCTGAGTTCAGCCAGAAATTAATCAATCGCGGAGGGTGCCCCACCCTCGCATTGTAGGGTGGGTCTTGCGGTTCGTTCTTTGACGTTCGTTCTTAAAGTTCGGCCCTAGGCTTCACTTCACTGACGCGAAATAACATCTTTTTTAGCGGCATCGCTTCCGCCGGCATCCCGCGAATCGCTTCCAATCAATTCACGAATTCTCGGCAAAGCTTCCCTAGCCGCGGCCTCTCCAGCCGCAACCAGCTCCGGCGTGCGCGTGAAGTCGTCCCACAAAAATGTTTTCATATCCGGCTCGATGATCACGTCCGCCTGCTGGCGCCACGCCAGATCCGCATGGCGCTGAATAATATTGAACGACCTGCTCAAGACATCAGTAAACGTGCGCGGCGGCTCCTGACTCGAAGGTTCAAGGTACACAGCGATCACAATATCGACGCCCAACAGCGCAACGCCTTCCACGGGAACCGGCGAAGTGAGAAAGCCATCAACTAAAGTGCGATCTTCAAATTGTATCGGCACGAAGAGACCGGGGTAGGCGCAGGAGCCGCGCAGCGGAGGTACCAGCGGCCCGCGCGTGTAGTAAATGGTGATTCCTGCGTTGAGGTCCGTGGCGGCGATGGCCAGCGGGGTTACCAGATCCTCGAAATTTTTCGCTGGTGTGAGGCGTGCCAGATATTTTTCCAGACGATGGTTGGTGGCAAGACCAAGCCACGACGGTGTCCAGCGGCCAAAATCGGTGAAACTGGTGTGTTCCCCGATGCGCGCCATCTCTTCAAGTGGCGTGCCGGCACAAAAGGCCGCGCCGATCAGCGCGCCCACGCTGGTACCTGCCACCGCATCGATATGAATGCCTGCGTCGCGAAGAACCCGCAACACTCCAATATGCGCGATACCGCGAGCGAACCCTCCAGCCAACGCCAAGCCCACTTTTGGTCGCCCTGGTACGTCGTGCACACTGGTGACTTCCGCGGACAAAACGCGCTCTTTTTCGTCCAGCCACTTGCGTAATACGCTCGAAATGACAGGTTCAGACATGCCATAAGCAGTTTAGGCATTAATGCCGTTTGTGTCAGTTCGATTGACCCGTGTATGTTGGTTTTGTAACCTGTTCGTTCGTACAAATCAGAAAAAAAGGCCAGCCATGAGACGTCGCATCGAAAAGGTCGTGGTGCTCGGCGCAGGAACGATGGGCGCCCGAATCGCGGCCCATTTCGCGAACGCCGGCGTCCCGGTGCTGTTGTTGGATATCGTGCCTGCTGGTTTGACCTCCGACTCTGCGGCTGAGCGCAACAAAATTGTGCGTGCCGGCCTGGACGCCGCCAAAAAGTCCAAGCCCGCGGCGTTTTTTACCGCTGCGCTGGCGGATAAAATCTCCATCGGAAATTTTGAAGATGATTTGCAGCGAATCAAGGACGCGGACTGGATCATCGAGGTAGTCGCCGAGAATCTCGAGATCAAAAAGAGCCTGCTCGCGCGCGTCGCGCAGTTTCGCAAGCCAGGAGCGATTGTCACCACCAACACTTCGGGGTTGCCGGTGCATTTAATCGCCGAAGGCATGAGGGAAGAATTCCAGCAGCATTGGGCTGGGACCCACTTTTTTAATCCGCCGCGTTACTTGAAGCTCGTCGAATTAATTCCCGGGCCAAAGACCTCGCCTGAAGTGCTGGATACCCTCGCGGAATTTTGCGATCGCCGTCTGGGCAAGGGCGTAGTAGTGGCCAAGGACACCCCCAACTTCATCGCCAATCGCATCGGCACGTTTTCCATGCTGAACGCTCTGCGCTTGATGAATAAATTGGGAATGACCATCGAGGAAGTTGACGCCTGCACCGGCCCGGCCATTGGTCAGCCGAAGTCGGCCACATTTCGTACCGCGGACATCGTGGGCCTAGATGTGCTGATGCACGTGGTGAAAAATATTTACGAAACCGCGACCGACGACGAATCGCGCGAAATGTATAAAGTGCCCGCATTTGTCGAAGACATGGCCAAGCGCCAATGGTTCGGCGACAAGACCGGGCAGGGCTTTTACAAAAAATTGCGAGGCGAAGGCGAAAAAGAAATCCTCACTCTCGATGTAAACACCATGGAGTACCGTCCGCGGCAAAAATCGCGTTTCGCTACCATCGAAGCGGGCAAAACCATCGAAGACACCGGCGATCGTTTGCGTGGGTTCATCGGCCCTGTTTTGGCGGGCCGGACGGGCGACAAGGCGCAGCAGTTTTTGTGGGGCTCCCTCTCGGAGACGTGTTTATATGCGGCGCGGCGCGTTCCGGAAATTTCCGATCGCGTGGAAGACGTCGATCGCGCCATGCGCTGGGGTTTTGGCTGGGAATTCGGCCCATTTCAAATAATGGATACTTTGGGAGTGGAGGCCTTCGCCGCACAAATTAAAAAGGAAGGCCGAGCGCTGCCTCCGGTCATTGAAAAACTGCTAGCCAGCGGGCGCAGCAGTTTTTATACCTCGGAAAAAGGCGCAACTTCCGTATTCGAATTAAATAGCGGCACTGCCCGAAAAATCGAAGAGCCAGCCGGCGTGATGTTTCTCAAGTCGTTGAATGACGCGGGAAAGGAATTGGAGCGCAACTCTGGCGCCAGCTTGATCGACTTAGGCGATGGCGTGTTGTGTTGCGAATTTCACTCCAAGATGAACGCCATTGGCGCGGACCTGATTTCCATGATTCACAAGGGACTGAAGCGCCTCGAAACAGATTTCGACGCCATGGTCATCGCCAATCAAGCCGTGAATTTCTCCGTCGGCGCGAACTTGATGCTGGTCCTGATGGGCGCGCAAGAACAGGAGTGGGACGAGTTGCACCTGGCCGTCAAGCAATTTCAGAACGCAAATCTGGCTATTAAATATGCGCCGAAGCCGGTGGTCACCGCTCCGCAAGGCATGGCCTTGGGCGGAGGCTGCGAAGTGAGTCTGCACGGCGCGCGAATTCAGGCTGCCGCGGAAGCCTACATGGGACTGGTGGAAACAGGAGTCGGCTTGATTCCCGGCGGTGGCGGCACCAAAGAAATGATGATTCGCGCCAACGAGCGCGCCGGCGGCGGCGAAGATCTCGATTTATTTCACGCCATGAAGCCGGTGTTCGAAACCATCGCCATGGCTAAAGTCGGTACGAGCGCGGAAGAGTCTCGCGATCTTGGTTTCTTGCGACGTGAAGATGGCGTGTCCACGAATCGCGACCGCTTAGTTGGCGACGCCAAGGAAGTCGCCCTGGCACTGGTACGCGGCGGCTACCGCCCCAAAGCGGCGAATTGGCAAGAGGGCGCGCAAACCACGCAGATCAAAGTGCTCGGCGAGCAATTCCTGTCCGGCGCCAAGCTGGTGATCCATATGATGCAACGCGGCGGCTACATAACCGATTACGACGCTCACGTGGGACGCAAGCTGGGAAACATCCTGGCCGGCGGCGCTTTGAGCTCCCCCCAATTTGTAAGCGAACAATACGTCCTGGACCTGGAACGCGAAGCATTCGTCTCTTTGTGCGGTGAAAAGAAAACCCAGGAACGCATCGCCCACACCTTAAAAACCGGGAAGCCGCTACGAAATTAAACGAATTTAATGATAAGTTATAGCTGCTTTGCGACGCTAGTCGCAGATAAAGCGCGCTATGAGAAATCCTCCGGCAAAAATCATTGTTCTGTTCGCAGTGCTTTTGACGGGTCCGTATGCACGCGCGCAAGCCGTGAAGATTGCTGCGGCTGCGGATTTGAAGTTCGCCATGGCGGGGTTGGCCTCGCAATTCGAGAAGCAGAGTGGCGTGAAACTAGACGTCAGCTACGGGTCCAGCGGGAATTTTCTAACGCAAATTCAGAATGGCGCACCCTTCGACCTGTTCTTTTCAGCAGACTCCGAATATCCCAAAAAACTGAAAGCCGCCGGGTTGACCGAACCTGGTACCTTGCGTGAATACGCCGTCGGCCACATCGTAATCTGGACTCCCCGCGATAGTGAAATCAATCCAGCGAAAGACGGATGGAAATCTTTGCTGGATCAGCGAGTAAAAAAAATTGCCATCGCCAATCCAGACCATGCTCCATACGGCCGCGCTGCTCTGGCGGCGTTGAAAAAAGCCGGAATCTACGAGCAGGTGAAAGACAAGCTGGTTTACGGCGAAAATATTTCCCAAGCAGCCGAGTTTGTGCAATCCGGTAACGCACAAGCGGGAATCGTAGCCCTCTCGCTTGCGATATCTCCGGCGATGAAGAATGGAAAAAGATGGGAAATCGCCGCGGACAGCTATCCCCCAATTAAACAAGCGGTCGTCCTGCTCAAGGCTTCGAAGAATAGAGATGCGGCTCGCCGATTTCTGGAGTTCGTCAACGGATCGCAAGGCCGGGAAATATTGCAGCGTTTCGGTTTTACCGTTCCGACGCCATAACGATCCGCATGCCTTTATTGCCCACGGCAACGAAGCAAGATAGATTCCCAAAAGCGATATGGACTCGTTAATTCTCTCCGTGCGTCTTGCGGCCTGCGTATCTGCGATTTTGCTGCTGATCGGCATGCCGCTGGCCTATTGGCTGGCGTACTGGAATTGGCGCGGTAAATTCTTGCTGGAAGCCATCGTCGCGCTGCCACTGGTGTTGCCGCCGACGGTTCTTGGATTTTATGTTTTGATCGCGCTGGGCCCGCATGGCCCGATTGGAAAAATCTCTGAAGCTTTGTTTCACCGTGGCTTGGCATTCACATTTGGCGGGCTGGTATTCGCCTCCGTTCTGTATAGCTTTCCATTCACCGTTCAACCGCTGATTGCTTCCTTTGAAGCCATGAACCGTAGACTCCTGGACGCGTCCGCGCTACTGGGCGCCAGCCGTTTGCGCACTTTTACGAAAATAATCATACCGTTATCCTTGCCGGGCATTGTGACCGCGGTGGTTCTAAGCTTTGCGCACACATTGGGCGAGTTCGGCGTGGTATTGATGGTTGGCGGGAATTTACCTGGCATCACACGCACGGCCTCCATCGATATTTACGACCGCGTGCAGTCTATGGAATATGCCGAAGCGAATCGCATGGCGCTGGTGCTGCTGATAATTTCCTTCGTAGTGTTGTCCGCCGTGTACGGCGTCAATCGCCGAATCGGCCGGCGCATGTGGGCTTCGTGGGCAGCGAGATAAATCCGCCGGTGCTTAAGGTGCGCCTGCGAAAATCGCGCTCCGGCGCTACCCGATCTCCCTTCGTTCTGGATGTCGCGCTCGAAATTCCTCCCGGTATCACCATCGTGTTTGGTCCCTCTGGAGCTGGAAAGTCCACCTTACTCGATTGCATCGCCGGACTGCTCAAGCCTAATAGCGGCCAAATTGAAATAAGCGGCGAGGTGCTGCTCGATGTCGAACGGCGGATCAACCTGCCCCCGGCAAAAAGGAAAATCGCGTACGTTTTTCAATCCCTGGCGTTATTTCCGCACATGACCGTGGAGCAAAACGTCGCCTATGGACTCGCGCACATGGCGTCGCCGGAACAAGCCTTACGCGTAAAAGCGATGCTGGAAGCTTTTCGAGTGCAGCAGTTGGCCAAGTGTAAGGCCGATGAAATATCCGGAGGAGAACAACAAAGGGTCGCGCTTGCTCGTTCGCTGGCCACTTCACCGCGGGTATTGCTGCTTGACGAGCCGCTAACGGCGCTGGACGAAGGATTGAAGAAATCTATCATGGAAGATTTACGGCGGTGGAACGCGGCACAAAATATTCCAATCTTGTATGTCACCCACAGCCGCGCCGAGGTGGACGCACTGGGCGAACGCGTAATCGCCCTCGATCGGGGAAAAATTATCAGCACGGGTACACCCCACGAAGTACTGGATGCACCACGGCGCTCGGCATTGGCGCACGCCTCGGGATTTGAAAATCTGTTCAGCGGCGTAGTGACCGGTCATCGGGAAGCGGATGGCGTGATGCGCGTGCGCCTGGTGAAGGGCACGTGCGAAATCGAAACGCCTCTTGGCCATGCCGCTGTAGGAATCGCTGTCCGGTTGGCGATTCGCGCGGGAGATATTTTATTAGCTACGGAGCGCCCTTACGGGCTGAGCGCTCGAAATGTGATTGCCGGGAAAATTATATCGCTCGAACAACGCGGAACGATGTTCGTCGCCCAAGTCGCAGTCGACGCTGATGGCGCCGTCGTTTTCACCGTGCACCTGACGCTCGGAGCGAAACGAGCATTAGAGCTGGATGTAAATCAGCCTGTGTGGCTAGTCATAAAAACGCACTCCTGCCATGTTCTCGAAGACTAAAAATAGACTCAAAGTGAGGTTGCGAAGAAACTTACGGTTGCGGTTGAGACTTCGAGGAACTGGAGCCAGATGCGCCCGGCGTGGAGAATCTAACTTCGTCGGCTTCCAGGTCGTCGCCCTTCGGAGTGGCATGGATCACGACATTCTCGCCAACGGCCAGATCCGAAAGAGTTGCAGGTTTGTCCGCGGTGGCCACACGTGCAACGTAGGTGGTGGAAGGCACGAGTTTCACCTGCACCGATTTCCCATCCCGGGTTTTCACCGTTACCGAGCCAGAATTTAATTTTTCTATCGTTCCGATGACGTGCTTTTTGTCGCCGTGCGCTGAAAGCGTAACGGCAACGAGGAAAAAAGCCAGCAAAGTTGTGAAGAATCGACGCGTCATAAAAACCCCCAGGAACTTACAGATTCCAAGAATACCTTTTCAAGGATACCTCAAGGATGAGAGTTTGATGTTCCAGATTTCTGCGGCGTTGTACCATTCAGAAATTCATCTTCATCTTTTTCTTCTTCGCGATCCGCCGGGCTTTTTGGGTTATAGCGGGACATTTCGATGCGCTCTTCAGCGGTAAGCTTCGGCAGATGCCTTATAAAAAGGACCAGCTTCCAGGAATCGTTGTCCATTCCGTGACTGGCAAAGGAAGGCATGCCCGTGAAGCGCACTCCGTTCTCAATGATCCAGAAAAGCTCGCCGTCGGAGCGATTTTGTGTCTCAGCCTGGCGCAGATCGGGCGGCTTCGGATACAAGCCGCGGCCAAATAGCGCGTCACCGCTGCCATCGTTGGCGTGGCAGATCGTGCAGTGATCCGCGAAATGCAGCCGCGCATCTTTAAGATTTTCCTCGGAGGCAGGCATTGGGTTACGCATGGCGCGTGCGTCCGACGGAATGGAAAGATGCCACGCGTTACGCGCGAGCATTTCTTCCATGGCGCTGGGCCGCGCGCGAGCGCTCAGGCCGTTGTGCAGGAGCGATGCGGCCACGGCGACAATGAGGCCAACCAACGCGACGATGATTAATAGTAGTGTGGACCCGCGCCTCATGTCTTCTCTTCGAATGGTAAATGACACACGCACCCATTGCCAGCAGTTCGCACGCACCTACCCCTTTAATCGTGACAGTTCGTGAGTTGACAGCGCGGCGAGCGGCACACGTACACTATTCAAGCCGTCAACTGTCGTTCAAGACTTACGATGCGCACCCTTTGCTTCCAAACTCCTCGGGCAATACTAATTGCAGCATTGCTGCTTGGTGGCCAGTCGTTGACATTGGCGTTGGCGGGACAAAAGCCCGGAGAAAAACCCAAGCGCATTCCAAAAACAATCTGGAATTTCGACGGCGGCGTTTTCCTGGAGACGGACGGCAGCTTGAGCGATAACACTTGTTTCCGGCTGGCGGGCCATATGGCCGACAAGGTTTTTTTCGATAATTTGAAACGCATCGACGATAACCAGGGCACCAGATATCTTCGCGGGAAAGAAATTGTGACCGAATTTCCCGACCACCTGAAATTACTATTCGTTATCCATGACCAGCCTTGTCCGTCACAGGTGCCAGACCCTAAGGGCCGGCAGTATCTTACTCGCGAGATGATGAGTACCATGCGCCTGTCGCTGTTCTGGAAGCGAGGAGTTGATTTGCGCCCTGCAGAGAATTTCAAAGTGAAATTTTTCTCCGTCGAACCGATTCCACCCTATGCCACGGAACTTGCGAATGACTTGCCCAAAAGATTCCAATGGGCCTACGAACTAGAGATTCCCAGCGCCGGAATTCCTTTGAGCGACAGCCTGGTATTGATTTTCCGTCGCGACGATGGCCATATCGCCGCACGCGTGGCGGCTCGCCTGTAATTGCAGGAATCTTCACGATCGCGTACCATCGGCAATTCTGGCGGCATGCCACTACAGAAGTGGCGCGCCGGTCAGTTCCTGAATTTCCTTTTTGGTCCAGCCCGGGGCAATCTCGCGCAGCACGAGTCCGTCCGCCCTTACATCGATCACCGCCAAATCCGTCACTATGGTGTCCACGCACGCCAGCGCCGTAAGCGGATAGGTGCAGTGCTTCACAATCTTTGGCGCGCCGTCTTTTGTGGTGTGCTCCATGCACACGATCAATACTTTCGCGCCTGCCGCGATGTCCATGGCTCCGCCGATGCCGCCTGGCCCGCGCGCGCCAGGAACTTTCCAATTGGCAAGATCGCCTTTTTCCGAAACTTGAAACCCGCCAAGAACCGCGACATCCAGGTGGCCGCCCCGGGTCATGAGATGAGCGTCCGCCTGATGAAAAAAAGATGCTCCGGGCGCCAGCGTCACGGGAACTTTCATGGCGTCCACCAGGTCGTAATCTTCTTCTCCAGGTCTGGCGCGACGCCCCATTCCGAGAATGCCGTTTTCACTGTGAAAGAAAACGGTGAGACCTGTCGGCAAATAATCCGCTATCAAATTGGGGATTCCCCAACCCAAATTCACGTAAGCGCCATCCGGCAGCTCTCTGGCGGCGCACGCGGCAATCTGTTCGCGGGTAAGGCGTGGCTTATCCGGCATAGCGAATTCCTTTTGCCTGTACGATGCGATGAACAAATATCGCGGGAGTAACCACGTTTTCAGGTTCGATGGCTCCGACCGGTACAATTTCTTCCGCTTCCACGATGGTGATTTTCGCAGCCATGGCCATGATGGGATTAAAATTTCTGGCCGCCAATCGATAGGTCAGATTTCCGAGCTCATCGGCTCTTTCAGCTTTAATGAATGCGTAGTCTGCCTGGATGGGCGATTCCAGAATGCAGCGCTGGCTATCAATGACGCGCTCTTCTTTGCCGGTGGCTACTTCCGTTCCCACGCCAACGGTAGTGTAAAAGCCCAAAAGTCCGGCGGCCGCGGCGCGCATGCGTTCGCACAGAATGCCCTGCGGCACCAATTCGAGCGTCACTTCTTTAGTGGCAAAACGTTCTTGAAAATAATTCGCATGCGGACCGGGGAAAGATGCGATGACGTGGCTGATCTGACCGTTCTTGAACAGTAGTCCCAGTTCGCCGTCGCGGGTGCCGCAATTATTGCTGATGGCAGTGATTTTCTTGGTTCCTTTGCGGGCCAGCGCTTGAATCAGATTGTTGGGGAAGCCAGCGCCTCCGAATCCGCCAAACATGATGCGCGCGCCGTCCAGAACGTCCGCCACCGCAGCATCGACGTTAGGGAAAATTTTCTGCTTCATGAAAACATCGGCATGTTTAATTTCAGGCTGGGCAGTTGTTGACAGTTCACAGATGTCGTCACGGATGGGTCATGTCTTCGGCGCGCACCAGCTTGTCGAATTCCTCGCCAGTTATGAAACCGAGTTTAATGGCGGCCTGGCGAAGATTGCTGTGCTCGTGATGCGCGGTGTGCGCAACTTTGGCGGCGTTATCGTAACCGATTTTTGGCGCGAGGGCGGTGACCAGCATCAGGGAAGTCTTGACGTAGTGGTCGATCTTTTCGCGATTGACTTCAATGCCATGGGCACAGTGTTCCACGAAACTGTTACAGGCGTCGGCGAGCAGCTCAACGGAATGCAAATAATTAAAAATCATCACCGGCTTAAAAACGTTTAGCTCAAAGTTACCTTGTGAACCTGCCAAGCCGATGGCGGCATCGTTACCCATCACTTGAGTTGCAACCATCGTGAGTGCTTCGCACTGCGTGGGATTTACCTTGCCGGGCATGATGGAAGAGCCGGGCTCATTTTCGGGAAGAGTCAGTTCACCGAGGCCGCAGCGTGGGCCGGAGGCCAGCCAGCGAATGTCGTTGGCGATTTTCATGAGTGAAGCGGCGAGAGTTTTGAGCGCGCCACTGGCAAAGACGATTTCGTCGTGCGCGGACAGGGCGGCAAATTTGTTGGGATGCGAGCGGAAAGGAAGTCCGGTCAACTCGGAAATTTTGCGGGCGCCACGCTCGGCGAATTCCGGATGGGCGTTCAGTCCGGTGCCGACAGCGGTGCCCCCGATGGCCAGATCGTAGAGACCGTCGAGGGCTTGGTTGATGCGAGTAATGTCGCGGTCGAGAAGGCTGACCCAGCCGGAAAATTCCTGTCCCACGGTAAGCGGCGTGGCGTCCTGCAGATGAGTGCGTCCGATTTTTACTATGCCAATAAATTCACGGGCCTTGGCGTCGAGCGCGTCGCGCAAATGTTTGACCGCGGGCAAAAGCTTGCGGGCGGTTTCCGTGGCGGCGGCGATATGCATGGCGGTGGGAAAAGTGTCGTTGGAAGACTGCGACATGTTGACGTCATCGTTGGGGTGAATGGGTTTTTTGCTGCCCATGGTGCCGCCGCAAAGCTCGATGGCACGGTTGGAGATGACTTCGTTGACGTTCATGTTAGTTTGCGTGCCGCTGCCGGTTTGCCAGATGCGCAGAGGGAAATGGTCGTGCAGCTTGCCGGCGATTACTTCATCAGCAGCCTGGACGATCAGCTTGGTTTTTTCTGGAGGGAGTTTGCCTAAGTCCTGATTCACGAGCGCAGCGGCTTTTTTGAGCACGCCGAAAGCGCTGATGAGTTCCGGCGGCATGGTGTCTTTGCCGATAGCAAAGTGAATCAGCGAGCGCGCCGTCTGCGCGCCATAGTAACGATCGGCGGGAACTTCCATTTTGCCCATGCTGTCGGATTCGGTTCGGGTGTTTTGGGGCTGTGAGGTATGGGGATGCGCAGCGTGAACGGCGTCGGCCATCTCGGCTCCTGAAGCTCGCGAAAAACCGCTGCTCTAAGTCTAGCAGAAGCATCGGAGTTGCGAGGAAAGGAGCGAAGCCAGGCGCTCGGTAATGCGCCCGCAATGAAAGTCAGCGCCTTCGAGTACGCACATTGGGCCCCACGGTCACTGCGCAAATTTGTTTGTGTGGCCAGACAAACAAAACGTCAATCATTGTCGAAAATTTACTTCAAACTACGGTGTGGTTTCTTGGTGTCTTCCCAAAAATTTATTCAGGTGCTCTTTATGGCAAGTTCATGAAGGTGTCACGCAGCGTTCACGTTGGCGCGTTACCTTGCGCCATCGGCACGAACCGGGTGTATTCCTCGCGTTGAACCAAAAATAGGAGCACCGGACGTGCCGACCTGGGGCTTCTGCAAGAACACAAGACGGAATTTAAAAAATGACCACTCTGGCCAAGGGCACGAGTGTGAGGAGAGCTATGCGCAGATTCTTGCATTTGATTTTCGTAGCGTCGGTTTTAGGTTACGGGGCATGGGTGAATCCGGCAGCGGGGCAAAGCGGCAAAGGCACGATTACGGGAACCGCGAAGGATTCCGCCGGTGCGCCGTTATCAAGCACGCTGATTGAGCTACAACCTCTGGGAAGACGAGTAGTTTCGGATGATCAGGGTCAGTTCCGAATTAGCGATGTCCCGGTGGGCGAGTATACGTTGACAGCCTCTTACGTCGGATTGAATGCGTTAAGCACCAGCGTGAAGGTAGAAGCCGGACAAACGGTGAATGTCGATCCCGTTTTGCAAGTGGCTTCGCAGGCCGATCAGGTGGTCGTCACCGCAGAACGACTGCAAGGTGAAAGTGAAGCGATCAATATTGAGCGGACTTCGGACGAGATCGTCCAAGTGCTGCCCTCGAGAGTTATCAACAGTTTGCCGAACACAAACGTGGCCGACGCGGTGGGCAGGCTGCCAAGCGTTTCGCTGGAGCGCGATGAGGGCGAAGGAAAATACGTGCAGATTCGCGGAACTGAGCCGCGTCTCAGCAACGTGACAATCAATGGCGTGAATGTGCCTTCGCCGGAAGGCATCGTGCGCAACATCAAGCTGGATGCCGTACCTGCAAATTTGGTGGAACGCATTGAAGTGTTCAAGACGCTTTCCGCCAGCCAGGATGCTGATGGAATTGGGGGCACCGTCAATCTCGTAACTAAGACGGCGAGCGAAAAGCCCACATACAATTTCGGAGGCCAAGGCGGCTACACCCCTATTCAGGGCGGACGCACTCTCGGCGGCTTCGACGGAACTGTCGGTCAACGCTTTGGAGAAAATAAGAAGTTTGGAATTTTGCTGGGCGGCACCTGGGATCGCAATAACCGCGGCATAGATGATCTAGAGCCGGTTCAAGCAGTGGGCACCACACCCAGTGGTCAGAATATTGCATACGTTCCCACCGAAGATATGCGGTCTTACAACTACTACCGCACGCGATATGGCTTTGCTTCCGGCGTCGACTACACCTTTAAGCCAGGATCATCCGCTTACATAAAAGGATTGTATTCGGACTTTCACGACTACGGCGACACCATTGTGTATACGCCCAATGCGGGAAACACCATCAAATCGGTCAACGGTTCCCAAGTCACGTTTGATAATGCGCAGGACTGCCAAACGGTCAACCAAGCCGCCGATATTACCAACCCCGGCAGCAATCCCTGCTCCCCAGGGTCCTACGCTTATCGCCATTACATTCGCCGCCCAGATCAACAGGTGTACAGCTTCTTGACCGGAGCCAGGCACGATCTTTCATCTACCCTCATCGTTTATGAGTTCGCGGTTTCACGCTCGCACAACATTGGCGGGCAGGACTTTGAGACGACAAACTTTGGCGCACCCACGGCAAGCTACGATTCCACTGGCGCCTTGCTACCGGGGATCGAACGGGGCTGATTTGGCACTGAGCCTGAACAATGCCCTGCGGCCAAAATTTATTCCGTTGGATGGTAGCACCCCTTATGACGCCAGCCAATACCAATTGACGTCTACTTCCTTCACGCATTACATCGCCCAGCAGCTCAACTTTCAGGGTGCGGCCTCCGTGGCGCGCCGCTACAACTTGCACTCACACTTCGGCGTTTTCGAAATTGGTTTAAAGATTCGAAACTCACACACGAAGCAAAATGAGGATGACTCCTTCTACAATAATTCCAGCGCGAATATCCCCTTATCTTCGGCGTTGGGAACGTACACAAATCCGAGTTACTACGATCGTTCTTTCACGTACGGTAATTTGCCTTATGGACCGACATCGAATTACAACAAGATTATTCAGTCCGTTATGGCCAACCTTGCACAATTCCAATTAGACCAGGTAGGTAGCATCACCCGTTCGGCTAGCGCGTTCTTTGACGCCAACGAGAGGGTGTACGCGGGCTACGTGCAAAACGCTATTTCCATCGGTAAGTTTCGCGTGCAAGCGGGCCTGCGAGTCGAGGGCACGGACACCACTTTCACGACGAATCAGTTGACCGCCAATGTCGACGGGTCCGGTAATTCCTTGCCGCCCACCATCACGCCATTGAACCAGGGCTCGGGCTATACCAGCGTGTTGCCCAGCGTCCAGGTGCAGTATCTGCTGGAGAAAAACACCAATCTTCGCGCCAACTTTAGCCAGGGTATCTCGCGCCCAAATATCGGCGACCTGGTTCCCACGACCATTGTTGATCCAAACGCGAGTCCAAAAAGTGTTTCAACCGGTAACTCGGACCTAAAACCGACCAAGGCTAATAATTACGATTTGCTGGTCGAGCATTTCTTTCAGCCACTGGGAATTCTGCAGGCAGGATTTTTCTATAAACAGCTGTCCAATCCCATTTATCCGACCGCGGTTACCCTCAACTCTGGTCCTGAGGCGGGATTCTTGTTGACGCAATCCATCAACGGTCCCAACGCCCACATCGCGGGATTTGAGGCCGCCTGGGAGCAACGGCTATCGCGTCTTCCTGGCTTCCTAAATGGATTCGGGGTGGCAGCGAACTATAGCTACACCACTTCGCAGGTCACCTTTCCGGCAGACTTTTCGAATGGACGCGATGATCATCCCACGTTGCAGCGGCAAGCGCCGAACAATTGGAACGTCGGGTTAACCTACGACAAGGCGCGATTTTCCGGACGGTTCGCTATTACCCACAATGACGCCAACCTATTTCAATATGCGTACCAGGCCAACGGAACGCCTAATGATCCGATTCTGGGATTGAAGGGGCCCGGTGGGGACATCTATCTTTATGCCCATACGCAGTTCGATGTGCAGGGAAGTTATCGCATCTACAAAGGACTCAGTTTTTTTGGATACGGACTTAACTTGAGCAACGAGGTTTTCGGATTTTATCAGGGCAGTCCGAAATACCCGATCCAGCGCGAATACTACCATCCCACTGTAGCGTTCGGTATGCGCTGGGCATCGGGCTCCGAGCAGTAATTTCAGAGCAGTAATGATTGTTACACGGCAAAATTCCCCACCCTGGAAGAACCACGGGGCGGGGAATTTTGCGTTGGGGCTGCAAATCTAAAATATTTACTTCGGTGTTCGGTGTTTGAGCAGGAACAAATGCGAGGTGGGGCTTGTCTAATACAGCAAGGTGACTGTCATGGTTCAGACGCTACGAAGTGCGTGGAAGGCGAATCGCCATTGGGTGGCGGCGGCGTTTTTTGGTGCTACGGTTTTGTTTCTGCTATTGATCTTCATGAGCTGGCGAAATGAGCAACGCGGGATCGCTTCAAGCAGGGCAACAGGGCTCTCAGCAGTGGAATCCTGGAGTATGCAGTCGATGTGGCGAACGAACTCCTTCATGCCTATTCGCCATATTGATGGCGGAATCGCTTCTTCGCGGCTCAGGGAACGTGTCAGGCCCGTTGAGGTGGATTACCTGACGCCGTCGCCGAAAATCGTGGCTGGCAGTTCGATGGGTGGCGTAATGGGCGGAGTCATTGGCGGAGTGGCTGGAAATGCTCCACCTCCTGCCGCTGCCTACAATTCCAGTTCAGAGACATCATCGGAAATTGAGCGGCAAGTCATTCGTACCGGGTCGCTCGAGATTATTGCCGGCGATACTTTGCAAGCGGCTGAGCAGTTGCGCACTCTGGCGGTGAATTTCTCCGGATTTGTGGTGAGCTCGAACGTCAACGGTAGCGACGAAGGCACCAGGTTCGCGCAGACCAGCATGCGCATCCCGGCCGAACACTTCGACGAAGCGCGAGCAGAGGTTCGCAAGATAGCGAAGACTGTGGAGCAAGACACTATCGAAGCGCATGACGTGACGCGCGAATCCGTGAATCAGAAGGCGGCTCTGCGTAACGCTCGGGCCGAAGAAGCCCAATACCTGGCAATTCTGAAACGCGCTGCGGCGGTAAAAGATGTTTTGGAGGTGAGCTCCAAGTTAGCCGAGGTGCGGGGCCGTATTGACGCGTCGGAAGGCGGCTTACGGTTACTTCATCACCAGGTGGAAATGTCTCTGCTGACCGTTAACATCCGTGGAATGGCCGAGGCACGAGCGTTTGGGTTGCATTGGCGGCCGCTCTACGAGGCGAAAGTGTCGCTGCGGGGCGCGCTTGGCGGAATGGCTGATTATGCGGACGATATGGTGGCACTTTTTTTGAATCTTCCGGTGATAGCAATCTGGATGCTCACGATTGTGGCGCTGCTGAAGATCGGATGGTTGGCGCTGCGCAGTACCGCTCGGGTGTTTTTCCCTGGATCGACGATATGGCTACGGCGGTTAGCGCAGTCGCGCGCAACGTGAACTTTAATCACTAAAAGGCCTGGGACCGAACAGATAAAAAAGCGAATAGAGTTAAAGCTCCACCTTGAAATTCGAAAATACGGATCTTTGTGTTTTGGGGCCTTGCCAGAGGCGTACCACATCATTACTAAACGGGTTGGCGCCGACGGATGCGATTAGGCATCGTGTATAATCTGGGTAGGGGCATTGGTTCATTCCTTGGGGCCACAGAACAAAACTACAGGGGCAAAGTCGGCCTTAGGGGCTAAGGCAGCCGTACGGCTACGGCGGGCGGCGAGGTTTGCGGTTACGCGTGTGCGCGAATTGCGCATGATTGTGAAGGCCCTGGTTTCGACCAAGCACCCCATCCTGGTGCATATCATTCCGATGCGCAGGTGCAACCTGGCGTGCACGTATTGCAATGAGTTTGACGATGTGTCGACGCCTGTGCCGCTGGATGAGATGAAGCGGCGGCTGGATTTATTGGCGGACATGGGCACGTCGATTATTACCATCAGTGGCGGCGAACCTCTGCTGCATCCGGAGATTGACGAAGTGATCCGGCATATCCGGCAGCGCGGAATTATCGCCGGCATGATTACCAACGGATTTTTCCTGAATCAGGAGCGCATCGAGCGGCTGAACCGCGCCGGCCTCGAACATCTGCAAATCAGTATTGATAACGTGACGCCGGACGACGTGTCAAAAAAGAGCCTGAAAACGCTGGACGGCCGCCTGGAAATGCTCGCGCAGCACGCGGTTTTTCAGGTGAACATCAATTCCGTGTTGGGCAGCGGCGTAAAAAATCCGGAAGACGCCTTGCAAATCGCGCATCGCGCCGTGGACCTGGGATTTACAAGTACGGTGGGGATTATTCACGACAACAATGGGCAATTGAAGCCCCTCGGTGAGCACGAGCAAAGTATTTTTGAAGAAATTATGGAATTGGGTAAGCGCTCATTTTCGCGTTTCAACGAGTTTCAACACAATGTCGCGCGCGGCCGTGAACACAATTGGCGCTGCCGTTCGGGCTCCAGGTATTTATATATTTGCGAGCGTGGGCTGGTGCACTGGTGCTCGCAACAGCGCGGTTACCCGGGGATTCCGCTGGCGCAGTACTCGCCGGAGATGCGGCACCGGGAATATTCCACGGAGAAATTCTGCGCCCCGCGATGCACGGTTTCTTGCGTACAGCAGGTGGGCATTCTGGATAATTGGCGCGATCCGCAAAATTTGAAGCCAATGCCCATGGATCCAACGCCCGGGGCGCCGGCGTCACCGGAGTTGGTTCAGATTGGCTCGGCGGGCGAGATTCACTAAAACGACGCAATTTAGTGCGACGACGTATAGATGTGTTCGATTTGAGCAATTGGTGCAGACTAGCTCGCACCGGTGGGCGTCCTCAGAGATGACATCGCTCCAGCGCTCGGTCAGGATCAAGTCGTATGAGAATACTCAGAGCCGTGCCCTGCATCTGTGGCCGTCGGCTCCCCTTCACTTGAAGAGCCAACGCGAATAGCTCATTGGCCCATTCTCGGCCCAGATCAGGCTCCAATTGTGAAACCATTTCCGCTTGCCGAGTGAGCATCCCAGCACGCATTGGTGGGGACAGGAGGCTGTCTAGATAGCGAACTAGCAAATTCACAACCTTCCGTCGAATGGCCTCCACAATTTTGGATCGCTCCAATTGCAAGTCTTCGTTAAACTCCTTGGTCTTTCGCTCGAACCGAGCCGCAAGTCGTTCTCCATCGCTCCTCAAACGGTAGGTTTGTTCCGCTTCAGCGAGCGTTTGACCAGCCTCCAGTCGCTGTCGTACAACGTTGATTTCTTGATTAAGGATCGTCAAATCGTTCTGACGTTGAGCAAACTTGCCTGTAATTCTGTCAACACTTGCTTACCCTCGGCTGTCGATACGATGACTTGCTGCACGTTAATTACTCCGACCTTTAGCCGACTTAGTTCATCTGCGCTCTCAACAAACCGTAAAGAATGGAACGTGGTAATCGCGAGACAGACCATGCAAAATATGACCACCGCGTAAAATGTCTGAATACGCGGAATCCTCCGGTGGGGAGTGTGACTGTGGAAGCTCTAAGATTGGTTGTCTTCCAAAGGCATTCTCGGCCTAAGTCCCGATGAACCCCGGTAATCGGACAATCAGGAGGGCAGGCGTATGAAGGGTAATCCATACAATCTGACATTTTAATTTGCGCGACATGTCATTTCTAAAGAGCACGTGCAATCAGAGTATTCATAAAAAAAGAGGGCGCGACTTTTGAGTCGCGCCCTGTAGGGGGTTGAGATTTATCTGGGCTTAGGCTTTTGCGGGGTTTTCTCCGCGAGTGAAGCCCGGAGCGGGGCGCAGTTCGGGGCGTACCACCTTAGGATCGGCGCTGGGCGCTGCTTGCGGAGGCTGTGGCGGCGGGGTGCGTAGCTTTTCCGGAAGCGGCTTGTTTTCCATAAGCAGCTTCACTTCATTGGCGTCAATGACTTCGCGTTCGAGCAAGGCTAGCGCGATACGCTCGAGAGTCTCCTTGTTGTTGGAGAGGATGGCTTTGGCACGCTCGTAGCCGCCGTTGACAATACGCTTTACCTCCTTGTCGATCTGGATGGCGGTGTCTTCGGAATAGTCGCGATGCTGAGTAATTTCGCGGCCGAGGAAAATGGCTTCATCTTTCTTACCGTAAGCCAGAGGCCCGAGCTCGCTCATGCCCCATTCGCAAACCATGTTGCGAGCGATGTCGGTGGCGCGCTCGATATCGTTTCCTGCGCCAGTAGTGATGTGGCCGAGGAAAATTTCTTCAGCGGAACGGCCGCCCATGAGTACTGCGAGCATAGACTCAAGATATTTCACGGTATAGGTGTGCTTGTCGTCTTCGGGCAACTGCATGGTGAGCCCGAGAGCCATGCCGCGCGGAATGATCGTGACTTTGTGAACCGGGTCAGCGCCCGGGGTCATCGCCGCGACTAGCGCGTGGCCGGCTTCGTGATAAGCGGTATTTCTCTTTTCTTCGTCGGACAAAATCATGGACTTGCGTTCCACGCCCATGAGCACTTTGTCCTTGGACATTTCGAAGTCCACCATCATGACGAATTTGCGGTTCTGTCGTGCGGCCCACAGCGCCGCTTCATTCACCAGGTTGGCCAGATCGGCGCCGGAAAAGCCCGGTGTGCCGCGAGCAATGATGGAAAGCTCCACGTCATCGGAGATGGGCACCTTGCGAGTATGCACGCGGAGAATTTCTTCGCGGCCCTTTACATCCGGACGGGCCACCACCACTCGGCGATCGAAACGCCCAGGTCGCAGCAAAGCCGGGTCAAGAACGTCGGGCCGGTTGGTTGCGGCAATCAAGATGACGCCTTCGTTGGATTCGAATCCATCCATTTCGACAAGCAGGGCGTTCAGAGTTTGTTCGCGCTCGTCATGTCCACCGCCAAGTCCTGCACCCCGATGGCGTCCGACAGCGTCAATTTCGTCTATGAAAATGATGCAGGGAGCATTCTTTTTGCCTTGCTCGAACAGATCGCGAACGCGGCTGGCGCCCACGCCGACGAACATTTCCACGAAGTCGGAACCGGAGATAGAGAAAAAGGGCACGTTAGCCTCGCCGGCGATCGCGCGCGCAAGTAAGGTCTTGCCCGTTCCAGGAGGTCCGACGAGCAGCACGCCCTTGGGAATGCGGCCGCCCAGCTTCTGGAATTTTTGCGGGTCTTTAAGGAACTCGATAATCTCCTGCAGCTCTTCTTTAGCTTCGTCGGTTCCCGCAACATCCTTGAAGGTGGCTTTTTTCTGTTGAGCAGAAAGCAGGCGCGCGCGGGATTTGCCGAAGCTGAGGGCCTTGTTACCGCCGGCTTGCATCTGGCGCATCAAGAAAAGACAGAAGCCCACCAGCAGAATGAGCGGAGCGGCGTTCAAGAGAATCAAGACCCAGTCGCCGCTGCGAACTTCTTTTACTTTCATCGGCACTTGCTTGTCGCGCAACTGTTTGGCCAGGTCCGGAGCGGATTCCTTGAAAACCGTGAGATGAAATTTGTGATTGGCGGGTCGGACATATTCGCCTTGAAGTTCGTAGCTGTTGGGCGAGAGGTAGAGGGTCACTTCCTTGACGTCGCTGCCGTCGACCTTGGCCATGAATTCGCTGTAGCTCGGCTCATCTTCGCGGGCCTGTGCACCGTTGGCGGAGACCAGCTTCCACAGCATCACGCCAAGGAATACGATCGAAATCCAAAAAAGAATGGTTTTTGCAGTGGAACTAGAATTCACGTTGCCCTCACTTAGATCCCCAAGAAAATCTACGCAGCCTTTGCAGCAACTTTATCTCTTTCGACGCTCGGCTTTCTCCGCGCTCTTTGTGCCGTTAGACAGTTGACGAAGGTTGCGACCGGTACCGTTGGCCGCCGCCAACCCGTAGCCTACCCATACTTCCTTAGATGCAGTTTTGAAGCCAAAGTAATCCGACTCCAGATCGACGCGCCGCTTTTCAGGCTTGTCCAGCAAAACCGCCAAGCGCAACGAACGCGGAGAGCTTTCACCCAAACGCCGCAATAAGAATTCCTGCGTCACGCCGCTCTCCAGAACTGCATCAACCAAAAGAACATCCCGGCCTTTCAAGTCCGGCGCCGCGCCGAACAAAACTTCCCGCCGGGGTCGCCCACCGTCCTCTACGTCCCGCAAATCTTCTCGAACAAAGTGGCAAACCACCGTGCCATCCAATTCTCGAATCAAATCCGCGGCGAACATGAAGCCTCGATCCATGGTAACCACGATGTCCAGGCGGCGGCCCTGGTAAGCCCGCGAAATTTCCTTCCCCAACTCAGCTACCCGCCCGGCGATACGGGCCTCGGAAAACGTGACGCCTCGTCCATTCGCGTTTGCTTTGATCGCCTGGCGGCCGCGTGTAGAGCTAGCCGGCTTGCGGCCGCTCATAAGATCTTTTCCTCGACGATCACGATCCCCGTTTTGGTGCCATCGTGGGCCACGAATTTGGCGGACGCCCCGAAACTTCGAGACCACGCTAAGTCTTTGCCAGTGACGACGACGGGCCAACCCGCGCGTTGCCAACGATCAATCCCTCTTTCGTTGAACAAGCGCTTCAACTTCTCCGGCTTGCTATGCCCGCGGGCGCAAAAGCGATCGCCATGTCGCCAACTTCTAAGTGTTAGTGGAAAATTCAGCCGCGCTCCATCCAACACTTCCCCTGAGAGTCTAGTCTCCCCCCTCTGGGGATGCCAGTCAATCATTGTGAAGCGGAAAACGCACCCCAGTTCCGGAACGCGAATGGTGTTGAGTTCAGGTAGCGAATCGATTTTGTACTCATATTCCCGTGCAGACACCTCGGCGCTTTCTTTGAGGCAAAATTCCAGAGCATCGCGGTGCCGCCGCACTTCAATATTCCCCGGTAAAGTCAGCGATGATCCAGTTTTGCCGTGGCGGGCGAGCTCCAAAACTTGTCTGCCGTGCAGAGCGCTGAACTCGCCAACTGCCGAATTGCTCTTCGCGTTCTTAACGTGTGCACGCTTAACGCGGCTAACAATCAGTCGCACAAGTCGGCCGCTTAATCCCATCGATGCAGTTTGCTCCGCGGATGGATCTTCGACTTGCACCAATGCGCGTCGCTCGGGTGGCAGCAACTCCGCGATGCGCATACGCGCGCCCCCCGGAATCATTTCAAGAGAATTGCGCAGGCCTTCTTCCGCAAGATGCTGGAGCAGCGTATCGTCCTCGCGCGCGTGGTTCGATAGCGAGGTGAGGTGCTCGACGATGCGAGGCTGAAATTCTTTTTCGAGCAATGGAATTAATTTCTTGCGGATGCGCGCGCGAGTTTTGGTGGTGTCGCGGTTGGTGGCGTCCTCGCGCCAGGTTTGTTTATGCGCTTTCAGATATAAACGTAAATCCGCGCGTGACACGTACAACAGCGGCCGCACAGTTTTGTCTACCTGCGGATGAATGCCGCCAAGGCCGGCAAGTCCGCTGCCGCGCAAAATATGCGCCAAGACAGTTTCGGCCTGATCGTCCGCGGAATGCGCCACAGCAATTTTGTCCAAGTGATGTTCGCTAGCGCATTGCGCAAAAAAAGCGTAACGCAGCCGCCGCGCTGTCGCTTCCAGATTAGCTTTGTCACTTTTCGCGATGGACTTTACGGCGGCTGTCGCGGAATAAAAAGGCAACTTATGTTTGCGCGCCAAATCGCCGACATACTTTTCATCACCGTCCGCAGCCGCCCCGCGAAGTTTGTGATTGAAATGCAGAACGCACAGTGTAATCCCCAATTTTTTTTTCACCGCAACAAGCATCAGCAGCAGCGCCACCGAATCCGCGCCACCGGACACAGCCACACCCACGCGATCGCCCTCGCGAATCAAGCCACTCCGCTGAATCGCGTTCTGCAACCGCTGGGAAAGCTGTTTAGTGGTTGTAAGTATTGGGGTTAATTTTTTCGCCAGACGTGCCACCCGAAGCTCCCCAAAGCGCATCTTACCACTCAAGAAGTAGTAACCTTCAGAGGCAGCATTCCCCAGCAGCGCTCGCAGTTCGCAAGTCTGTGGAAATCGCGCCGGGTTCCGGTTGACAATACTGGGGTCTCCTGAGATACTCTTCAAGTTGTGCGTATGCCTTTCTGCTGGACAGGGAGGTTTTGCTCTTTGACAATCGATACGATGTGCCAGAATCCGTTCGAAACCATTCACGCTTTTCGAGCCTGAATGGTCTGAGTAAATCGAGC
>DATHGV010000171.1:0-10044 GCA_035490135.1 Candidatus Methylomirabilota bacterium
TGCGACACTCGCCTTGGGCGAAGGTGGAAGTTGTGGTGTTTCTCCAGGGAGAGAATCAAGCGAGCTATAGTATTCCCACCGGCACGAAGCACTGCGACCCCGATGCCATCGATGCAAACGGGAACTGCTTGCAGAAATTGCGAATCGACCCCCCCGTTGATTCTTCCCGGCAGCGGGATGGCGCGCCGAGGCTTTCGCCCTCCACCGCCTTCCTGGTGCGCTGGGAATCGGTGGTCCCGGTGAACCAGGCGTTTGCACGGCTTGAGGAACTCGGCGAACACGCGCTCGCCGCGTTTCAGGCGCAGGCGCCGCGGCTTCCGGCGGATCGATACGTTATCACGGTGAAACTCGAACAGCCTGGCTTCGTTGGATTCGAGCCCTTCGCGGTCAAACCGGCGGGAAGCCCAGACTTGCGTGCGACGCTCAAGACCCGCCATGGCATCGTTGTCCCGCTTGAAATGGAGTTCACTGGAACTGGGACGAGTTCCTCCGTCCATTTCTACTTCCCGAGGACCCTCGACGGCGCTCCTCTGCTGGGCCCCGGGTTCTATACGGCGGAATTCGCCTTGCGGGGGGCCGGCTTTACGGTGCACAGCAAGTTCACACTCGACCCCGAGTTCCTCCACTAACTTGATTTACAACGGTCAGCAAGGCGAGCCGTAGACCGAAACAGATATCAGTGCTGAGCAAGACTGGAGAAGGAAAAGTGTTTGAGGAATGGGTGGGGAGAAGCGTCAGTTTTTGGCTTTGAGATTTTGCCGCAGCCGTCGGAAAGGCTCTGCACTCAAAAACCTGGCTGGAGCATTGCATACTGAGGGGGGTGAGTGTATGTTCTCGGTCGCCCGGGAAGTCAAAATGGAAATCCCGGATAGATGCTTCCGCTCTCGCCCTCACGCGCAACTGGAGCCAATTCATGAGACATGCCACTTGCATCCAATGGCAGGGCGCAATCCTTACCCTCCTTTTTTCGCTGATTGTTTTTCCGATGAATGCCGGGTTGCCCGCGGCATTCGACATTATTATCATCAATGGCAAAATCATAGACGGCACTGGTTCACCTTGGTTTTCCGGTGACATCGGAATTCGCGAAGGAAGAATCGCCGCAATCGGCAATCTCTCCGCAACACCTCGCAAGCGCACTATCGACGCTCACGGGTTCGTCGTCGCTCCCGGCTTCATTGATATGCTTGGTCAGTCCGAACTCACCGTTCTCGTCGATCCGCGTCTGCCATCGAAAATCTATCAGGGCATCACCACGGAGATCACCGGCGAAGGGGAATGCATCGCTCCGCTCAATGACACCATTCTCCGTACCGATCAAGGCGCTTTCGATCAACTCCACGTGCAAGCCGACTGGCGAACTCTTCGCCAATACTTCGCGCGACTTGAAAAACAAGGCATCGGCATCAATGTTGCCGATTACGTTGGCGCCACCCGCGTCCGCCGCATGGTCCTCGGCGACGACGATGTACAACCCAACCCTGCGCAGCTCGAGCAGATGAAAGAGCTGGTCCGCCAGGCCATGCTGGACGGCGCCGTTGGAGTCTCTACTTCTCTCGAGTATCCGCCCGCTCCCTACGCCAAGACCGAAGAATTGATCGTGCTCGCCGCCGAAGCCTCCCGCTTCGGTGGCATATATGCCACGCACATGCGCAGTGAGAGTACCGCCATCTTGCAATCTATCGACGAAGTCATTCGAATCGCACGCGAAGCGCACATACCCGTAGAAATCTGGCACCTGAAAGTTGCTGGCAAGGCTTCCTGGGGGCACATGCCCGAAGTCGTCGCCAAAATCGACTCCGCTCGCGCTCAAGGCATCGACATCGCCGCCGACACCTACGCCTATACGGCTTGGGGCAATGGCCTCTCTGCGTTCATCCCGCCGTGGGCCCACGATGGCGGCAAAGCTAAACTGCTCGAGCGCCTCAAAGACCCCAGTGCACGCGAGCGCATCCGCAAGGACTTGCTTACTCCTTCAGATGATTGGGAAAACGAGTGGCAGCAAATCTCGGGTCCCGAATCCGTTCTCATCGCCTCTGTCCTAAATCCCAAGCTCTTGCCTTTTCAGGGCAAGACTCTCGCGGAAGTTGCCAAGCTTTGGAACGAAGACCCCATAGACACCATATTTGATATTCTGATCCAGGACGATGCAAGCACTGGCATTGCCGCTTTTGGCATGTCTGAGCCGGATGTAGTTTTGGCGCTTCAACAACCTTGGGTTTCGTTTGACAATGACTCTTCCGGCGTTTCACCCGAAGGAATTCTCGGTCAAGAACACTCGCATCCCCGCGCCTACGGCACTTTCCCTCGCATCCTGCGCAAATACGTTCGCGAAGAGCACAAACTCACCATCGAAGACGCCATCCGCAAATTTTCTTCCCTTCCTGCTCAGCGCCTGAGGCTCGAAGGCCGCGGCCTTCTCCGCACAGGCATGTGGGCCGATGTCGTGATCTTCAATCCCGCTACGGTCCGCGACCTCGCCACCTTCGACAATCCCAATCAACTTTCGCAAGGAATGAACTATGTTTTGGTCAACGGCGTCCCCGTCATCGACGGAGACAAAATGACCGGTGCTCATCCGGGAAAGGTGCTCCGCGGCCCCGGTTACGCGCCCTGAACGCTCATCAGCGCAGTTTCCCTATATAGTTGAATTGCGATGAAGAGACTGAATCCAACTTCCTGAATTTGCTGATGCCCGCCGGTTTGTGGACACTTGGGCGTTTATCGTTACCGATCCGTTGCTGACGAAACACTGTTTTTGCCATTGGTTCCCATTGTCATGAGATGTGAGAACCCGCCGTTCGAGGTTGGCTACAGCTTTGTGAGTCCGAGCAGCTTTGCGAGCTGGGCGTCGAGCATCCTCACAGGAAGAAGTCTGGGCAGAGTCCAGTTCTTGAAACGTTGCGGAACGACCGCGTAGCGTGCCTTCGGTTTCGCCGTGCTGAGTGCCACGTGGACGGCTTCCCCCAGACGCTCAGGGGACAAGCCGTTATTACGTGCTTCGGCGACGATGAACTTCTGGAAGTTCTGCACCGCCTCCCAATACGCGGTCTGCTTGAACTCACTCAGATCTTCTTTTTCGCCCTTGTCGTACATCGCCGTGTTTACGGTGCCCGGTTCAATGATCACGACGTCGATGCCAAATAACATTAGTTCTCGCCGCAGCGCGTCTGACATTCCTTCCAGACCAGACTTGGAGGAGCTATAAGCACCGAGAAGCGGGATGGCAACTTTTGCGCCGCTAGAGCTGATGTTCACGATGCGGCCGGTGGGACCCTGCCTCTTCTTATCCGTTCCCAAAAGAGGAGCGAAAGCTTGGATTACGACAAGCGGGGAGATCATGTTGACATCCAACTGCCGCCTGTACTCGCTGGGCCTCAGATAAAGCAGTGGCCCACTCACCACAATTCCTGCATTGTTCACGAGGCCAACCAGATTCCTGTCGCCTATTATTGAGCCGACCTTCTGGGCAGCTTGATGTACAGCGTCGGCGTCCGTAACGTCCATCATGAGAGGCACGAAGCCGTTACCGAACTCGCTTTGCAAACGATCGGCGTCAGCCTGCTTGCGTACGGAACCGAACACGCGAAATCCCTTTGAAACAAGCACCTTTGTGGTTCCCCAACCAATTCCGGTGGAGACCCCGGTGACCACGACATCTTTGCTGTTCGCCATCGAATTTCTCCTAAGATGTTCACTGTTCATCTTCAATGTGTTCACTGTACACCTTCCCTGTTACGGGTGTCAAGGTGTACAGTATTTCTCATGCCTTATCCGTCGAAAACAGACCGCCAGACCATTCTTTCAGCCGCGGTGAAGGATCTGGCGCACAGGGGTATCCGCGACTTGTCATTACGGAATCTCGCGGCCTCCCTCGACCTCGCGCCCAATGCAATCTACCGTTACTTTTCCGGTCGCTCAGCACTGGAAGCTGCGCTAGCAAACGAAGCTGCCCGGCAACTGGAACTAGCGCTGAGGAAGGCAGCCGACGGTTGCGAACCGGTTACCACAATCCGCGAGATGTCATCTGCTTACATAAAGTTCGCAAGGGACAACCGTCACCTCTACGAGGTGATGATGAGTCCCCACGCGCCGGAGCACGATCCTACCTTCCTCCAAAGCCTCTGGACGTTCACTGTCGAGCAGGTGCAACGAATTGCCGGGTCGGACCGAGCTGCGCAGGCGTCTGTCGCGCTTTGGGCATTCCTACATGGAGCCGTGGCGTTAGAAGCCGCTCAAGTGCTCAGCGAGCGCAAACCTGCAAGCGGCCTTGAATTCGGGCTCGACGCGTGGTTAATGGCTGTCTCTACACGTGGGGGTCCAATAGAGGCACTCCGAATCAAGCCCACCAAGAAAACGGCCAATAAGAAAGTGCCTGCGCGTGAAAGTTCGGTGCGAAGCGGCAAGCACTGAGACTTATAGGTACTGACGGGACGCACGTCCTTATCAAAATCAAAATGACACCAACCTGAATCCTCACGTGTTCCGTGGTCCAATCGCTGGGCGGAAACGCGATTCTCCAAAACAGCGGCGAAGGCTTCACAAATTCAATACCGATCTCTTGTTTGTCTGATTGCTGAGGGCCGAGATAAACGACCCGTGCCGGTTACTGTTCGTCTGTTTGAAGATTGCCGAGCGTGACCTGATCGCCCGCGAACACTTTCATCGCAAGCAAGACTAGTGCGCCGTGGGCGCTCACCGCCAGCGTCTTCGTTTTCTCTGAAATCGGCTTTTGGCTGGGACGTGCTAGAAGGATGGAAACCGGCACCCCTAACAACACGCGCCGGCTGCGGCGCTGAGCATTCTTTTCGCAACTTGTTTTGAAAATCGATCCATAAAAAGATAATCGGTGTATTGGAAAGGATCCGCTTCAATCTTGGGTGCGGCTTCGATCCCGCTCATGCGCGGCGTCGATACGTCAAGAATTATTAGATCTGGTTTTAGGCGCTGCGCTTTCTCGATGGCGTCATAGCCATCAGTCGCTTCCCCACAGATGCGAAACTCTGTTTCGGCTTCAAGGGAATCGCGAATTAATTTCCGGATTTGAGCGAGGTCATCAACAACGAGGATGCGCTTTTGCATTGTCCACCTCGTGCCGGTGCATGTGGCTGACGGCCCCAACTCACTCAAGGTATCCCGCCAGCGCTGTCGTTTGATATACCTATGTGCGTGTACAAAGACTGAGGACTTTCGCCGCTCGAAGAGTGGAGTGACAGACGATTACCAATCTTCCGTTTAAGATTTAAGACAGACTGCCTTAATCGCGGGGATCAATTCGGAAAACAGTTGTGCTGTCTATCAATGCTTTCGCACCGAACCGTTCGGCTAGTTGCTTTCGCTTCGTAATCGTTCCAGACAGATATCGCTAAAATTAGCTAAAATACAACCCGCACTTTCGAGCACTTGCAGCTTCACACTTTCCGGCAAGTAAATCCTTTCATCGGGCATATGCAGGTCAAGTACCACGATGTCTGGCTTCAGGCCATCAACTAGTTCAAGGTTTCCGCGAAGTTAGCCACTTCACCTGCTACCTCAAGGTCGGTGTCGGCTTTCACATCCGTATAATCCCCGAACGAAGCTTTGCTATTCTATCCGCCATTAAAGTCTCTGTCCAAAACCGGACAGACTTCTCTCTAAGGTCTCTGCTATAGGTTTCTGCATGACTCCCCCAGTAGAGATTTTCCGAGTTGTGGAGCGCGGGCAACATATCTGGATAGAACCCTCAGAGACCGTCAAAGAGGCCCTGAAACGTGTGCAGTCGCTCGGAATGGGCGAATATTTGATTACCAACCAGCGGACTGGGTTCCGACTCTCGCTAACTGTAGATGTCTCTGCCGTCAAAGCCGCAAACGGAAACTAAATCCGCTTTCCTAACACCATCAATGCTCGCTGGGCTTACGCCGAGGTTCCGGACCTTTGGCCCGCCAGAAATTTTAGCGGGCCGCGTCAAGGTTCGTCAGGATTTCGCCGTTTGTTCGCGAGCCTCTATTGGCAATATGACGCTGTGCGGCCAACATCAACAATCCCGCCGCGATAATAATTCCCAGCAGTGCGACGGTGCCCAAAATCATTCATCCTCATCCGAAGCGATCCGACGCGCTGGATTTCCGCGATAATTCCCGAGCAATCTCTAAAACGAAAGGCCGCTAAAATTTCTAGAGGCCTTTCGTTCGCGTGCTTCCTAGCGGACGCGGCGGACGCGCACGCTCCCCGACCAATCTACTCCGCCAGAGCTAAAGCACCTGGCGGGCAGTTCTGCTTTATTGCGGATATCAATTTCGAATAAAGGTTCGCTTTATCCAGCAATGCGCGTGCTCCGAATCTTTCAGCTAGAGCCTTCGCGTTCTCATCGTTCCAGAGCGACAAGGCCAAAACACAACCAGCGTCGATGGAAAGTCCCAGGCAAAAGGGCACGGCTTCGCCAATGAATACAAACAATCAATTGTTCAAAATGGGGTTACCACGTTCCCGGGCGGTCGAGGCGCTTGCACAGGGAGACCCAATGGTGCCGGAGGCATAGGCGGCGGCAGCGACTACTATACCTATTGGGAGTTTAACCGGAGATGGGTGGTCACCTGACGAAGGTGGGTGGACCTCGGGGGAGATGGGTTCCGAGGACAATTTGGAGAGGCCCAATCTTCCATGTCCTGTAGCTCCCGAGAAGGATTCTATTAAATGCGGTACGTAAAACGCCTAATTGGCGGGGCATGGTTCTTTTTCCACGCTTAGTTGCGGATCGGATAAGAAGCTGGAAAACGTCCTGTCCTTCCCCTGCCCGTCCCAGAGATGCGCCAACGCTCTAAAACCGTCGTGCTTCAGTGCGAAAACGAAGTTCGGGCCATCAAACAGCTGACGAACGAAGGTCAGTTGGGCGGTATCTATCGAAGGCGGGCGTGCATAAATATGGTGCGCTCAGAACGCGGTGCGCATAAACGAAGGAAAGGCGAATTTGGGGGCGGATAGCAGCTTAGTGGTCAACACCACCTTAGTGGTATAGGAGGTCCGACGCCAGACCATTAATATGACGATGGTTCTCTGCCCGTCCCTCGGAGCGATGCAAATGCCTCAAAGTGTTTTGAATTGTCAGCACTGCCATAAACCAGTCACCCGCGGCGAAATAAATTTGGCGTCCCTAGCATCCTATGATCCCCTGTGGGCCCCCAAACCGGATTTTTCAGAAGCCGGTTTGCGGATGATGTGCTCGAACTGCAAAAAGCCTTCTACCTATCAGCGTTACGAATTGATGTACACTCACGACCAACATGCCGCCAAACCATACGTCAGGGACCTTCATCCGCCAGAGTCGCAGAAACCGCAAATCGTTAGCCTAACCTGGAAGGAGTTCCTGGAAAAACTATCGGAACTCGATATGAAACGAAACGAGGGAAAACCGAAGCGCTGAAGCCGGAAGCACGTCTTCACGGTTTCAGGTTAACCGGCATAATTCAATCATGGCCGATGATGGTTTCAATGAAGTACAACAGCAACTTGAGGCGGCGGCTTCAGAACTCAAGACCGCGACCGACCCTGACCGCCGAAGAAAGCTCCTGCGCGAAATGAGTCGCTTAGTCAGAGAAGCTGAGCGAATCAGCAGTCAGCCGCCGAAAACGAGTCATGGGCCTACAGGGGTTGCCAGGCCTCGGGGTATCGCGGATTAGCCTCAAGCCAGATATTATAACGCTGGCACTTCGCTCGAAAGTTTATCCAGCAGCGGCGACAGCGCATCATCGGTGAAGTGAAATTTGAATTGCTCCACAGTTTCCGACCTGCTTTCGGCAGAAAGAGCATGAATCAGAAAATCCGTCGAGGTCCACGTTACCCTTTCATTGCCGTTGCGGAAATCGCTCACACGGAATCTGGGGGAAAATTTAGTTGCCGGGTCTCCGAACTTAGTCTTAATGGCTGCTACGTGGATATGCCGAATGCTCTTCCTATTGGTAGCGAAGTGGCGACTAAAATCTTCGCTGAGTCAGAATGCTTCGAGGCTAATGCCAAGGTTATATATGCCCATCCAAATCTGGGGATGGGACTTGCGTTTGAGCAAGTATCGTTAAAAAGCCAAACGCTTTTACGCCAGTGGCTACTAAACGCGAGTGGAGGGCCGCAGCGCCTTTGAGACAGACACCGACAACCGATTAAAAGCTGGTCTAGCGCTCGTGCTAACCCTCGATCAAAAGCTGGAAAACGTCCCGTCTGGATCCTGTGAAGAAATTGATTTTTGAAGCGAATCCGGTCATGCGCAACGCAAGACTGCGAGATCTTCCGCGATTGTCGCGCAGCACGCCGCCGGGCGCCGGCTTGACGCGCAGTTAAACGCATTTACTCCGCCGTGTTGCGGATCAGGCATCGTAATGAAAACAGTGCTAAACCAGAACCGTACCGCCATCAACCACAACGGTCTGCCCAGTAGCGAATCCTTCCTGCATCAAGAACAGATAGGCTTGCGCGATCTCGGAAGCTTCGCCGACTCGGCCAACAGGGAGACTATTGCCCACGCTCTCGTATAGACGTTCCCGTTCCGATGCACTCATGGTCTGCCAGAGGTTCGTGCGAACGACACCGGGAGATACTGCGTTAACCCGTATTGGTGCCAACTCGACCGCTAGAGCGCGTGTTAGTGCTTCAATAGTTCCGCAGACACTCGCCGCAATTACCCATCCTTTTTGCGGGCGCTGGCTGGCGATTCCGGTCGTTAGCACGATAGAACCCTCCTTGCGGATATGTGGGCTTCCGTACTTGACCGCGGCGAGTGCGGCCCAATACCGCAACTCAAAGGCGCGTCGGGCCTGTTGGAGATCCGTCGTAGCAAGGTCGCGCAAATGCAGGCTATCGCCGGCGGTGAATACCAAATGATCGAAACTGCCAAGCTTTGAAAAGAAGGTTGCAACGGCTCGTTCGTCCGAGACGTCGACCGCCTGCCCCTGTGCTTCGCCACTGATACACTCAACGGCCTTCTGAATTCGTTCCGCATTGCTGGAGACGATAACGACCTCGGCTCCTTGCGAGGCCGCCCGTTGGGCCACTGCCAAACCAATCCCAGACGACCCACCCACCACGACCACCCGCTTCCGTTGCAAATCGTTTCCCCGTTGCATTGAATTCTCCTTGTGCGCTCTTCCGACTTACACACTCACAGATGACCAGACAACGACATACGGTTCATGCATAATAGGCATGACTGCCATGCGTTTAGAGAAACTACGACAAGTCGACTTGAACCTCCTGATTACATTCGCTGCCATCGCGGAGGAGAAGAGCGTCACGGCGGCAGCATCCCGGCTGCTGCTGAGCCAGCCTGCGGTGAGCCGCGCGTTGCAGCGCGCCCGGGCCATGTTTCAAGATGACCTTCTGCTCCGGTCGCCGCAAGGCTTCGAACTCACGTTGCGGGGCCGCAAGATTCTCCAAGAGCTTGAGGGATTACTGCCCAGGATGGAGAATCTCGTTACCCCGAATCTGTTCGATCCAACGCAGGAGAAGAGCCACTTCCGCATTTCCGGTCCTGACAACGTCTGCACGGTTGTGCTCCCCCGCTTGTGCCGGCAGTATGCAAACGGGCGCTACCAAGTGCAGTTTGAATTCCTTCCCTGGCAGAGCGGCATCGCGGAATCAGTGGAGCACGGACAAGTCGATCTGGTGCTGCACATAGATGACGGACTCCTGCCGTCACACTTTCACTCAGAAAGACTTTATCGGGAGGATTGGATTTGCGCCGTCGCGCGAGGCAGCCGCTTTGGCGACCGGCTGTCGCTTAAGCAGTACCTGGCGGCGAGCCACATCGTTGTAGCTACCTATGCGGGTGTGCAGACGATCCCGGACAAGCAGTTGGCGGCTGTCGGTGCCAAACGCAGTTCGTGTATTCGCGTCCCTTACTTCGGCGTGGCCCTGCAATGCCTCCCCGGCACAGAACTCGTGCTTACCGTAACCAGTGGTATGCGCTCAGTCGTTAGAGGAAATCGCCAGTTGCGCGTTGTGAAAGCGCCACGCGAATTGCATCCGTTTCATTTCCTGATGGCTTGGCATCCGAGACTCAACAGCGACCCGCGT
>DATHGV010000172.1:0-2126 GCA_035490135.1 Candidatus Methylomirabilota bacterium
GCGCTCGTGAGCTTGTGTCTCAGCGCTCAGCTTCATTGTCCGGAACTTCCAGATAAAAAAATGTCTTCCGCCAAGACCAATGCGTTCCTGCCGGTAAAAAATCGGACCAGGCGAGGCGATTCGCGTCACCAGCATAAGGAAAATCATCAGCGGCAGCCAGACCGGCAGCGAAAGCAAAATGCAGGTAATATCGAGACCGGATTTCCAGCCAGGCCTCAGAATGCTTCCGTTTGTGGTGCGGATCGACATGGTTGCCGACATAGAACCCGCCCCGCTGCCATTCGCGTTTACGACGAAGCGGGCAACGTGATTCAAACGCATGAGCACGCGGGCGAGGTCAAAGAGCCGTGAACGTGGAAGCGTTCAAGTTGTTGCGTCCCCGCCATTGGTTTCGCCTTTCGACATCTTTTCCAGCCGCCTGGAGAATACGTTCAAGCGGTGCTCCGACTCGTCGATCTCGATCTTCTCGCTGTGGCCATTTTTCTGCGCTTTACTCCGCGGGTCGATCTTCTGCCCCGATTGCAAGTTTGCCAATTGCTTCGCAATCTGAGCGCCTTGTTCGAGCATATCTTGAACGCTTGGGCCGTAACTGATTTGGAGTGACGGCTCTGGTTGGGCTGGTTGCAGGATGCGGCTCTCGGAAAATTCTTCCGGCCAACAATGCGACAGCAGCCATGCGTGTGCGCGCCAGTCGTTTGATAGGCTGATTTTCTTAAGGAGCGATACGCGCGCTTGGCCTCTCGCGCGTGTAGTGTCCTCAACAAATTCGCGATACGGCGCGCGTCCCTCTTCGCCTTTCGCAATCCATGCGTGATAGGTAGCCTGAGTGATGCCAACCGTGTCGCAGGTCGCGCCAATCGGGACGCCTTGCGAAAGCAGGTAGCAAATTTCGCGTTGCAGTTCCGGGTTGAGCAATGTTTTCTTACCGGGTTTTTTCTTTGTCATGCAGCTTCCTACGCAGGGCTTCTATTCCTAGGAGCGCAAGTCCTAGGAGGGCGACTGCCGAACCGCCATCGGGAACGGCAACACCGTTTGCCGAGAATGAGAAGTTTGTGCGTGTTTGCCCGCCTGCACTCTGGGTTGTGAAACTCCAGTCCATGCTTGTTGGGTCAAACCCGTTACCGCTTACAATTCCGGTTCCCGTTATCAAAAGGGTGCCTGCATTCTGAGTCACGACAGTCGACGTAAGGAGATCGTAGCTGAAACCCCCAACACTCCACAGACCTGGCGTAGGCGTAGATGGAGTGAAGATCCAGGGTTGCGCCATGGTCGCTTGCGTCCCCGGAGCGATCCCGGCGAAATCGCCAGTACCGCTAGTAACACTGGTAAAGCCGGCGTTATGAAATACATCGAACCAAGTGACCACCCTGGTTGCCGTTGCCAAGGAGTTTGTGTCAAACTGGGTTTCACCAGCGAATTGGATATCTCCGTTTATTGCAGTGGCCTGAGCTTGTTGACTGAAAACCGCGCAACTGAGTACGCCGGTCGCAAGCATCGCTAAGATTGTTTTTGTGAGATTTTTCATTGGATTGTTTTTAATTGTAACCTTCTAATTGAACGAACAGCATAAGGGTTAACTCATTAGGAAGCGCCGCGCTATACCAAGCGCGCAGAGGGCTGCCCCGAGCAACATTACCGTGAGGCCGCCATCCGGAACACCGGGGATGGACGCGAAGAGATCGACCCTGGAGATCCCGCCGAACCCATTCGGTCCGGAGCCGTCCTGCGGAAATGTGTCTGAATTGTTCGTGATCTGGAAGAACGCGACTCCTCCCCCCGAACCGGGAACTCCGCCCTGGCCGACACCATAGTGGACAACTGCGTAGGAGAAGCCCGTGAGATCGACTGGCTCGTTGAGAGGGGTTAAGACTTCTTCAGCGCCAGTAAGGGTGGGGGTACCGAGGCTGCCAAACGTCGGATGCGCCACGATGTAGTTTAGCAAGCGGAAGAAATTGTTCGCTTGGTTGTCGGAATTCCCGCCACCAATGCCGGTACCGTTCTTCGGGATGTCGCCGAAAGGGGATAGGATTAAATCAGCCTTGGCCGTTAGCGTGAGTCCTGATGCCAAAGCAGCGATTAAGATTGTGTATTTTAATGCTTTCATTAATGATGCTTTCTGTTGATTG
>DATHGV010000173.1:0-3690 GCA_035490135.1 Candidatus Methylomirabilota bacterium
CCGCGTGGGACTAGATGTGATCGGAACTTCGTATTCGCAAGCAGTAAAAGCGAGGATGCACAGGCTAACCGCAATCCCGAAGCCTGATCGTCGATAAATCAAAGTCGGAGAAGGCACCGCAAGAAGTTCAGGAACGAGATCAGTTTCTTCCCCAAATTACCTGGGGAGCTTCGACGCAATCACATCGATCTTCTCGATCGAAGGCGGTTTAGCCAGAAGTTCGCCGGCTTTCTCCATCAAGGCTTGCGCGACCTTGCCATTCAGGTGCGCATCGCGGCCAGAGTCATCTGCGAATGTGTCAAAAATACCGTATGTGGACGGTCCGATCTTAATGGCGAACCATGATATCGTTTTTGGCTCGGCCTCAACTAATCCCTGACCAGCCTGCAAGAATTTCTCAACTTCCGGTTCCTTGCCCGGCTTCGCTTCCAAAACTACCCACAATGCCTTTCCGCTCATGATTGCATCCTCCTTTTAGATTTTTCCATCGCACTCAGCGCCAAACCTGTCTACTAACAACTAGATTCGGTTCTCGTTAACTTTTTCGGCCCTCGTCGAAGTCGATCAGGTCCGGAATAGTGCAAATATCGTCGCGATCAGCGATTCCGGCTTCGCGCTTTCGTTGTTCCAATCGAGGCGTTACTGAATCGCGCCAACCGAGCTTCGAAATAAACCCGTTCCAAACAAATAGGTCACCTTGGTTTAGACGGCGACCTTTTTCGAAACACCATTCCAAAATTTCCTCATCCGTGCCGCCCTCTTTAACTCTTTTGATTAGATCGCGATGATGCACCCGCAGAAAATTGCAACACGCGCTGTCGGCTGTCTGCGGCGCGCCGAAATTTTCCTGATAATCCTCATGCAGCTCGCCGCGGGCGTGTAGCCGGATCTTGTCCAGCATGCGGGGAAAATACATCATGCCGCGCGTCATTTCCTTACAGCTCTTGGGATAGATTGTCATACGTGAATGAATCGCATCATCCGTAGTGGTGCAATATTGGCCAGCCTACTTCGGGAGAACCACTGGGAAAAAGCTCAAGTCAGCCAGACGCGCTGAACGAACCAAAAACTGCCGAGTAGCACGACAGCTGCTGAACACGCCGGCGCCCATCGCGCAATAAACATCGGGTTTTCCCGGAGTTTCCATATGATCGGCAGCGTTAAAGCAGTAACCATGATCTGACCGAGCTCCACGCCTAGATTGAAAGAGAACAGGGGCACCACGATGCCGCCGGTGCCCGAGCCGATGCCAGCCTCGCGCAAGGCCGAAGCAAAGCCGAAGCCATGTATCAAACCAAAGCCGAACGGCACCATTCGCCGCGCTTTCGGAATGTCGCCGCGCAAAAGGTTCTCGATGCCAACAAAAACGATGGAAGCAGCGATCAATGGCTCAACAATTCGACTTGGAATTTGCACGAGCTGCAGTGTTGCCACTGCCAGTGTGATCGAGTGCGCGATCGTAAATGAAGTGATAATACCTAACGAGGAGAAAAAGCCACCCGCCACCAGCAGCAGCCCGAAGAGAAAGAGCAAATGATCGTATCCGGTCAAAATATGTTTCACACCCAGAGAAAGAAAATTCGCAAACGAGCGAGCGGTTTCGAACATCGCTGTACTTGCGTTGGTGTGGGGCATTTGCACTGTCGCGCGGTCTGCGGCTGCGCTTAACAACCGCTCGAAGATGGTTTCCCCGAGTGAGTTTTGTATCTGGAGATACTGACGATGCCCAAGCGGTAAAAACGCGAGGATCTTGGATTGAATCTCCAGACTCGAAAAGCCGATAGCCTGGAAAATCAGACAAACTTCTACGTTGTTGTTCCCATCGAGACGGCTGTGAATCGAGCTGTCTTTGGCGATTTTGCCATCCGCTGCGATGAAGAGTTCCCTCGCTACAGCCGTCTCGAGTTGCGATCGTGTGTGTGCAAACTCGGCTTGCGTCACAATCCCGTCGTGATCCGCGTCGAGTTCGGCAAGTTGTGCCGCGTCCCTGACCGCAAGCGTCAACGTAACCTCCAGACTATTTCTACAGGAGCGGACGGCGAGGCTGCTTAAACCAGGATCATGCGCCGCCGTCTTTTGAAGCGGTAACAGCAAAAACAGAACCGCAAGGATTGCGGCTCGAGCAACGCGCGACCCGGCCAGGCGCGACGACGCTGCCTGGCCGGGATCCCAAGATTCCATAAGAGAATGACGGACCGCGACCCGTCGGGGCGTTATGGATGGGAGTGGTTGCGGCCGTTCTGCGGCGTGGATTCGTAAGGGAAAACCTTGTTGTACGCCACGTCGTTAAAGTCCACATTGTCCCCGGCTGGCCCGCGAATGATTGGCGGATTGACGCGAAGATTGCTGATTAGAGCAGTCACCGCGATGTCCACTACATCGTCGCCAAAACGGCGGCCGTTCGGCCAGCCGCCAGGAATAACGCCGTTGCCAAAGCCCGGTTGAATTTGGCTGATCAGCGTGTCGCCGCCAAAGATGCCCAGCCGCGAGAAGCCAGGGTCATCCGGGTTAGGACCCTGTTGCGTCCCATTGCCTGCCAGGCGACAGGGATCTGTGGACAAATCAACTTTAATCAAGTCAGGAATAAAGATTCCTGCGATGTCAGTTCGGCCTGTCTCGACGTCGGGCAACTGGCCATTGAAAAGAATGACGTTAATCAGGTGCGCGAGTTCGGGAGTCATCGCGTACCCGCGGAACAACTGGTTGTCAAACATGGGGCTGGTTCGGCTGTAACGATCCTTATCAGCGATGGCAACCAAGCCCTCGTTGAAGAGCGGGTTGCCTTGCCGGGCGACCTGCACCCAGGGGCCATGTAAGTCCGGACCGCCGTTTCTCACCAACTTCGTTGTTTCATCGCGCAGTATTTGCATCTGACGGCGGCTGGTTGTTGCATAGACGCCGGCAATTTGCTGGTCACCGCCCAGTTCGCTTACCGGAATCACCAGCGCCATCAGGTGAATGTTGAATCCGCCCTGCGAGTCCTTGCCCGGCGAGCGAAGCTGCAAGAGATCGAAGACGGCATTGATGTCGGCATAGAAACCATCGTCACGTTGACCCGCGAACGAGAAGTAACCCCCGCCCAGGTTCTTGATGGTTTGTGTTGTATAACGATCCAATTCCGGTTCCGTGGCCACACCGTCCTTCGCGGGATTGTTGCCGTCGTTGCCCTGATTATAAAATGGAGTTGCTATGCCCTGATTATTGGGTGGAACGGTACCCGTTCCCAGCAGTGTGCGATGGTCGTGGTGGCGATGATCCACCTTGGTAACGGTGTAAGTTTGCACGAGGTTCTGGTTAGCATCCCCGAAGTCATTAATAACACCAAGGTATGACTGCAGGATCGTGTTCTGGTTCCTGAACGTCGTGTTGAATTGGAACTCGTAGCTCAACGTGGCTCTACCCGCACCTACGTCGTTTCCGGTCGCAACGTGGATTTGATAAAGCACGTTGTCGTCGAAGTTGTACTTGTTCGGGCCGATGCCAGGTTCCTCGTGGGGGTACACGCCCAGAGCGGTGACAAGGCTCTTCGTTCCGTTCTCATTTTGCACAAACGCGTAAACGTCCGTGGTGTTTGCTGCGGGATCGCGAGTGATCAGCGGCGCATCCATGTGACTGGATGCTTGCGCCGCGCCGATTAAATGTGCCGCGATCAGTGCCATAACACAGCGCGACATGAGGCATGTTATTTTT
>DATHGV010000174.1:0-17506 GCA_035490135.1 Candidatus Methylomirabilota bacterium
TCGCCAGGAGGAATCTAACCTCACGACTTGGGCACCCGCAGTCGACATTCTAGAAACCGAACATGAACTGATCGTGAAAGCGGATCTGCCGGACGTTGATCCCAAGGAACTCGACATCCGCGTAGAGAACAATATTTTGACCATTCGCGGCGAGCGGAAATTTGAAAAGCAGGTGAACGAAAAGAACTATCTGCGAGTCGAGCGCGCCTATGGATTTTTCGCGCGCAACTTCTCGCTGGCCAACACCGTGAACTCGGAAGCCATCAAGGCCGATTATCTGAACGGCGTCTTGACACTGGTCATTCCGAAACGCGAGGAAGCTAAGCCGAAGCAGATCAAGGTCAACGTCGGTACTCCGGCGGTTGCAGCCGCTGCAGGAGCAAAGTAATAAAGCGGAACTAGCCCTAAATAATCCAGAAGCGCGGGAGGCTGGCGAAGTCGCCAGCCCTTTTCGCTTTCTGTCGATTTCATGGTCACTAGATGAGGGGTTGATTCATCCAAGATGTGTTCTGGATTATTTTTGAAGAAGTGAGGAACAAATGTTGCGATTTGAAAAAATGACGGTAAAGGCTCAGGAAGCGGTGCAAAGCGCCCAGGAAATCGCCGCCAGCCATGAAAACCAGCAGATTGAGCCGATACATTTGCTGGCCGCGTTAGTTGCGCAAGACGGCGGCGTGGTCCCGCCCCTGGTTACAAAATTAGGTATACGCCCGGAAGTATTGTCCCAGGAAATCGAGCGAGAAATCTCGCGCCTGCCCAAAGTGCAAGGCTTCGGACAACAACACATGGGTGCCGCGGTAAACCGTGTATTGGAGCGCGCTTTTAAAGAAGCGGAAAAGTTTAAGGACGAGTACGTCTCGACCGAGCATTTATTCCTGGCCATTGCCAGCGAAGATCGCGATCCCGCCGGTCAACTGCTGAAGCGTCAGGGCGCCTCGCACGAAGCGATTCTTCAGGCGCTCACCAGCGTGCGTGGTTCACAAAGAGTGGTTACGCAAAATCCCGAGGCTACCTACGAATCGCTTGAAAAATACGCGCGCGATCTTACTGAACTGGCACGGCGTTCGAAACTCGATCCGGTGATCGGCCGCGATGAGGAAATTCGCCGCGTAATGCAAATTCTCGCGCGCAGAACCAAAAATAATCCCGTTCTCATTGGCGAGCCAGGCGTAGGAAAGACCGCCATCGTGGAAGGCCTGGCGCAACGCATCGTGTCCGGCGACGTGCCAGACGTGTTGAAAACCAAGCGGCTGGTAGCGCTCGATCTTGCCGCATTAATCGCAGGCGCAAAATATCGCGGCGAATTCGAAGATCGCTTGAAAGCGGTATTAAAAGAAATCAGCCAAGCCGAAGGACGGATCATTCTGTTCATCGACGAACTGCACACACTAGTGGGCGCGGGGGCGGCTGAAGGTGCCATGGACGCGTCGAACATGCTGAAACCAGCACTCGCACGCGGCGAACTACGCGCCATCGGCGCCACCACGCTGAACGAATACAAAAAGTACATCGAAAAAGATCCTGCGCTGGAACGCCGGTTCCAGCCGGTGCTGGTCGAGGAACCCACCGTGGAAGACACCATTTCCATTCTCCGCGGACTCAAAGAACGCTACGAGGTCCACCACGGCGTGCGCGTTAAGGACGCCGCCATCATTGCCGCGGCGACCCTCTCACACCGCTACATCTCCGATCGATTCTTGCCCGACAAAGCCATCGATTTGATCGACGAGGCCGCCGCCAGCTTGCGTATGCAGATCGATTCCCTCCCCGTGGAGATCGATGAAATCGAGCGGCGCATCATGCAACTCGAAATCGAGCGCCAGGCATTACTGAAAGAAACCGACAAGCATTCGAAAGAGCGGCGCGCGCAAATTGAAAAAGAGTTGGCGAAGCTCAAGGAAGATTCAAGTGCCCGCAAGGCCCGTTGGCAATCCGAAAAACAAGCCATCCAGAAAATACGCGCCTTGAAAGAGCAAATCGAACAGCTCAAAGCCGAAGAACAAAAATACGAGCGCAGCGGGGAATTGGCTAAGGTAGCGGAAATCCGCTACGGACGCATGGCTGCGGCCGAACGCGAACTAAAACAGGCTGAGGCGCAATTCGGTGCTATGCAAAAAAACGCGCCGATGCTGAAAGAAGAAGTCGACGAAGAAGATATCGCCAAACTAGTGAGCAAATGGACGGGAATTCCCGCTGGCCGCTTACTGGAAAGCGAAGTGCAAAAATTAGTGCACATGGAAGAAAGATTGCGCCAGCGAGTGGTGGGTCAGGACGATGCACTCGCTCATGTCGCCAACGCCGTGCGGCGAAACCGCGCGGGATTGTCTGACCCCAAGCGGCCCATCGGATCTTTTATTTTTATGGGCCCCACCGGCGTTGGAAAAACGGAACTCGCTCGCGCCGTGGCGGAGTTTTTGTTCGATGACGAAAAGCTCATGATTCGCATCGACATGAGCGAATACATGGAGAAGCACAGCGTCGCCCGGCTTATCGGCGCACCTCCTGGATATGTGGGATATGAAGAAGGCGGGCAACTGACGGAACAAGCGCGCCGCCATCCCTACTCGGTCATTCTGTTCGATGAAATCGAGAAGGCCCATCCCGACGTCTTTAACGTGCTGCTGCAAATTCTGGAAGACGGACGCTTGACCGACGGCCAGGGCCGCACTGTGGACTTCCGCAACACCGTGTTGATCATGACCAGCAACGTGGGCTCTGCGGCGATTTATGACCTGGCAGGAAATGATCCCGATGCCGCTCGCAAGGAAGCCATGGAGGCGTTGCGTGCGGCGTTCCGGCCGGAGTTCATCAATCGCATCGACGAAATCGTCATCTTCAATCCGCTCGGCAAGGAGCAACTCGGAAAGATCGTCGGCATGCTGTTGAAGAACGTGGAGAAGCTGCTGGCGGAACGTCAAATTACGCTGGAGCTGACTTCCGCGGCACAAGAGTTGATTCTCCGCGAGGGCTACGATCCAGCGTATGGCGCGCGACCTTTGCGCCGCACGATTCAGCGCATGATTCAGGATCCGCTCGCCTTGCAGATCCTGGAAGGCAAAATTCTTCCAGGGCAGCGCATTCGCGTGGATCGTGATGCTACGGGAGAGAAGATGCAATTCACTGTCGTTGCGGAAAAACAACCCGCGGCTGCGGCCTGAATCTAATTCAGTAGCGCGACCTTTTCGTTTTTCGAAAAAGGCCCCGCTGTTATCTCACCCGAAATATTTTGGTGGTTTGTGCGTATTGAATGGATGGGACCCTTATGAAAATCTTACGAACAGGCGTTCTGCTGATCCTGCTAAGCGTCATGCTGGTAGTTGTCGGCGGAGCGATTGGCGGGCAGAACGGATTAAAAATCGCGCTGGTGATCGCCGTCCTGATGAACGGCATCTCTTATTTTTTCTCGGACAAGATTGCGCTGGCCTCCAGCGGAGCTAAACCGGTTACGCGAGAGCAGGTGCCGCGGCTATATGCGGTGATGGAAAGACTCGCTGCGAAAGCGAACTTGCCGGTGCCCAAGCTTTACGTAATTCCCGAACCGGCACCAAACGCCTTCGCCACCGGCCGGAATCCTCATCACGCTTCTGTCGCGGTCACAGAGGGCTTGCTCGAGTTGATGAGCGATGACGAACTGGAAGGCGTCATCGCCCACGAGCTTTCCCATGTGCGCAACTACGACATACTAACCAGCTCCATTGCCGCTACCATTGCCGGCGCCATCACCTATCTCGCGTCCATGGGACGTTTCGCCATGATTTTTGGCGGATTTGGCGGGGGCGATGACGATCGCAACCGTGGCGGTGGTCTTAGTGCGCTTCTTATGATTATCCTGGCACCATTTGCCGCCATGATGCTGCAACTTTTTCTATCCCGCACCAGGGAATATTCCGCAGATGAGACTGGCGCTCGCATGGTAGGCCAGCCTTACGGACTAATCAGCGCATTGCAAAAGCTAGGGGCCTACAACCAGCGCATTCCCACCACTAGCGTTTCCCCGTCCACCGCGGCGCTGTGCATCGTGAAACCCTGGTTCGGCGGCGGCACTTTGTCCTCGCTGTTCAGCACCCACCCGCCGCTGGCAGATCGCATCGCCGCGCTGCGTGAATTGACCATCGTGCCCAGCCGCTCCTGAAGACTCCACGATTGACGACATCTTTCGCGCGTAAATATTGCCACACGAATTTGTCCATTTCTTTGCACACTTTCGCTAAGCACATAAACTTCAATGTCTTGCCTGGCTGTGGGTTTCCCGCCAAATATGGTGCGCGGAATGCACATTCTCAGCGTTACGGTGCATCGTATTTTGAAGCCGTCCAGGAAGACAGGAAACATGAGCTGTCGAGACACTATCCATTTGATTTGCTGGTATTTAGAACATAGATTGTCGCCTAACGTGGAAGACGAGATCTCCGCGCATTTGAGCAGATGTGCTGATTGCCGGCTGGTTCTTGAGGCGGCCACTCACACTTTGGACCGCTACTTCGGCGGCAGTGCAAGCGAAGAACCCACCTCCGCCAGCCGAGCCGCGTAGTCGTAACCCCTTCCTCAGTAATAATTTAATAGCCAAAAGTGTGTGTTGACGTTCGTGATCTCATCGGAGGTTTCGGGTCGTCAAAATGACTCCCGAAATGACACTCTCCCAGCAATTTTTACATATGTGTAACCCACCGTGTAAGGTTTACTAGTACTGGTACTATTAGACCTGCCGCCATCATGCTGCCCCTTCCCGCTTATGTACCTCTAACCGCTGGCCTTGACGCACCTCGCGGGCATAACACGGAAATTGGCCGCAGATATGCAGTGTTCTATGTATGTGGCGAGCCCGGGTGGGTGCCGCCAAAGAGGAGACCCAATGAGCGAATATCAAGAACCGGTGGTGGTGCAGTCAACTGAAGCGCCGCGCTGGGTGGCGCTGGCGGTGGCAATCGTAGCGATTTTGTCCTTGGTTGGGCTTGGAGTGGGTTGGAGCGCCATCAGCCACGCTAACAATTTTGAACAGTCAACCCAGGCGTCTCTGAAACAGACCAACGACACCCTGGGGCAGCGTTTAACGAAAGCCGAAGAGCAAAATCAGCAACTGCAGAGCGACCTGAAAGTGGTTACCAACAAGCTCAAGGTAACCCAATCCGAATTGATTGCGGCGCGCAAGCAAACCAAATCCGCAACCGTGGCATACGAAAAGAAGCTTAACGGCCTGCAAACCTCCGTGAGTTCCGAACTAGCCACCAAAGCCAGCGCTGACGATTTCAACAGGCTGAATGGCGACGTGACTGGTGTCAAAGGTGATCTAGACGCCACCAAAAACAGCATTCAAATGGCGCGCAGCGAAATGGGCACGCTCATCGCTCGGAACCATGACGAAATCGATCAACTCCGGCGCATGGGCCAGCGCGACTATTTCGAATTTGCTTTGACGCGCAAGAGCGGGCCGCAAAAAGTTGGCGGTATTCAAGTGCAGCTGAAATCTACCAACGTAAAAAAGAACCGCTATACCGTAGATGTCCTGGCCGATGACAAGAGCTTCGAGAAGAAAGACCGTTCCGTGAACGAGCCAATCTTCTTCTATACCGGCGGCAGCCGTGCGGCACTCGAACTGGTAATCAACAAAGTTACCAAGTCTGGAGCCACAGGCTATTTGAGTCTTCCCAAGTCCGCGGGAGCTACCAGCGCCAGCACCACCGCCGCGAGCAGCTAAAGTTATAACCATATTGCAGTAAAGATCAGCGCCGCCTGAGAGTCGGATTCTGATCGCGAAAGGGAGGACTCAAAAGAGTCCTCCTTTTTGTTTGTGAACGCTCTTGAGAAGTAATTCTCGGACTTTATCCCGCGAACCCGTTTACCACGCATCAAAAGAGAATGGCGTTCCGTGCGTTTTGTGCAACGCAACGTTTCCGCTACGATGTACTGCTGCCATGACCACCACTCTGATTCACGTTAAACAGGCGCTGACACCCGCAGGCGAAATCGCCGATGCCGGAATACTCATGCGCGACGGCGTCATCGAACTGATCGGCCCCCGCGAAGGAATGAATGTCCCAGACGACGCCGCTGAAATTTCCGCCACCGACAAATCTGCCATTCCTGGATTCGTCGACGTGCACATCCACGGCGCCGGTGGACGCGATGTCATGGAAGGCACGCCGGAAGCGCTGAGCGTTGTCGCTAAAACTGTCGCTCGCCACGGCACCACTTCTTTTGTGGCCACCACCGTAACCGCCAGTGCGGACGATATTTGCCGCAGCAGCGAGGGCATCGCTAAATATATCACCACCCAGCATGAACCCCACGAACCGCGCGCGGAGGTCCTGGGCATACATTTCGAAGGACCATTCTTGAACGAGATCAGGCGCGGCGTGCATCCCGCCGAGTGGCTTAGGCTTCCTTCCGCGGAATTGCTGGCTAGGTTTGTGGCTGCCGCTGGCGGAAATGCGCGCATTCTCACGCTCGCGCCGGAATTGCTCGGCGCCATGCCGTGCATTGACGCCGCCATAAAAGCTGGCATGGTCGTTGGCATCGGCCATACCGACGCCACCTACGAGCAGGCTCGCGCCGCTATTGCTCACGGCGCGAACCATGCAGTACATGTCTACAACGCCATGCGCCCCTTTTCACATCGCGACAGCGGAGTAATCGGCGCCATCCTCACCACGCCCAACGTCAGCGCGGAATTGATCGCCGATGGTGTACACGTGGAAGAAGCGGCCATGCGTCTGCTCTTGCAAGCTAAGAGCGCAGACTGCGTAATCCTGGTCAGCGACGGCGTTTCCGCCACCGGAATGCCGGACGGAAAATACATGCTGGGACAATTTGAAGTGACGGTTACCGGCGGCGTGTGCCGAAACTCCGAAGGGAAATTAGCCGGCAGCACACTAACCTTGGACAGGGCCTTGAGAAACGTGATGGCGCTGGGCAAATCTTTTGCCGACACCACCCGCATGCTCACGTTAAACCCCGCCGGCTTGCTAGGCCTGGAATTCAAAAAGGGCGCACTACGCGTAGGCGCGGATGCCGACATCGTACTACTCGACGAAGCCATGCAAATCTCGGGCGTCTGGACTCGCGGAGTGGCCGTAACTTAATTGAGAGCTGGAAAACCTGACCGACGCTAGGATTTATTGAGCGGAATTTTCAGTTCTGACGCCAGCGCTACCGGATTAAACGGGCTACACGCAAAATAGCGATCGCCTACCCGCAGCGTGGGAACTTTTCGTTTGCCGTTATTGGCTTTCATTACGATATCTTCGCCCGTCGGATCTTGCTCGATATCCACTTCCTGGAACACCACTCCGCGTTCCTTCATAAAGGATTTCGCCCGACGGCAATCCGGACACCAGGCGGTGCTGTACATCGTGATGGTTTCCATGAAAACTTTTGTCCTTTGAGTGGTGGGAAAGCCTGGGGCAGCCCGATCAACTTCCTATAACAGTTTAATCCAATCGAGACTTAGCTGCTGTGAGTGTGCACGCGGTGACGGATGGCGCCCACCTTAATGCGGATAAGCGCACGCTGCAGAGCGACCGTGGCGCGATCCCAATCCACATCCGGATCGGTGGACGCCAGGCGCTTTTCCGCTCGTGCAAGAGCTTCTTTGGCGCGCTCCACATCGATTTCTTCAGGACGCTCGGCGGTTTCCGCCAGCACCGTCACGCGATCGGGTAAAACTTCCGCAAATCCACTAAGCACCGCAAGAACAACAGGCTCGCCGCCGCCAGACGTCTTGTAACTTAGCTCTCCATTGCCCAGTTCCGTGATCAAAGGCGCGTGACCAGGCAGAATGCCCAGTTCCCCGTTAGCGCCGGGAAGTTGCACGCTGGCAACTTTTTCACGCAGCAGTTGCCGCTGCGGCGTGACGATGATCAACTCAATGGCTTTAGGAAGCATCTTGTTCTTCTATAATCCGTTTGTTCTACGCGTTGCTCTTCATGGTTTCGGCCTTCTTCAAAGCTTCCTCGATCGTGCCCACCATGTAAAAAGCCTGCTCCGGAACATCGTCGTATTTGCCTTCTACGATTTCCTTGAAGCTTCGCACCGTGTCTTCGATCTTCACGTATTTCCCTTCCAACCCCGTGAATTGCGCGGCTACGAACATAGGCTGCGAAAGGAATTTTTCGATTTTGCGAGCGCGCGCCACGGTGCGCTTATCGTCGTCGGAAAGTTCTTCAATACCCAGAATGGCGATGATGTCTTGCAAATCCTTGTAGCGTTGCAAAATGGATTTTACGCCACGAGCCACCGAGTAATGTTCGGCTCCCACAATACGCGGATCGAGAATGCGCGAAAAGCTCGCCAGAGGATCAACCGCCGGGTAAATGCCGCGTTCCACGATCTGGCGGCTGAGGTTCGTAGTGGCATCCAGGTGCGCGAACGTGGCCGCCGGAGCAGGGTCAGTATAGTCATCGGCCGGCACATAAATCGCCTGTACCGAAGTGATGGATCCATTCTTCGTGGAAGTAATGCGCTCCTGCAATTCACCGATTTCGGTATTTAGGTTCGGCTGATATCCGACCGCGGATGGCATGCGTCCGAGAAGCGCGGAAACTTCCGCACCCGCTTGCACAAAGCGGAAAATATTGTCGATGAACAACAACACGTCGAGATGTTCCTCGTCGCGGAAATATTCAGCCACGGTCAATCCCGTCAACCCGACGCGCAGACGCGAGCCGGGTGGCTCCGTCATCTGTCCATAAATTAATGCGGCACGCGATTTTTCCGTGTTGCCTGGAACGATCACGCCTGATTCCGACATTTCCAGCCAAAGATCATTGCCCTCGCGAGTGCGTTCGCCCACTCCGGCAAATACTGAAAGTCCGCCGTGCTGCATGGCCACGTTGTGGATGAGCTCCAGAATCAAAACCGTTTTGCCCACGCCGGCACCGCCGAACAATCCAATCTTTCCGCCCTTTACATAAGGCTCCATCAAGTCGACGACTTTAATGCCAGTCTCGAACATCTCGAGTCCCGTGGATTGGTCTTCCAAAGGAGGCGCGGCGCGATGAATCGGATAATGCGTAGAGCTATTGATGGGACCAAGTTGGTCCACCGGCTTGCCCAACACATTCATCACTCGCCCCAGAGTGGCGCGGCCAACCGGCACGGTGATACCTTGCCCCAAATCTTCCGCGGGCATCCCGCGAACCATGCCTTCGACCGCTTCCATGGCTACCGCGCGCACCCGACCCTCGCCGAGATGCTGCTGCACTTCCGCGGTGACGTCCAGCGGCTCTGGAATATTGAAGCCTTCACTGGTGATGCGCACGGCGTTGTAAATCGCCGGCAGGTGGCCCGCTTCAAATTGAATGTCCAGCACCGGACCGATCACTTGCACGACTCGTCCTATGCGTTTGCGTTTTTCCGCCATGCTTTCTCCTAAGCGCCGTACGAGGCGCCGCTGACAATTTCTATAATTTCCTTGGTAATGGCCGCTTGGCGCACTTTGTTCATATGCAGCGTAAGCGCTTCGATCACATCGTTCGCGTTATTAGTGGCTGCTTCCATGGCGGTCATGCGCGCGGCATGTTCCGCCGCGGAAGATTCCAGCATGGCGCGAAGAATTTGCGTTTCCACGTAACGCGGCAGCAGCTTGGCCAGAATTTGCTCTTCGGGCTGCTCATAAATGTAGTCGATGGGAGTTTCGCTGGCCGCGCCGGGCTTTTTGGTTTTCTGGTCGCGCTCACCGCCCTTGTCGGCATCATCTTCGCGAATAGCTTCCACCGGCAGCAGCTTTTCCACCGCCAGAGTGGGAACCATCACGCTTTTGAATTCGCTGAAGATAATATAAACAGAATCGATCTCTTCCTTGGTGTACAACTCTGCGACAAGATTGGCGATTTCCCGCGCAGTTCGAAAATCCACGCGTGCCAGCACGTTTACGTATTCCGCCGCAAACGTGAAACCCGCTCTCCGCAGGGAATCGCGGCCCTTTTTTCCAACTGGAATCGTGGTAATTTTCTTTCCCTGGTGGCTGCGGAAAAATTCCTGTGCCTTGCGCAGCACGTTACTGTTAAAAGCCCCGGCCAGGCCGCGTTCGCCGGTGAGCACGATCACTAAAATATTGTTTTCCTGGCGTTTCGCCAGCAACGGATGCTCCGGCGATTCGATACGCGCCATGGTGGAACGCAACACCCGAGCGAGCTCCACCGCGTAAGGACGAGCAGCCAGCGCGGCTTCCTGAGCGCGACGCAACCGCGCCGCGGCGACAAACTTCATCGCACGGGTAATCTGCTGGGTATTTTTCACCGAGCGGATGCGGCGCCGGAAATCGAGTAATGTGGCCATGTCTTAAGATTTATTCGCTAGAGCTAGCAAATTACTTTGCTACCGGCGTTTCTTCTTTCTTCGCGGATGGATCTTCGCTCTTGGGCGTCACTGAAGCTCCGGTGCCGTCTTGGTTCTTCTCCGGAGCCGCCGCAGCCTTCGCCGCCGATTCACCAGCTTCTTCCACATCTGTGGCAAAGCGTTCCTTGAACGCTTCAACGGCTTTCTTGATCTCGCCCTTGATGTTGTCGTCCAACGCTTTCTTTTCCGCGATGGACTTCGGAATGCCGTCATAGTTGGTCTCCACAAACGCCAGGAATTCGCGTTCAAAGCGCCGCACCGAAGGAACTGGAATGCTGTCCAGTGCTCCACTCGTAGCCACAAACAAACTAAGCACCTGTTTTTCAACCGTAAAAGGAGCGTACTGATCCTGTTTCAAAATCTCTGTGAGACGTTGCCCGCGGCCGAGTTGCGCTTGCGTAGCTTTATCGAGCTGGTCGGCTCCGAATTGCGCAAACGCCGCCAGGTCGCGATATTGCGCCATGTCTAAACGAAGCGAGCCAGCCACCTGCCGCATCGCTTTGATCTGCGCGTTGCCGCCTACGCGGCTGACGGAAATTCCCACGTTAATTGCCGGGCGGATGCCCGCGTTGAAAAGGTCCGCTTCCAGATAGATCTGCCCGTCTGTAATGGAGATCACGTTCGTCGGAATGTACGCCGAAACGTCTCCGGCCTGAGTTTCAATTACCGGCAAGGAAGTCAGCGAGCCCGCGCCCAATTTATCGTTGAGCTTGGCAGCGCGTTCCAGCAAACGGGAATGCAGATAAAACACGTCGCCAGGGAAAGCTTCGCGGCCCGGCGGGCGGCGCAACAGCAAGGAAATCTCGCGGTAAGCTTGCGCGTGCTTCGAAAGATCATCGTAAAAAGTGACCGCATGTCGTTTGGTGTCGCGGAAAAATTCGCCCATGGCGCAAGCGGCATACGGCGCGATGTACTGTAGCGAAGCAGGCTCCGACGCGGTGGAGGCCACCACGATGGTGTAATCCATCGCGCCCGCGTCCGTCAGCGTCTTCACCACCTGCGCGATCGTCGAGCGCTTCTGCCCAATGCCGCAGTAAATACAAATTACGTCGCCGCCTTTTTGATTGATGATGGTGTCAAGAATCACCGCCGTCTTGCCGGTCTGGCGATCGCCGATGATCAATTCGCGCTGGCCGCGGCCGATCGGAATCATCGCGTCGATAGCTTTGATACCGGTTTGCAACGGCTCGCGCACTGGCTGCCGGTCCAAAACGCCTGGCGCGATGCGCTCCAGCGGATTGCGTTGTTTTGATTCGATCGGCCCCTTACCATCAAGCGGTTCGCCAATCGGATTGACCACCCGGCCAATCATTGCTTCGCCCACCGGCACGGACATGATCGTATTGGTGCGCTTGACGACATCGCCCTCCTGCAACTCGCTCGATTCGCCCAGCAACACCACGCCAACTTCCTCTTCCTCAAGGTTCAACGCGATGCCGAAAATGTTTTTTGGGAAAGCGAGCATTTCCCCGGCCATTACTTTTTCCAGGCCATGAACGCGCGCGATGCCGTCGCCCACGCTGATTATCGACCCGACTTCATCGACAGAAACGGTCTGCTCGTAATTTTCTATCTGCTCGCGCAGAATCTTGCTGATTTCGTCGGCGTTAATTTTGGCCATTCCTGCTCCTGATCTCTGTTGAATCGCTACGATTCAAGTCTTCGCTTTAGGTTCCTGATGCTAATTAAGTGCGAAGCCAACTGCCTACTGCCAAAATCCCCAAAAAACCTGCCACAATCTGGTTATTATTCTTCCGCCAGCCGCATGCGCATTTCTGCCAAACGGCTGCGTAAAGAACCGTCGTAGATAGTATCGCCAACTCGCGCGAGAGCCCCGCCAAGAAGTGCTGGATCAAGAGAATATTTCGGCTCGATCCTCTTACCGCTCAAGCGGCTAAGTGTTTTGGCCAGCTCCGTTTTTTGCGCGCTCGACAGCTCCACGGCGGAAGAAACTTCCGCCTCCGCAATTCCTTGGCGCTGGCGGACCACTTCCTGCACCGACGCAATAATCTCTGGCAGCATGTGAGCTCGGTGATGATCGAGAATCACAAAAAGAAAATTGCGAACGATTCTGCCCGCACCTTGCTGCGCGATGATTTTGTCGATCACCCGGTGCTTAGCCTGTGTGTCCGCCGCCGGGCTACCCAAAAAATTACGCAACTCCGGGGACTCCACGAAAGCTTCGCCAAAATCTGCCAACTGCTTCACCGCGGTTTGCGGCGCGCCCTGAGCGATGGCGATGTCCGCGAACGCCTTGGCGTACTGCATACTCGCTGACTTCAATTGGGCCGCCCATCCAGGGTCTTCACAAAATTATTGATAAGCGCTTCTTGAGCCGCGGGCGTGAGTTGCTTCACCAGCAATGATTCCGCGCCATTCACAGCAAGGTTCGCGGCCAAAGCCTTCAATTCGAGCCGCGCGGCGCGTTCCGCAGCATACACTTCCGCTTTGCCTGCCTCCGCGATTTTTTGTTCGTCCGTTACCGTGAGGTTGCGTATGCGATCGGCTTCCGCGGCGGATTCGCGTTGCGCGGTAGCACGCAAATCGGCGACCTCTTTCTCCAAGTTTTGCAACTTTGTCTCCGCATCGCGAAGCTGCAGTTCTGCCTGTTTTTTCGCCTCGGTGCTCTTCTGGATGTCTGCGCTGATGACATCCGCCCGCCGGCCGAAAAAGGCCGGGCCTTTTTTAACGCACAGCCACGCGATCACGCCGGCCACCAGCGCGAAGTTTATCCATTTAAAAAGATTTTCCGCGGATTGTTGCGACGCCGAGCCAGCCTCTTCGGCATGCGTACTCAGCGCCACAAAAAGCACTGAGAACAGCAACGAACCCACAATTTTGCCGTATCGTTTTGCAGCTTTCTTTAACTTTAGGTTCATCGCGATTCTCTCGCTGGCGGACTCGGAGGCCGAGTCGATTGCAACACCCGCCGAGCCACCAGCGCTGCAAATTGGGTAATACTGGCTTCAATTTCGCGGCGCGCGGCAAGAACTTCGGCCGCGATTCGCTCCCTCTCCGTGTTCACAAAAGCAGCCGCTTTCGCCCGCGCTTCTTTGAGAAGGGTGGCACGCTCATCGAGAACTTTCTTGCGCGCCGCTTCCTGTTCTACATAAATCTCCGTGCGGGCTTGCTTCAGCGCATCCTGATACTGTTTTACTTTCTCGGCGGCGGCTTTTTGTGCCTCTTCCGCAGCCTTTTGCGCCCCAATTGTGCGCGCCTCGCGCTCCGCGATAACCTTCAATAATGGCTTGAAAAACAGGACTCTCAGGACTGCATAAAACACCAGCAGTATCAAGACGATAGGCACAACTTGAAAGAACAGTTCTCTCATGATTGGTGAGAATTGACCTGCATTAAATTGTGTCGCCTGAACCCCAGGTTGGCAGCCACGCCGTTCCCCGACCCGGGAAGAGGTTGACGGTGGGCTATGTGGTGCCGACTAGAATAATAATTTATATCATCCGTACTAGCATGCGTCAATGCAGTATCGTTCCGGAACAGCATCTCGTAACCTTTGTGTTAGCCCGTTACTCCTTCGATTCTTCATTTCCATTACTTACGCGCTTTCTACCCTCACACATGCCACAGTCTAGGGATGCTGGCTGAGGGCGTTTGGGCTGAAGTCAAAGTCGATGGCGAACATATTCATTTGTTCGCTGAGCATAACGCTCAGGGCGTGCAGTTTTCCGTTTATAACGTCAATACCAAGAGCTGGATTGCGCCTTCCGAATTTGTGCGCGACATTGAAGAGGGCAAAGACAGAGCTGCAGCCCTCGCCGGAGCCTACCTCCATCGTACCCTCAACGTACAATTACCAGCCTTGGAATGGAAGAAAGCTCGCTCGGTATAAATCAGGAGCGCATCGTCTCCGCGCTGTAACTATCTGAAAAGCACCATAAGCATCGTCTACGACAACACCACTGGAAATAATTGACCTGATTCCAGCGATGTTACAGCGTGCCCAGGTCATGCACCAGAGGTCTCTCGCGCTTGACGGTTTCACCCAGCGCCTGACGGATCACCGCCAGGAGCTCTGCATTGTCCACGGGTTTCTCAAGAAAAGCTTTAGCACCGGCTTTGAGCGCGCGCTCCCGGTTTGCGGCGCCGGCGCGTCCAGAGAGCACGATTATCGGAATCATCGCCAGCGCCGGCACGGCTTTGATCCTATCCATCACCACGAAACCGTCGCCCGCAGGCAAGCCGAGGTCGAGCAGGATTAAGTCCGGCTCGTGCTTGCGCGCTTCCGTCAAGCTGGAGAAACCATCGACCGCAAAGAAAATCTCGTAGTTATTGGCCTTGAGGCGCACGTGTAGTCCCATACGTACGTCCGCATCGTCTTCCACAATCAGAATTTTCTTGTTGCTCATATCTTCACCATCCTTGAAGAGTTTCGCTCATCTATACTTTCCTGAATTTTTGCCGCTACTTTTTCTACAAAGCTTTCCATCGATTCATCGGCGTTCCGTTGCACCGGCGCAAGCGTCCAGTAACAAGTCGAAAACGTTAAATCCGCTTGCAGGATTTCGTCGGAACGATGTAATTTTTCGCGAATGCGCTTGGTTATCGCTTCTCCCCCAATTTCATCCGTCACCGCCGCCACGAAGAAGAGTTCCGAAGCTTCCGATGAGCCCATCTTGGGCAAGAGAACATCCAGCTTCGAATTCAAACAGCCTTGCAGCGCATCGCGCATCCAATAAGAGTATTCCGCGCGGACTTTATCGGAGAGCCATCCGCTACGCGAACCCAGTTCGGTCAACACCAGAGTGATTTGAATCTCCCCGTAGTTGTCTTTTCTAAACGCCGGGGCCAGCAGGTTAGGCAGGGAAAAAACAGGCACGGTAATCGAAAAGGTCGATCCTTCTCCAGGAACGCTAGTGGCCCAGATTTTTCCACCTTGTCGGCTAACCAATTCTTTACAGATATACAGCCCCAACCCCAGTCCTTTGCGGGCTGCCATCGCCGGGTCCGAGACCTGAAATAGCCGCTCAAAGATTAATTCAGTTTTCTCTGCACTGATGCCACATCCCGAGTCGGCGACCTCTATGACTACAACTCCGGAGCCTGCCTCCAACCTGCGCCCCTTTACCTTTATCGTGCCGTGTGAGGGAGTGAACTTGATAGCGTTGTCGACAAGTATGATCAGGATTTGGCGGATTCTTGTGGGGTCCGCCCACACATCCGGCAACCGGCCCTCAATCTCAAAGTCCAGCGTAATTCCTTTGTCTCTGGCCGATCCCTGAAGCGTGTCCACCGCATACGCGATGGCGTCGGAAGCGGATGTGCGTTGCAGCCGGATCAACAATTTGCCCGCCTGCAGGCTGGTGACCTCCAGCAAGTCATTGATCATGGCTCGCAGTTGCTTTACATTCCTCAGCACGATTTCCAGGTGCTGGTGCTGTTCCAGATTTACTTCCCCCGCCAGCCCGTCCTGAAGAATAGTCACAAATTGATAGATGGCCGTCAGTGGTGACCGCAACTCGTGCGACACGTGGGAAAGGAACTCATCCTTGAATTGCAGCTGACTCATTCGGATATGGTCCGTTTCCGCCTGCATGCGGTGCCGCTCGATGGCATGGCGCAAAGCACGCGGGAGTGCGCGATTTTCGATCTGTCCTTTGATCAGGTAATCCTGCGCGCCTTCCTTCATAGCCTCCGCGGCCAGTGCTTCATCGTCCAGTCCAGTCAGCACAATGAGCGGAATATCTGGTGCGACTGCTCGCGCTCGACGCACGGTATCCAGTCCATGCCCATCCGGCAGTCCCATGTCCAGCAGCACGATGTCAACCCCACCTTTCGCGAGATGAGCCAATGCCTCACTCATCCTCATCAAATGCGTCAATTCGATGCTGCCAGGTCTCTCCGTCGTGAACATCTCACGTAACAACCGGGCATCTCCCGCGTTATCTTCGACCAGTAGAACTTTTAATGCCCTTGTCCTCATGACGGTACTTCGTGCGGCAACTTGACCACCGACAGCCAAAAGCTGTCGATACTCTTCACCACTTCGAGGAATCCCACCAGGTCAACCGGTTTGGTTATGTAGCAGTTGGCATGCAGTTTGTAGCTCCGCAGGATGTCCGCCTCGGCCGCCGAAGTAGTCAAGATCACCACGGGAATGGTCAACAACGCCGGATTGCCCTTAATTTCCCCTAAAACCTCCCGCCCGTCCTTCTTCGGTAAATTTAGATCGAGGAGAATTAAATCCGGCCGCAGCGCATCGGCATACTTGCCCTCGCGCCTCAAATACTCCATGGCTTCCGCGCCATCGTAGACGACCCGCATATTGATATGCATTTTGGCGGTCTTAAAAGCCTCCACCGTCAGCCGCACGTCGCCGGGGCTATCCTCTACTAACAAGACTTCGATGGGTGCGTAGTTCGTTCGAGTCGATATCATTTCTTAAATCCTTCCCGGGTAGCGCAAAATAAAATGTTGAGCCTTTGCCGACTTGCGACTCGACCCAGATTCTCCCGCCCAATCCCTCCACAATCTTTTTGCAAATCGCGAGCCCAATGCCTGTGCCTTGGAATTCCGTTCGCCCGTGCAGCCGTTGAAAAAGTATAAATATCCTCTCAAAGTACTGCGCCTCAATGCCCAGGCCGTTATCTCGCACCGAAAAGGTCCACTCGTCGAGGCCCTTCCGGGCGGCGGAGATGTGTACCGTAGGCACGTGGGTTCCACGATATTTAATGGCGTTCCCCACCAAATTTTGGAATACCTGCTCCAGTTGTGTCTCGTCCGTGGTGATGACCGGCAAGGCATCATGAGTCACTACCGCGCCGCTCTCTGCGATAGTGCCGCTTAAGTTTTTAAGAGCGTTATTCAACGCATCCTCACTGGATGTTTTTTGCAGCGCTTTTCCATCCGTGCCTGATCGCGAATAAGCGAGCAGATCTTGGATCAGCCTTTGCATGCGGTTGCATCCGTCCACCGCAAAATCTATGAACTCGTCTGCATCGGCGTCCAGCTTTCCCTTATACCGGCTGGCTAAGAGCTGCGTGTAGCTGGCTACCATTCGCAAGGGCTCCTGCAGATCATGCGAGGCCACGTAGCTAAATTGCTGCAACTCCTCGTTCGAGCGGTTTAATTCCTCCACTTTCTGCACAAGGTGTAAGTCCGCATTTTTGCGCATGCTGATGTTGCGAATGGCCGCCGTCACCAGGATTCCCTC
>DATHGV010000175.1:0-4007 GCA_035490135.1 Candidatus Methylomirabilota bacterium
TTGTTCCTGTTTCTCTTGCGCCGGGATCAGGCCCGATGTAAACGCAGCCGCAAGCATCAACAGCACGCCAAGTTTGGAAACAAATAATTTCATGCTTGCCCTCAGATCGCAGCAGTATGACAAAAATCACGCCTCATGGAAGCAAAGGTTTTAGAAGGTAACGATGTAGCCCACCAAAAACTTGGAACGCTATGAACTCCTGGTTCGTTGACTCGTTTCCCGGCACAACCTAATATGGGCGGCGAATGGCAGATTCCGCCTCCCTAATCGGGCAGACCATTTCCCATTACCGCATCCTCGAGAAGCTCGGGGGCGGAGGCATGGGCGTGGTTTATAAAGCCCAGGACACGCGTTTGGACCGCTTTGTCGCGCTGAAATTTCTGCCAGACAATGTGGCCAAGGATCCGCAAACGCTGAGTCGCTTCCGCCGCGAAGCAAAGGCCGCTTCCGCGCTGAATCATTCCAACATTTGCACTATCTACGACATTGGCGAAGAAAACGGGCGAGCGTTCATCGCCATGGAATATCTCGAAGGCACCACGCTCCGTCACCGCATCGGCTACAAACCGATCGAACTCGAAACGTTGCTCTTGCTCAGTCTTGAAATCACCGAGGCCCTGGACGCCGCGCACGCCAAAGGAATTGTCCATCGTGATATCAAGCCCGCGAATATTTTTGTCACCGAACGTGGTCACGCCAAAATCCTCGATTTTGGTTTAGCCAAACAGGCCACCCTCGGCGAAGGCCTTTCCGCACTGCCCACCGCCGCATCCGAAGAAGTGCTGACCAGCCCCGGCTCTGCGTTAGGCACAGTGTCGTATATGTCCCCGGAACAAGTGCGCGGCAAGGAACTGGACGCTCGCACCGACCTCTTTTCTTTTGGCGTGGTGCTCTACGAAATGGCTACAGGCGCGCTGCCATTTCGTGGAGACACCAGCGGCATCATCTTCGACGGTATCTTGAATCGCGACCCCGTCGCGCCCGTCCGGCTCAATCCCGATCTACCCCCGAAGCTCGAAGAAATCATTAATCGCGCGCTTGAGAAAGACCGCAACCTGCGCTTCCAGCACGCCTCCGATCTGCACGCCGAGTTACAAAGAGTCAGACGCGATAGCAGCTCCGGGCGCCTGCCGGTATCTGCTGCTCACCAAACAGGACGCGAAAAAGTTGAAGCGCAACCGCCTTCTGCGAAAGTAGCCACTAAATCTTTTCCACGTGCCGGCTACTACGTTGCGGGTGCGCTCCTCGTTTTAGCCGCTGTAATTACGTATCTGGCATACCGCTCGTCGCACAGCGCTCCGGCAGTCAGCAAAGAGTGGGAGCAGCTCACCTTTTTTACCGACTCCGCGGTGTACCCCACGCTGTCCCAGGACGGGCGCATGCTTTCCTTCGTTCGTGGCAACGACTCTTTCATCGGTCTGGGGGAAATTTACGTCAAGTTTTTGCCCGATGGCCAGCCCGTGCAACTCACCCACGAGGGCATTCCAAAATTTAGCCCAGCTTTCTCGCCCGACGGTTCGGCCATTGCCTACTCAGGAGTCGATCCCTGGAACACCTGGGAGGTCTCGGTCCTTGGCGGCGAGCCCCGCTTGCTGTTGCCTAACGCTTCGTCTTTGACATGGATCGAAGGCGGGAAGCGTCTGCTCTATTCTGAAATAAAGGAAGGCTTACACATGGCGGTGGTGACCTCCGATGAGGGCAGAGGAAATAGCCGTGAACTCTATGTGCCTGCTGGCGACCGCAGCATGGCTCATCATTCCTATCCATCGCCGGACGGGCGATGGCTCCTAGTGGTCGAAATGGATAGTCGCGGCCAGATATTGCCCTGCCGTATTGTTCCCTTTCATGGGCCCGGCGAGATGCGTGTTGTCGGTCCGCCAAACAGTCCGTGCTTCGCGGGAGCCTGGTCCGTCGACGGAAAGTGGATTTATCTGTCCGTGACCACCGGCGAATCTCATATTTGGCGGCAGCGTTTTCCTTCCGGAGAACTTCAGCAGATCACCTTCGGCCCCACCTCTCAAGAAGGCATTGCCATGGCGCCGGACGGTAAATCATTCATAACCTCGGTCGGCTCGCAGGACACTACCGTCTGGCTCCATAACAAGAACGCAGACCACCAAATCTCCTCCGAAGGAAATGCCAGCGCGCCATCGTTTTCTTCGGACGGAAATAGCCTTTATTTTTTGATGATCAACGGGCAGTCGCGCCTTTCTGAACTGTGGATGAAAGATTTGAGCAGCGGAAAAATGGATCGGGTCCTGCCTGGATACTCCATGAACACTTATTCGGTTTCCCGCGATGGTAAACAAGTTGCCTTTACTGCCAACGACCCGGCCGGTCATCCCCGCATATGGGTCGCCCCCATGAATCGGCGTTCATCCCCTGTGCGCATCTCCTCGACAGAAGTCGAAGATTCGCCTCAGTTCTTGCCGGATGGTGATCTCGTTTTTCGCGCTGTTGAGGGCGGTTCCAATTTTCTCTATCGCATGAAAACTGACGGAAGCGCGCGCAGTAAGATAACCGGCGAACGAGTCTTGGACCTTTACACCGTATCTCCAGACGGACAATGGGTAACCGCCTCCGTGCCGGTCTCGAACCAGGAACACACTGCGGCAATCAAGGCATTCCGCATGGGCGGCAACGAGGAACTGCTAGTGTGCGCGCTTAATTGCCTGATCGATTGGGATACCTCCGGAAAATTCGTGTTTTTCACTTTCCAGAACGGCAATACCTACGCGCTTCCCTTGACGCAGCCGTTCGGACTGCCGAAGTTACCTCCGGCTGGAGTTTCGCGAGTGGAGGATTTCCCCGCCGCGAAAACCGCTTTAACTATTCCGAACGGTGTGGATTCGGCCATCAGCCCCTCGTTCTACGCGTACAGGCGCCAAAATACGCGACGCAATCTGTATAGAATTCAGTTGCAGTAGCTCGGTGATGCGCAGCTGATTTGTTTGGAAAATCCGCAACACAAAAACGGTGTGTCTGTTATCCGCGCGGGCAAAAATAAAAACCGCATCCTTCGCAAATGCTGCCAAGAATGCGGTCGGTAATGAGTCAGCCGATTTTAATTCTAATTATTTCACGGGAACGAGATCGAATTTATCCGGGCCGTCCTGATAAAACAGCGCGCCTTCTGTTTTGTCACCACCGCTCCAGTGCTTGTGACCTCCGGGAACTGATAGGAATTCTCCCGGGCCTACGCGCTTTTCGCCGTCCTCGTCCTTGTACAGGTAAGCTCCTTTGATGACTACAATCCGCACGTCGTTTGTGTGGTAGTGCGTTCCGGCGTCGTAGCCCGGCTTGAACTTCGTGAACGTTGCATGAGGGCCTTTGTCCGGGTCGCCATACAGGACGGCGCTGGATACACCACCCCCACTCCTCTCCATGGGTTTAAATGTCGCCTTACTCGCAGAAACGTGGGTGACGTGGTCCTTGCTGAGTTCTTTTTGGGCCCGCGCAACGGCTAGCGACGCGACGACGAGCAAAGACGCCACCGCCGCCAGGGTCAGTGATTTTTTCATAATTTTCCTCCATATATTTCTTGGGCTTAATTATTGAATTGGGACGCCCGGTTGCAGAAATGTATACACCAATTTGCAAAGTGTGCGGTAGCTATTCTGCCGCAGGTCCAGTATCGGCAATGGAAAAAGCGCGAGTTTAGAATTCGCGCGTATTGAGGACTTTTTCGGCGAAATCCTTGGCGCCGGGTTTGCCTGTGAGGACCATTTCGGCCCATACGGCGCCGCCTTGAGACAGGCGGATAGCTTCGCTGGTTAGGGATTCGGGGCCGCCGGAATCGTTGTTGCCGAAGTAAATGCGGTCCATGGGATAAGCGGCGGCTATGCGGTTTTTGGTGAACTGGCCTGGCGTGGCCATGAACATGGGGTGGCCACGGCGGTAAATGCGCACTTCGACAGGATCGACCTTGAACTCAGGCAACAATTTCTGGAAATCGGAGAGAACGCGGGCGGCGAGCGATTTGCAATTATCCTCTTCCAGCAATGTCG
>DATHGV010000176.1:0-5306 GCA_035490135.1 Candidatus Methylomirabilota bacterium
AATTAGTGCAACTCTTTTGGAAAGAATGGCGGGGACGACGAGACTCGAACTCGCGACCTCTGCCGTGACAGTACAAGTACTTTCAACGACATGGAAGAGCACGGACGGCACTGCAAGTCATTGGAAGTACGTCGTAGGCAACGTTATTGTGTATCGCGATGTGTATCGCGCAGACCTCCGGGAGTCATGAGAGGACAGAGCGTTAGTTCCGAGTTGCCCGTCATTGGCTGCTGTTTTGGCGTTGTCTATTTGCCATCTACGGAGAAAGCCAGTAATGCGTTTCCCGGCATGCCGCCGAGGCGTGGGTAGCCCGAATTAAGGTAGAGCACCCCATCCACGACTACGGGACCTGCACCATCGATGGAACCACCCTTTGCTGGAACACCGTTCACCGTAAAGTAGTCGCGCACCGTGTCAAAGTCCCAAAGGAGGTGGCCGTCCTCTGTCGAGAACGCTCGAAGATGTCCGTCGAGAGACCCGGAGAAAACGGCACCACTTATGCAAGTCAGCGCTGCGGATTGAGCCGGGCTGCAGCCCGGTCGCGGAGGAGTACACGGGTAACTGGGCGCAAACCAAGCCTTGTTGCCGTCTTTCAGTTGCAAGGCCGTGAGGCCGCCTCCCTGGATCGGGTCGAAGTCTGCACCGCCGACGACGTTGGCACCTGTGACCAGTTGTTTCCTCACCACGTCCGAGACAGCGACATAGACGTTTCTGTCGTCACTCGTCATGCCCCACTGGATGCCCCCAGTGACACCTCCTTTGCCAACGCGCGCCTGCCAAAGAATCTTTCCCTTCCGATCCGGATCAAAGGCATAGACGAGTCCAGACTTTTGGCCGGCGATGAGGAGTTCTCGTCCGCCAACGCTTACTAGCAAGGCCGAAGAACCAAAGTCGAAATCAGGCCCCGCATCGAATGGGCAATTAGGGCCACGGACGGTGCAGGAATTATTGAAGGCGTCCCCCAGCATGGTCTGTTGCGACCAGAGGATTTGACCGGTGTTCAGTTGCAGGGCAGCGACAGCATCACTGGTGGACGTCGCCGGCATGGAATAGTTGTCACCCGTAGTCACATACAAAACGCCCCGCTTTTCATCCACAGTTGGCGTGGACCATACCGGTGCACCGGATGGCCCGAAGGTGGGTTTGCCATTGGCGGTGACTCCGGTCTTTCGGGAGGGCTCGACCAGGTAGGTTTTCCAGACCAAGGAACCATCGGAGATACGCAGGGCGGTAATGCTCCCACGAAAGGTACAACAAGCGTACTCGGGGGAAATTGACCGAGTCTCTTCCCAGGAGGCGGCAGGAACAAACACAACACCATTATGGAAGACCGGCGAGCCCGTTAGCCGAGTGGCCTCGTGGTCATGGATTCTCTGCTTCCAAAGCAATTTTCCATTCCTTGCATCGAGCAAATAAAACCACCCAATCTGATCACCAAAGGCGAGGGAATAGCCGGTGCCGTTTTCCACGATGAGTGGAGCGGAACGGACAGGTCCATTGGCCTGAAACGTCCAGTATAAGCACCCCGTCTTCGCGTTTAACGCGTGGACGGTTCCACTGGCGCTGCCAGTAAATAGGGCGCCGCTCCGAATTGTGGGAGCGCCGAACGCAATAATGTCCCCCGGAAAACCGAACGCCCACTTCAGTTTAAGGTTGGGAACCTGAGCAACAGTCAGGCCCGCATCCTGCGCCGATTGAAAACGCGTGTTCGCAAAGGTCGGACTCCAGCCTGTCCAACTCGCGGAAGCTGTTGACAGAAGCGATGGCTCCTTTTCAGGGCAAAAGGCGCTACTTGGAAATGGTGCAGCATCCTCTCCTGCAGTGCCGAGGAAGTTTGCAATGGCTTCGCGTTCTTCGCGCCGAAGGGGATACGCGATGCTCATCATCAGACCGAAATCCAGAGTCCGGAGGATTCTTTTTGAGGACATTCTCTGCAGTGCGCTGCGCGGGGGAATCCTGGGACTGATCTGGTCATGACAGGCGGCACAGTGCTGCTTATAGAGAGCTGCACCATCCTGCGCAGGCAGAAAGGACGCCCAAATCAGGACCGGGCAACAACTCGTGGCGAACCGTAGCAAGAATCTCATGGGCCCTAATCCTTGCCGATAAGGATCGGCCTGTTGGCGGATTCTAGCACGCCGTGAGACTCACTGAATCGCCGCGTTCCGGACGGATGGTCGCTAGCCTTGATCGGAAACGCCTCGGGCACAGTTTTGGGGAGAAGGGGAATCTCGATCCGAGCGTTTTCGATGAGGAGACTAGGAGGAAGCCGCTGGTGTTTGCGGCGGACGCGGTGAGCTATGGGATTTGAACGGCAGTTTGAGGTGTAGCAGGTTTATGAGTAGGCCGCTGAAAAGCGGGTTGAGATCGTGTGTCGTGCTGCAGGGACATGGAAGAGTGCCGGGGGAAGGTCGCAAAAGAGGCCATTGGCCTGGGATGGATAGAGGAAGCATGGGCGTGCTCTCGCACAGCCAAGCTCCGTGACCGATGGCTGCATTAGGAGGAATCGAAGTACGTGCATACGGCTAATTCCGCAGCGGTAAATCTCTGGACCACGACCATGCTCGCGCCGCAGCGCGGGCAGTGCCAGAGAGAAGAACTCTCGGACTGCCCTTGCTGCGGCTGAACTTCCAACCTCGATGGGCTGGGGTCTAGTAGTTGTCGGCCCAAGGCTAAGTGGGAAGCCCGAAAGCGATTGGCGAGAAAACCGAAGTGACGGATACGGACGAAGCCTTTGGGTAGCACGTGGAGAAAGAAACGGCGCAAGAGCTCGGTGGCGCCCAGGGTCATTGTGCCGGGCTTGCTACCGTGGGCGTAATCCTTCCAGCGAAAAGTCACGCGCTCTTGCTCGAAGGCCAACAAGCGATGATTGGAAATGGCCACGCGATGGGTGTAGCGACCGAGGTAGCGCAACACGCCCTAGGCTTGTGCACAAAAGCGACCTTACGGCGACGCGAGCGCCTTTCCAGGAACGGCTGCCGACTGACGCTCTTTTTTTGGCAAGAACATTACAAGCGTCGCTGACACAAACAATGATATGCCAGCGACGGCGAAACCTCTGTAGATCCCGCCCGCTCCTTTCGCAACAGCCCCCATGATGGATGGCCCGACAAACCCGCCCAAACTCCCTATAGAAGTGACTAAGGCGATGCCCGAGGCGGCAGAAACTCCCGCCAGAAATTCGTTGGGGAGCGACCAAAATGGGCTGATCATGCCTAGTATTCCCATGGCGGCAAAGGACCACAGCGCGATCGAAGGGAAGACTGAATTGGTCGTACCCAACGACATCAGAAAGAAGCCCCCAACGACGGCCGGAATTGCCACGTGGTATCGCCTTTCCATCCTGCGATCAGAGCTGCGGGAGACGGCAATCAACGCCAGTAAGCCGGCCAGGTAGGGCACCATGACTAGGATGCCGGTGACAGCGTTTGATTTGACACCCGAAAGCGATCTCACCACTTGGGGCATAAAGAAAAATAGTACGTACTGCGCAATCTGAAACGTGAAAGAGATGCAGGCCAGGTGCCACACCCGGTGGTGAGACAATCCGTGCCACGGCGAGTGTGCATGCTCGCTGGTCTTCTCTTGTACCTCTCGCGCCAGTTCCGCAGTAATCCAGCCCTTTTCGTCCGGCGTGAGAAATGCAGCTTCCGCCGGGCGGCTCGGCAGGAGGAAATAAGTGAGAACACCGCAAACGATGGCCGGAAGCCCTTCCAGAATGAGGAGCCAACGCCAACTGCTGATCGCCAGCCAGTGAACGTGATCCAAAATGAAGCCCGAAACCGGAGCGCCCAGCATATTCGAGACGGGCACGGCCGCCATGAACAGTGCAATCATCTGCGCTTGCTCTCGCCGCCGAAACCAATAGGTCAGATACAGAACGATCCCGGGGAAGAAGCCAGCCTCGGCGACACCGAGCAGGAAACGAGCCGCACACAGTTGCGGCACGCTGTGTGCGGCTCCGGTAAGCATTGCTACGATCCCCCAACTGATCAGGATGCGAGCAATCCAGATGCGCGCGCCGATTCTGTGCAAGAGCAGATTGCTTGGGACTTCAAATAAGAAGTAACCCCAAAAGAAAATCCCAGTGACCAGTCCGAACTGGGCACTTGTGATGCCCAAGTCCGCATTCATCGTGAGCGCCGCGAAACCAATATTGATGCGGTCGAGGAAGGCAACTACGTAGAGGAGAAAAAGCAGCGGGATAATGTGCTTTTGAATTCTGCGAACCGTTCTAGTCGAGATATCGTTTACGGGAATGACGTTTCCAATAGCCACGATCACCTCACGTCCGCGGTACCGTTGATCGGTTCGCTACCTAACGCCCAGGACTCGGCTGATACAAGTACCACTGTTTGCTGACTGCGTAGGGACACTAGTCTGCAGGCTTGCGGGCCCAAGCTCCGACGGGAGGCGGAAAGGAGACAACGGAGTCCGAGAACTTACCCTCGACTTGAAGTCTTTCTACGAGCGTGTCGATATCACCCAGAGGCCCGATCGGCAGGTTGAACTTCAGAATCTGCGGTCGCAGCGTGCACAAAATATCGTAGAACCATTGCGCGAACTCGGGACCCTTCCCCAGCGGCATCTCCAAACGCATGGCTGGTCCAGGTAGCCCCGCCTCTTGGAATGCCTGGTAAAGCGCTGGACCTAATTCAGGGTTTGCTCCGGAAAGTTGGAATGTTTTGTAAATCAGAGATGCCGCGGCAGACCATAGTGGCAATGGCGCCAAAAGCGAAAGAAGCGGCGCCCAATATGGCTCCTGGAAAGCCAGGACTCCGCCGGGGCGAACCAATCGAGACACCGAGCGCAAAGCGGAAACTGGATCAGGAAGCCACATGAGGATGAACCGGCCCACGGCAGCATCGAAGGATTTGCTGTCTGGAATTTGGGAAAGATCGCATTGGACGAAGCTCACATTATGCAGGCCAGCGTCCGTCACGCGGGCCTGTGCGCGGGCGATCGATCGTGCGTCACGTTCGATTCCCACCACTTCTCCGGAAGAACCTACCAGTCTCGCCGCCAGCAGAGCTACGTCACCGACTCCCGATCCGATGTCCAGCACACGTTGACCTGGACCAATGCCCGCCTCACGAAATAATCGTTCGGTGAGAGGAGCGAAGCGCTCAGCTTGCCAGATGAGACGCTCGTGCTCCGCGTCCGTGCTGCCCAACGCGTAATGAGAGATGGGACCGCTCACTGACATATTAGCGAGGAATATTACCACTTGATTTCACGTTGGCATAGAACTGGGTCCGACACTTGTGGACGGATGGCACCCCTTCCCTAACGTTGTCGCGGCCGGT
>DATHGV010000177.1:0-6627 GCA_035490135.1 Candidatus Methylomirabilota bacterium
TGGCCTCCGGGGCCGCGCTCCGCGCCATGGCAATCTCGGCGTTGCGATCCATTAAGTATTGATCAAGCGGAGCCATGCTTGGATACGGTTCTTTGGCCTCCTGCGCTTGCGCTTGCCGCAACTCGCCGAGCCCGATAACCAGCGCAAAAGTTCCCAATGCGATCATGGCGACTATTTTTTGGACCATTTGGTTCATTGATTCCTCCTGAGGAATTAAAAGACAATACATATAATGGGGCACTGGAAATCACCGATGTATGGTTGCTTTCGTGCGTCGCTGGAAAAAAGCAAAAGACGTCCCTAAGATCGGGACGCCTTCTGCCAACCTATCGCTTGATCGAGAAGCGAAAGGGTTGGGTCTAGAAGAAAATCTTCAAGGAAAGTTGCAGCGCTCGAGCTTCGCTCGGGAACACCGCACTAAAGTTGTTGAAGATGCCGCGTTGCGGTTCAAGGGCGTTGCGCGCCGAACCGGTAACGCCCTGGGCAGTCACCGCGTTGGTCGCTCCACCGAGCGCACCGGGGCCAGCACCCGCGGCGCAGCATGGAATAAATTGTGGATGATTCAACAGGTTGAAGGCCTGCACTCCGAACTCAACTTTGTACCGCTCGGTGATCGCGAAGCGCTTGATCGCCGTGGCGTCGAAGTTGTTCGTTGGGGGAGTGAGAATGGTATTGCGGCCGGTATTCGCCAAGGCGCCATAGTAGGCCTGAATATATTTTGCACTTGGGTTGGTTGCGGTGTAACCCACAACATTGTCTGCAATGTTCAAGACGTTAGCCAAAGTGCAATCCGCGGGCGCCACGGCGCTAGTGCAAAGTGGCACTACGCCGCTTCCTGTAACTCCGACACCCGAAGGGTTGGTAATGGTGCGGTCGCCAGCAGAATCGCCGTTAAGATTGGCATCGAAGCCACTTTGTGCGGTTGCCCACTCTCCGGTCTGATATGTATAGATCGGGGCAATTTCCCAATTGCCGAAAACGTTCCTGGTAAACGCGTTTCCATTTTTGAAAAACGGTTCGTCGTATACCAGCGCCAGAGTAAAGCGATGACGATGATCCAGAGCTGAGTTGGACCGGTCAGCAGACAAATTCTCAAAGTCCTGCTGGCGGCGCGGCGTCAGGTCTGTGGTGTGGAAGTCTGCAGTGCTGTTATCAATTAAGTGGCTGTAGGTATAAGCGCCAACAAACTGCAGTCCGTGGCTCATACGGCGCGTGACCTGCAACGCCATGCCGTGATAAGTCGAGGATCCGGCAGGGATGAACGCCGTAAGGGCATTTTGATTGAAACCAGCAGCATCATAAAGTGGCACTATACCATCACTGCTATTTAGAATTGTGCCCAGGTTTACTGTCGAAGCGTCCAAGGCGGCCTGCGATGGCACATTTCCGATGTAGGTGGGCAGGTGCAAAGCAGGAGTCGTCTGAGCCGCAAGGTTGACAATTGATTGCACGTTAAGATGAATCCCTCGAGTACCTATGTAGCGCACCTCGACGGTGTAATCATTCCAGAAGCTGTGCTGAACACCCAAGGTCCAATCCATGGACTTCGGATCCAATACGTTTGGCGGATAATAAGTCGTGGTAGCAGCTCGTGCGGCCGCCGGAGTAGCAAATGTCTTAACACCTCCCGTTCCAGGTGGCAAGCCGCCGTTGGCGAGAAAATTCGGAGTATTTGCTGTAAGTGACGGGGTGTTCTCCGTAACGCTCAACTCCGGTGGCAAAGACAAAATGCCGATGTTGTCGTAGTGGACGTCATACGCGATTCCGAAGCCGCCGCGGATAGACGTCTTGCCACTGGAGCCGGGCGAATAGGCGAATCCCACACGCGGTCCCCAGTCGTTCTTGGGAGCGCGGGGCTCATCAAATACCGCGACGCCAGGCACGGAGGCGAGGTTGTTCAGGCTTTGCGACCGAATGCCGAACGGTGTGGTGGTATATTCGTAACGCACGCCGAAGTTCAAAGTGAGATTTTGCTTTATTCTCCAGTTGTCGTTCACGAACCAATACAGAGCAGACTGGTCACCGTAATAGGTGGACTGGCCTACGCTTCTTTGCGCCAAAACATCAGGGCTCAGGTCATCCAGATATTGCTGCAACGAATTGTATTCGTAGTCGCCGCGGGCTCGTTGAGTGAATGACTGAGGAGAGATGTATTTGCGACCCTCAATACCTAGTTTCACAGTATGTTTGTTGTGCGTCCAGCTGATGTTGTCAGACAACTGATAGGTGTTAATGATCGTGAACTGCGGTGCATTTTGATCAGGTCCAATATTAAGGCCATTGAGGCTGTTGAGAACGATGTTGGGGAAGCTATCCAAACCCGGGAACGAAAAATTCCCAGCTGGCGTTTTATTATCAAAGCGATTATAGCCAAGCCGGAACTCATTCTGCGTGTTGGGGTTAAACGTGTGGTATTCATTAACGGTCAAAAGGTGGAATTTAGTCGGCGCATTCAGATAAAACGCGGGCAAAAATGCAGTTGTGTCAATCCCGACCGCGCGGTTATACACATAACGTCCGCGCAACTGATCTTTTTGGGATAGGTCGTAATCAATGCTGCCCAATGCCGCCCAGTCATTCACGTAGTTGGGACCCGCGAAGCTGAGAATTCCTTCTGGCACCGACGCAGTCGCGCCGGTGTTGCTGGTCACCGTTTCCACCCCACCGCTGGCGGCAGAAGGACCGCACGTTCCGGTCGTGTCTACGGAGCCAGCCGGTGCTGCGTACTTTTGCAAAATGGCCAGGTTGGTCGCTGAAATCCCCGGCAAAGCCGCCAAGGCACTATAACCAGCGGATGTCGGCGCGCAGACGGGGGACCCAAGCACGGCCGCTGCTCCGATGGGGTTATATTCCAAAGCGCCAAAGAAGAAGAGTTTGTTCTTGATGATAGGTCCGCCAAACACTCCACCCATGCGGTTGTTGTCATAGCGCGGATTTGACGTCAGGCCGCTGTTGATCGTGGATTGGTCGATGGCGTTAAAATTTCTGTTCTCGGAATAGATGTAGGCATCTCCATGAAACGAATTCGTGCCGCTCTTGATGATGGTGTTGAATTGGCCACCGGAAGAGTGACCAAAGTCAGGAGAGAACTGGTTTTGCAGAACTGAGAATTCCGCCACTGCATCGTTCGGAATAGTGACCAACGGACCGGTGACCGACTTATTGTTATTGTCGACGCCTTCGATAGCGAAGTTGTTGTTGCGTGGACGTTGGCCACCGATCGCCGGACCGGTACCTGCGCCGATTCCGCCGCCTGCGGCGACTCCAGCGCTCAAGAGGGAAAGATTCAGAACACCGCCTGTGACGGACGAAACGGGCAGGTCCGCCGCGAGCTTCTGGTCAAAAGTGCTGGTAATCTGCGCCGTCGTCGTGTCCAAGGCGGGTGCAGCACCCGAGACCTCGATGGACGTAGCAGTGCCCTTAATTTCCAGAGTGATTTGCAACGTACTGGTTTTATTCAACTCAAGCTGAAAATTGTTAATCGTTGTAGCGGCGAAGTTGGCGGAGGAGCCAGTAACGCTGTAGGTTCCTACCGCTAAATTGTTGAAGCGATATTCACCGTTTTCATTTGCCACAGTGTCGTATTTAACTCCTGTTTCGGAGTTAACTGCTTCGACGGTTGCGCCAGGGACTGCCGCACCTGTCTTGTCTAGGACGGTTCCGACGAGGTCGGCACTGATTACTTGAGCGCTCACGGCCACAACGGTTGTCAGACTGAGGGCCAAGATGGCCATACACGAGAACACAAAAAATCTGCGAACATTTTGATGCACTGAAGCCTCCATTAATTCATGTACTAATGATCCGCGCAGAAACTAAACACACGCCCCGGGTGATACTCAGAGCGGATACTGGAGCAAGTCGAATTCCCAACATGAGAAGCTATTGGGAAGCTTACTTTTCAATGATTTACGTGAGCTGTTTTCTGGGGCTTATGAGTTTGTGGAGGTGAGCTAGTCAGCCTCCGACCCCGTATCTTGGAGGCTTGCATCATATTCTCGGAAATCCGTCACGCTAGTTTGTGAAGACACACCAAAAAACAGGCACATGTCCACGAATTCCAGATTCTGTAGATCCTTGCGATGCACAAACTCGGTGTCGCGGAAATTAAGAGTCACTCTCATTGGAGGGCACGCTCAGCGTCAAATTCAGGTCGAACTGGACGCGGAACGATCTAACCTTGGTGGTTTTTGTGTAAGAGAAAAGAGCCGGCGAGTCCTGGACGCTGCGTCCACGACGATCGGGAGCCAGTGGTCCTCTTTGTGTCGGGTTCTCTCGCTGTGAAACTGGCGCGGCGCTAGTCCGCGACGAAAGTGTCAGCGCCAATCCAGAACTTTGCCAGGGATTTCAGATTGCTCTTGTAAGTGCGTGAGACTGTGTATTCTCTGCCCCCTTTAATGCGAAGCACGTACTCTCCCGTGGTCCAAGGCTGAATTTCCTCAACGAAGGAACTGTTCACCAGCACGGAGCGGTGTATTCTTATAAATCCGTACGGTTTTAGCTTTTCTGCCATCGTGGAAATCGATTCTCGGAGTAGGTACGATCCTGAAGCCCGCTGTAACAATACGTAATTGCCTTGAGCTTCAATAATCACTACGTCGGCCGGATCGACAAAAAGGATCCTTCCTTTCGTCTTGATGGCGATTTTCGCTGACTTCGACAACAGTTCTTCCAGTTGAGGCAGTATTTTCACAAACTGTGCGGCCCGCTCGCTTTCCGTTCTGCGGATCGCCATATCTAGCGCTTCATGAATACGATTGTTTGAAAAGGGCTTCAGGACATAATCAACGGCATGCTTCTCAAATGCAGCAACCGCGTGCTGATGGTGCGCAGTGACAAACACAATCGATGGTATCGGTTGCCGTCGCTTGTTTAACCGATCGGCCAGCTCGATTCCCGATAATTCCGGCATTTGAATGTCGAGCAAAAGAACGTCATAGGGCTTCTTTTGTAGTAATTCCAGGGCGTCAACAGCATCGTTCGCGCAATCGAGGGCTTGAATGTCGTTTCTCGCTCTCAACGCATTCTCGAGGGAGCGTCGCGAAAGTGGTTCGTCGTCGACAATCAATACCCGCACAATCTTTCCCTCCACTAAGCGTGTAAATTCGAGGCCAACATTTCTTTCATCGCCTCCTTCTGTTGACCGATGGCCGGCAACACAAGAGTCGCGATCGCAACGCCATCGCTGCCTTGGTCGAAGCAGAGAGTCGCCTCGTCCTCGTAAAGGTGCTTCAATCGTGCTCTCACATTCTGGAGACCTAGCCCCATCCCTGCTTGCCGCTTTCCTCCAACGCTATTGCGAATTGCTATCTCCAGCATGCCTCCCGCCCGCTGAGACGAAATTTCGATCCATCCTCCTTCGCGGCAGCAAGCCACGCCGTGGAAAATCGCATTTTCCACGAGAGGTTGCATGATCAGTTGTGGCACGAGCAATTGCCGCGCGGCGGGGTCAATTTGCCAACGCACTTCAAGTCGGTCTTCCAAACGCATTTTCTCCACGCCGAGGTAATCGTCGACAAACTTCAATTCTTCATCGAGGCTAATGACATCGGAGCTCGCACACTGTAAAGCAGTCCGAAGCAAGTTAGAGACCTTGAGAACCATCGTTTTGGCGCGCTCTTTCTCTGTGTCAATCAGAGCTGAGATTCCATGGAGCGTATTGAATAAGAAATGCGGATGAAGCTGACTCTTCAGGGCTTGGAGCTCGCTGGTGGCAAGCGCCTGCTGCAATTCAAGTTCCTGGTCCCTCGCCCGCTTAAAGTACTCGTATGCATGCGCGGCTGCCAGAACAATGATGAAGTTCCAGATTATCTCGGCAAAAACGTAAAAACCCGTAACCAATGCGTGCAACGAGCGTTGTTCGAATTTCTGAGCAGGAACATTCCAAGGCGGCACTAAAATCCAACGGAGGCTCACGCAGGCGATGATGTAAAGCGCGATGCCAAGAACATACCCAGCTACGCGACCAAACCGAATCGGTTTGGTGATCGGATAGCGGTGAACTATCGCGAAAATGGGAGGCGTCAACAGCGCCGCGGACAGTAGAAATCCGCCTTCGACAAGGAGTGCAGTCCAGTAAGATGTGTGGAGCCCCCTCTCCCAGAAGTGGACCTTATCCTCCCCTGCAGCCAGAGAAGCAAGACCCATCCAAAACAAGATGGACCACAGATAGGCAAAAGCGACCCGCGAGACCTTTCGCGAATTGGGTTCCATGCAATCGATTGTATCCGGAATTACAAGAAGCGGAGATAGAAGGTACGAAACGACAGAGATATGCTCTGACCATACGCATAACCGGGTTCAAGTTTAACAATCTGCTTTCCTCACAGGTAATTCTGGAGTAATGCCTCTCGATTTGTCCCGATAAACGCGCCAGCAGTGACCAACCAATCGCTGGAGGGAAGCCGACTTCCCATTACTAATCCGTGGATTCTCGTTTCGATTACTTCCGAGCAGGTGACAGCGGGACGCTAAAAGTCGCCGATGATGGCTTGGAGCACCGTTTGCGACGATTACTTCCGGTAATAATCGACAAGCCAGGAGCTACCGTCTGGACTAGCCAGTTGTGAGGCAGGGCCAGGGCTGCGCACGTTCGGAACAGAGGCGCCATTCGTTGACGGGCAGTTA
>DATHGV010000178.1:0-17615 GCA_035490135.1 Candidatus Methylomirabilota bacterium
TTGTTTGAGGTTTCCCCAGAAACCATCGGTGACAAATCGGCTGGGAGTCCCGAATCGGGGCAGCGGAGTCGTTGACTCTGCGCTGGAATCTTTGGCCTTAGGCGGCTGAGGCTGAGTCGGCAAGAGATTGATCATTCTACCGGGCACCGTCTTCCCTCGGTTTAGACGCAGCTATTGCGGATTAAGCGTGCTAGCCGAATATGATTCGCGCTCCCCGGGAAAGGTTGCGCGACCCCACGCGGCTGACATCGACTCCTATTCATTGTAACATACGCATTTAGTCAGCTTTCCGATGTTTCCCGTCTATACCACTCTTCAGCAACATGACGGTATAGATGCGGGAAAAAGGGATTTATCGCGCTGGCCACAGGCCGGATTCATTTATTCCGCGCCGTCCATCACACCAGCGACAAAAGGGGACTTTCCATTACTCAGCTCATGGCCGAACCACTGGAATTAAAGAAAACTCTAAATCTGCCCAAAACCGATTTCCCCATGAAAGCCAGCTTGCCGCAGAACGAGCCTAAGCAGCTTGCGGCCTGGGAAGAGGCCCATCTCTACGAAAAAATTCTGGAGACCCGCAAAGGCAAGCCCCTTTTTGTTTTGCACGACGGCCCTCCCTATCCCACGGGAACCATCCATCTCGGCACCGGCCTCAACAAAATTCTGAAAGACATGATCGTCAAATCCGAAAGCATGGCCGGCCATTACGCCCCCTACGTGCCTGGCTGGGATTGCCACGGTTTGCCCATCGAGACGCAGGTGGAAAAAGAGCTGGGCGGCAAAGGCACCGTATCTGCCTCGGAATTTCGCAAGCTTTGCCGTGAATTCGCGAATCGCTACGTGGAGCAACACAAGCGCGACTTCAAACGCCTCGGCGTCTTCGGTCGCTGGAACGATCCTTACCTCACCATGAATTTTGATTATGAAGCCACCATCGCCGGGGCTTTTCTGGAGTTCATGGAAAAAGGTTACGTCTATCGCGGACGCAAGCCCGTCTACTGGTGCCTGCACGACAGAACCGCATTAGCGGAAGCCGAAGTGGAATACGAAGATCACACCAGCCCCTCCGTGTGGGTCAAATTCGCTATCGCCGATGGCCAGAATCCCGGCAACGAAGTTAGCGCCGTCATCTGGACCACCACGCCTTGGACGCTGCCTCACAACCGCGCGCTCGCTTTTCATCCGGACTACGACTACGCCGTGGTGGACACAGAAAAAGGCGCCCTGCTCCTCGCGGCCGACCGCATCGCTGCGCTCCAATCTGAATGCAATCTTAAAGAAGCCCGCGTCCGCGAAACCTTCAAGGGCCGCGAATTCGAAGGCCGCAAGTTTCAGCATCCATTTCTACCCCTTCAGGTTCCCGGTATTTTGGCTGATTACGTAACCCTCGATCAGGGCAGCGGAATCGTGCACACCGCTCCCGGCCATGGCGCCGACGACTTTTATTCTGGCCAGAAATATGGCTTGGAGACTTACGCTCCGCTCGATGATCGTGGCGTTTATCTGGAAGGCTTACCCGAGTACAAGGACAAAAATGTTTTCGAAGCCAACCCTATCATCGTCAAACTCCTGCGTGATCGCGGTGCGCTCCTCAGCCATCACGAATACAAACACACTTACCCACATTGCTGGCGCTGCCACAATCCGGTGATCTTTCGCGCCACGGAGCAGTGGTTTATCAAAATGGACGCCATCGTTCCCGGCCGCGACAAAACGTTTCGCCAGGAAGCCCTCGATGAAGTGGAAGGCGTGAAATGGATTCCTGCCTGGGGCGAGGAACGCATTTACGAAATGGTGGAAAAACGCCCCGATTGGTGCGTTTCGCGCCAGCGTTTCTGGGGCGTGCCCATCATCGTCTTTTATTGCGACGCCTGCGGAAAACGTCTGGAAGATTTCACCGCGTTACGCAACGTCTTGGACTGGTTCAGAAAGGAAGGCGCCGACGCCTGGTATCAGCACACCCCGGAAGAATTGTTGCCGCCCAATACAAAGTGTTCCTGCGGCTCCACCAAATGGCGGCAGGAGCACGACATTCTCGACGTGTGGTTTGATTCTGGCTCTTCCAACCTTGCCGTCTTGCACGGTGCCGAATGGCCTGCGGACATTTATCTTGAAGGTCCCGACCAATATCGCGGTTGGTTCCAAAGTTCATTGCTGGTCGCCACCGGAATCAAAAATGCCGCGCCCTTCCGCGGCGTGGTGACCCACGGCTGGACCCTCGATGAGCAAGGTCGCCCCATGTCCAAATCTCTCGGCAATGTCGTCGAGCCCGCCGAGATTTGCGAAAAATGGGGTGCCGATCTTCTGCGCCTCTGGGTGGCCTCGCAGGAATACCAGGCCGACGTAAAGATGAGCGAACGGGTGATGACCCAGCTCAGCGAAGCTTATCGCAAAATTCGCAACACCTTTCGTTTTGCGCTCGGAAATTTGGCCAATTTCGATCCTTCACGAGATTCGTTGTCTGTTGATCAGCTGGAAGAAATCGATCGCTGCATGCTCGATCGTACCGCGGAGTTATCGCGCAAATGCCGCGAGTGGTACTCCGGTTACGAATTTCATCGCGTTTACCACGCCATCCACGATTATTGCGTCGTGGATCTCAGCTCCTTTTATTTTGACGTGTTGAAGGACCGCCTCTATACCAAAGCGCCCCGCAGCAATTCGCGACGTTCGGCGCAGACTGCCGTCTGGAAAATTACCAGCGCCTTGGTGCGTTTGCTCGCGCCTATCCTGGTCTTCACCACCGAAGAAATTTGGAAGATGCTTCCGGCGAATGCGCAGGGAGCGGGAAGCGTGCATCAGGCCGAATTCGCTGCTCCCGATTCGCTCGCCAGCGGAATCAGCAGGGACGCGGCCGAACAATGGGCGCGCCTCGCGCAAGTGCGCTCCGCGGTTTTGGTGGCGCTAGAACAAGCTCGCGCGGCCAAAGCCATCGGCGGCGGGTTGGAGGCCAAAGTAAAGCTTCACGCCGGTAGCGAAGCGCCGGGATTACAGAAATTACTGCAGGAAAGGCGCGATATTCTGCCCGCGCTCTTTATTGTTTCGCAAGTGGATGTTGAACTTGCCGCCCCCACCGGGGCTGTGCAAAGCGAATCGCTTCCTGGCCTCGCCATCAAAATCGAACGCGCGGACGGAGCCAAGTGCGAACGCTGCTGGAACTATTCGACCCATGTAGGCGAAAACCCGCGCTATCCAACCGTTTGTGAACGGTGCACTGAAGCCTTGGCCGAAATCGAAAGCGCCCCTTAAGAAGGCCAATTCTTTGACTCGCCTCATCATCGTTAAGATCCACCAAGGACGGAAGGATCTTGACGTATTGAAAGTGAAAACCTAGTGCAAATCTCACCGCGATTGCGATGGTTGTGGCTCACCCTCGCGGTGGTCATCGCCGACCGCGCCACCAAAGCATGGTTTGAAGTCTCCACCACCGAAAGCTACCGCCACGAGGTCGTGCGCAATTTAATTTATCTGGTCCACAGCACAAATCCTGGTATCGCCTTCAGCTTTTTTGCTGATTCCAATTCACCTTGGATGAAATCCATTCTGATCGCTGGCTCGGTTCTGGTGGTGATCATTCTTGCCTGGCTGTTGGTCGCCGGTAAGACTGGCGGCCCCATGACCTTCGCCGGGCTCGCTCTGTTAATCGCCGGCGCAACCGGAAATGTCACCGACCGCATTCTTCACGGCGGCGTCACCGATTTCCTGGAAGTGTGGATCGGCTCCTACCGCTGGCCCGCTTTTAACGTCGCCGATTCCGCCATCACCATCGGAGCCGCGCTGATCTTGCTCGATGCCATTTTTGGCGCCAATGTGGACGCCACTGTATCAGCAAAAAAACGCGCCTGAATTATTCAGCCTGCACTATTCTGAATGATGGGAGTATCGCAGCGAGATGCGCCCGTAATTCCAAGGTCCAGCATGAGCGCTGAAAAAGAAATCAAAACCGAAGCGCCCTCAGGGTCAGACGAGAATTCCGTCCTCTCGTTCGAGGTCTTAGAGTCCGAAATCGGAGACCGCCTCGATCATGCCGTGGCTACCAGGTATCCAGAGCTAAGCCGCACTCGCGTCAAAGAATTAATTGACGGCGAACTTGTTCTAGTCGACGGAAAGCCCTCTAAAGGATCGCATCGCTTACATACCCGCGAAAAAGTCACCGTAACTCCCAAAGCCCGGCCCCCGTTGCGAGCCCATGCGGAATCTATCCCGCTCGACATTTTGTTTGAAGATGCCGACATCATCGCCGTCAATAAGCCCGCGGGCATGACCGTGCACGCCGGCGCAGGCAACGCGACCGGCACTATGGTCAACGCTTTGCTCGGCCGCGGGCAGTCCCTCTCGCAATTGGGTGACGCGTTGCGTCCCGGAATCGTTCACCGCCTCGACAAGGAAACCTCCGGGGTCATTCTCGTCGCCAAAACAGACGCGGCCCACGCGCGACTTGGCGAAGCCTTTCGCCAGCGCACCGTAAATAAAACCTACGTCGCATTGGTACAAGGCTCGTTCGAGACCACCAGCGGACGAATCGAGCTAGCCATCGGCCGCGACCCGCTGAAGCGCGTACGCATGGCCGCCGAACAGAAGACATTTCGTGGCGCAAAAATTGCCAACTCGCGCGAAGCGCGCACCGACTGGCGCACCCTGCTTCCCATCGACTCCACAACTTTGCTGGAAGTCCAGCTTCACACTGGCCGCACCCACCAGATCCGCGTCCATTTTTCCGCGCTCAAACATCCGGTAGTAGGCGACACGCTCTACGGAGCCGCTGCCCAGTTGCGTGTGGGAGACATGGCCCTTCCGCCGCTGGGACGCAATTTTTTGCATGCCGCTAAAATAGCTTTCTCTCACCCAAGAACCGGCGAAAGAATGGAGCTCCGCGCTCCATTGCCGCCCGAGCTCCGCGCGTTTCTGCATACGTTAGCCAAGGCCGCCGGGGGAGACCCAGCAAAAATTGACGCTGGCCTCCACGGATACCTATAATCTGGGCAGATGCCACCCAAACTAGTCTTAATTTTGGCCTTCGTTCTCGTGGTCGGATTACTTTTGCCGCCGCCACATTCTGCGCAACAGCCCCCTCCGCCGCCGCAGCAATCCACACCTCCGCCCGCGACTCCCGACGTATCACAAGCGCCGCCCGCAGGTCAGAATCCCACCGTAATCCAGAGCCGCGTCAACCTCGTCGACATTTTGTTCACCGTGCTAAATCGCCGCAACAAACTTGTCCCCGACCTGGAAAAGGCCGACTTCAAAATTTTTGACGATAAAGCCCCCCAGGAAATTCGCTATTTCAGTAAGCAGACCGATCTTCCGCTACGCATAGGAATGTTACTCGACACCTCCAACAGCATTCGCGACCGCTTGAAGTTCGAACAGGACGCCTCCACAAATTTCCTCTTCAGCGTTCTGCGCCATAACAAAGACGAAGCCTTCGTCATGACCTTTGACGACGAGCCCCAAGTCATCCAAAAATTCACTGGCGATGCCGGAGCCCTACGCGACGAAATCTTCAAGACACGAGCAGGTGGCGGCACCGCCATTTATGACGCCATCTATTCCGCATGCTTGAATGAATTGAGCCACCCGCCCCGCCCACCGGGCGATCAGCCCGACGTCGTGCGCCGCGTGATGATTTTAATCAGCGACGGCGATGACAATCTCTCCACTCGCACTCGCGCCGAAGCCATCGAAATGGCCCAACGTGCCAGCGTGGTGATTTACACCATCAGTACTAGCACGCAATGGATCGCGCTTTCGCAGACCGATCCGTCCAAGGCCGCCAATCGAAAAAACCACCTCACGCCCGGTGACCAAATTTTGCAGGATTTAGCGGAAGAAACCGGCGGCCGCGCCTTTTTCCCTTACCACGTGGATGATCTGGATCAATCGTTTCAGGACATTGGTGACGAGCTGCGTAACGAATACTCCATCGCTTACAGCCCTACCAATTACGTTATGGATGGCCGCTACCACAAAATCCGTATCGAAACCCCCGACCACAAGGGCTACCAGGTGCGCGCCAGACGCGGTTACTTCGCGCGAGCCAACGCCAACGGAGCGCCAGCCACTCCTCCAGCGGGCTCACCTAGGTAAGCCGCTTCTCCCTTGGGAGCGTAATAGCCTTTCCGCGCCAACACCTTCAAGTCGTGGTTATTCGTTTCCACTTTAATTTTGCGAAATTTCCCGTCGCGCGCCGCGTTACTCGGGTAATACCCCAGCGTGTACTGGCTGCGCAGCTCGTCCGAAATTTCGTCGAACGCTTCTTTTAATTTTTTCTCATTACTCACGACAATCATCCGTCCACCGGTTTCATCCGCAAGCTTCTTCGCGACACCAGGATTCCCGCCGCCAAATCTCCGGTCCGCCACCAGCAAAACGTGGATCACTGAATCCGTCCTCTGCGCCGACTCAATAGCCTCTTCAATTCTCACTTTGCTGCCTTCGTCCTGCGCATCGGTAACAATTACGATCGCTTTTCGCCCCGCTTCGGTATTCAGTTTTTCTCCGCTCGCCAAATAAATTGCATCATACAGAGCCGTCCCGGTCATCTGCTGATTTCCGATCGGCCCCGGATTCCCCGCGATCATCCCTCCGCCCGGTGTATTAATCCGCGCCCGTCGCACCGCGCGATCCAGTTGCGCCCGGTCATCGGTGAAGTCCGAAAGCATATCCACGTCCGTATCGAACGACATCACCAGCGCTTCATCGCCCTTGCGCAGCACCCGGTCCAGAAACTGGCTCCCCGCCGCTTGAATCGCCCCCAGCATGTCCTGTTCGCTGCCGGAAGTATCCAGCAGCAAAGCCAGTGTAATCGGCAAGCTCACTTCCTTGGAAAAAAACGAAATCTTCTGGTCTTGATTATCCTCGACAATCTTGAAGTCTTCCTGCTTCAGATCGCCCACAATTCTTTTATTTTTATCCCGCACCGTGGCGAACACGTTGACCAGGTTCACTTGCGACCGGATCACCGGTCCTTGACTGCTGGCCTCCTGCGGAACTGCTGGCACCGCGAGCATCGTCGCGCTGCTCACTGCCAACCACACCCTCACAAGCTTGCTCAAAGAATGCATGTATACTTTCCTCTGCTAGAATCCCGCTGTTGCTCGCCTCTGGCGGCCAGCATGCATCCTACGATGCCGTGAACGGACGGGATGGATGTGTAGCCAGAATCCTCGAGAGGCTAAATCGACACGAAGTTTGGCTTGAGGCCCATGAAAAGTCTACGAAAAACAGTAATCGTCGCCCTCACCACCCTACTCATTCCCTTCATCGCAACGAACGCGCAAGAAACTAAGCCAGATACACCTGCTCCTGCCCCGAATGCTCAGCAGCCGCCACCCCCAGCCAATACCGCCGCCAATGGCCAGGGCGGCAGAATCGTAATCCCCGTTAACCAGGTCATCGTTCCCGTCACCGTCAAAGACGGCTCCGGCCGCCTCGTTCCCGACCTGGGCAAAGACGAATTTCGCATCTTCGAAGACAAAGTCGAACAACGCATCGCCTATTTCAGCAACGAAGCTTTCCCCCTTTCCATGGTTATTCTCATCGACAATGATCTAAAACGAAAAGACGCGGAGGAGGTCGCCGCCAGCTTGCGCGCCATCGTTGCCGGAGTCAGCACCGCCGATGAAGCCTATATCGCCCGCTTTGATCAGTTTTTTCATGAAGGCAGGGGCTTCACGAAGGATCAGGACAAATTACTAACCGAAATAAAACGCACCGAGCTGAATACCGAGCCGGCGGTAGCGCCCCCTTCCGCACCTATGAATGAAGGCCCGGTAATCAACGGCCACTCCGCCATCGGGGATTCGCCTAATGTCGCCCCTACCGTTAACATTGTCAAAGGCCAAACCACCAAGGCTCTGGACGACGCTGTCTACAGCGCCGCGCAAGTCCTAAAAGATCGCGGCCGCGAACGCCGCAAGATCATTTTCCTCATTTCCGATGGCGCCAACGGAATCAGATCCAATACCCACGATTACAAGTCCACCGTAAAAGAGCTGCTTCGTTACGGGATCTCCGTCTACAGCGTGGCTGTCAGCAGCGCCTATTTCGAACGCCGCTTCAGTCGCCTCGTGGATTACGCCCACGACAGTGGAGGCGATGTGTACTTCGCCGCCAAGCGCAGCACCATGGAAGAACTTTATTCCCGCGTCACCGAAGAAGCCCGCAACCAATACACCCTGGCCTATTCGCCAGCCGGAACGAATCGCGCCCTCGACTATCACACCATCGAAGTGCGCGTGAAGCGTGAAGGCCTCACCGTCGATGCCCGCGAAGGCTACTACGCCGGCGCCGCTCCGCATTAATTAGCGTCAAGTAACGCCAAGCAACGTCCGATGCTTCGCGTCCGTCACTCCGCGCCTCACGCTCCACAACCGTTTAATATAAATTTTCTTTTTTGCTGCTAGTGTGTGCGACCTATTTGTGAGACAACTATATCGGGCCGAGCGATTTTTTCCGGCCTTTGAAAATTGCGGAGGTGTTTGTGAAGAAGAAGCCAGCAAAGAAGAGCACCACAAAAAAAGGTAAGTAGCACCTCAATCAGATTGAAAAAAAGGGCGCCGCGGTTTTTTTCGCAGCGCCCTTTCTTATTTTTCACCTTCCGAATCTCGACTCTAACAGTTCCGTCTACGAGCTCCGTCTATGAACACAGCGCCTCTTCATGGCTCGGGCAAATCGACCTGTACGCGCAATTGCGGCACAGGTACCCAGGCTTTGGCGGAAACTGCCCCGCGCGAATATCCGCCGCCACCTCCTGCACAACCTTTTGCGCGTCCTGCAGTTGCTTGGCATCCCGCGTCGTCGCTTGTATCTGGTTATTTTGCAGGTAGTGAAACACCAGCCGCACCGGGTTCCATTCGAATATCTCCACCGCCGCCAGCGCGTAGATGCTCAACTGCAAATCCCGCCGCGCATCCAGATCCTTCTTCGGCTTCCCGGTTTTGTAATCCACGATTTCCACGTCATTGCGCCCCAAGGCGTTCACCTGGTCAATGCGCCCAGCAATGATCACGTTGTTCTCCATCGGCAATTCGAACGTCTTCTCCTGCTCGAGAATTTCCGGCAGGCTTTCCAGCATCGCCGCGTGAAACACTTTCAGCTGTTCCAGCCCATCCTTCTTGTATTCGTTCTCCTGGTAATCATCCTCAAAACCCGCCGACTTCCATTCCGTCTCAAATATCCGTTGCACTTCCTCAAATGGCAATTTGTTGCCTTTACGCAATTCCGCAAGCGTTCTCCGTATCGTGTCGTGTACCACCCGCCCAAACGTCAACGTGCCTCGCGGCCCTTCCTCCAGCGCCCACAGCCGCCCAAACAAATATTGCTGCGGGCATCTGCGGTAATTGTCCAGCGCCGATGGGCTCAGCTTCAGCGGCTCCGGCGACGGCGGATGAAACGTTTCCGCCAACGAAGCAATCCGCGAAAAAATTCGCGGCGGATCGATCGGCGCCGGAAACAGGGAAGCCGCCACCGCGCCCCCACTTGGCACCTCATCACTCGTCACGCGTGGAGCCAGTCGCGGCGCTATCTGCACCACATCCCGTCGCTTCACCACCAGATCCATCACAATGTCCTCGACAAAAGTAGGCACTTTGCCCTTCTTGTCCGTCAGCGTGGTAATCGTCAGCCGCTCGCGCGCCCGCGTCAGCGCCACATAAAACAGCCGCCGCTCTTCCTGTATGTGAAACTGCTCCGCCGGCGCGCCGCCCTCCTTCATCAACTCGGCAGGGAATTCAAACACCCGCGTCCGCTCCGACGCCGGGAACGCCTTGTTATTCAGCCGCAGCAAAAACACATGCGGAAACTCCAGCCCTTTCGCGCCGTGTACCGTCATCAGCTGCACCGCGTCGCCCGGAACATCATCCTCTAGACTGACCGTGCCGCCTGCCTGGTCAAAATAATCCAGATACTCTAGAAACTCCGCCAAGCCCTTCGTATCGCTCTTCGGTTCCCACTCCACGACAAATTCCGCAAGGCGCGTTACATATTTGCGATCCTGCACCGCCGCGCGCTCGCGAATTTCCAGCCAGTCAATCACCGACCCTAGTATTTGCTTCGCGCTCCGCCGGTTAATGGTCTTTCGTTGCGCCAGAAGAAAATCAAGCAGCACTTGTACCGAGGCCTGCGACGCATCAAACGCCAGTTCCGTCTGCGGCGCCTGCAAAATATCGATCAGCGCCGCTCCTCGTTTCTTCGAAGCCCGCTGCGTCAGCCGCACCAGGTCTTCCGGCTCCATTTGCCATGCCGGCGCCGCCAGCACCCGCGCGCAAGCCACATCGTCATAAGGCTGCGCGATCAGCCGCAGGTACGCCAGCACATCCCGCACCAGCGGATGCTCCAGGATCGAAAGCTTGCTGATCACAAATGGAATCTTCGCCCGCGAAAGCTCTTCCACCAGTTGATCGCGATGCGCGTGTTGCCGGTACAACACCGCAAAATCTTTCCAGCGGTGCCCCGCGCGATGTAGCCGCTGCAGCTCGCCGGTAACCCAGCGGGACTCGTCGTCCGCATTTGCCAGTTCCGCGATGCGAATTTTCTCCCCCTCGGGATGCGCGGTCGTCAGCACCTTGGGAGGGAAGCGTTCGCTGCGCGCGTTCTGCCCGATTACGTGCGTCGCCACCCGCAAAATGTTCGGTGTGGACCGGTAATTTTCCGTCAGCGTCACTCGATACCGGCGGGGATCATCCGTATCCTTCAACCTCGCGAATCGCTTCTCAAAAATGGCAAAGCTCGCGAAGGAAGCTCCGCGAAATCGGTAAATGGCCTGGTCGTTGTCGCCCACCACAAAAATATTTCGCGGCTCCGCGCACAACAAATCCAGCAGCTCAATTTGTGCAATATTCGTATCCTGAAACTCGTCCACCAGGATGTAGCGGTAACGCTGCCGCAGTTTTTCTCGCAACGCCGTATCTTTTTGCAGCAACTCTACCGCGCCCGTAATCAGCGAATTAATCGATACGCGGTTTTTCTCGCGCAGCAATCCCTCGCTGGCCCCGTAGGCCCGTGCAATTTCCTGTTGCAGCGCCACCTGATCGACGCGCTCCGCGTACGTATCCTCGTCCAGCTCCCCGCGCTCCGCTTCCAGTTTCGTTCCCAAGCCGTCCGCATAAGCTTGGAAGTCTTCACAGGACACCAACTCATCCTGGCAGCGGCTGAAAAATTCCAGAAAATCATTCAGGAACTGTCCCGGGTCCGGCAGCCGGCGATACTTCTCGAGCCGCAATCGCGCCAAATTCCGCCGCAACAAAATCCAGTGATCGCATTTATCCAGAATCACGCGCCCGGGATCCAGTTCCACCAGCAGCACCTCGCAAAACGAGTGAAACGTCGCCAAGGTAACGTCCTTGCCCCGTTCCCCCACCGCCTTCACCACCCGCGCCTTCATCTCCCCGGCCGCCTTCTTGGTAAAGGTCAGCCCAAGAATATTTTCGCCCGCCAGCGAAGCATCCGTCTCCAGCAAGTGCCGGATCCGCTCCGTAATCACCCGCGTCTTCCCCGTCCCCGCCCCCGCAATCACCAGCAGCGGCCCCGCGCCATGCGTAATCGCGCGCCGCTGCGCCTCATTCACATTCAGCAGCGGACTCGCCGTCGCCGGCAATCCCATTTCAAAAAGTGTAGCCATCCGCTGCATAGTCTATAAGAATGCCAGGCGAACAGGAAGCGAACCTTCAGCCACGCCCAATCTCGATAGTGTGCCAGTTTTCCGATTACATGGCTTACTTAAGGGCTTGAACACCATTTTGAACACCAAGCGCTCCTCCACCGACTTATACATTCAAACTCATCGGGAGTTTGACCCGTTCCTGACCTGCCCCCTCGCGTGCCTACCAGTTTTTGCCCTCGATGACATGCGTCAGACCACACTGGCATTTTTACTAGGAGACTGCTGCACGGTCGAACGCCATCATCAACTTTCACTAGGTGCTTAGGCTCAGAGTACAACGTGTTCGCGACGCAGCGCTCAGAACTGTGAGCAGCGTAACAAATTTGTATCTCAGAGGGCCGCAGCAGCATCGAATTCGGACAACCCACATAGGAGCGGGAGGTGAAAGCAAGAAATGTCCGTGGGTTCTGCGAAAGAGAACTTGATTCTTGGCCTCGGAAAGCTGGTTTGGCTGATTCTGCCAGTGCTGCTTTGCAGCTTTCCCGCATGGTCTCAACAACCTCCGATCGACCAAACAACGAAGAGCGTACTGGCTGACTTAGAAGGAACACAGGCTTCCGCTGGAGGGCAGCAACACGCTGAGCACCAAGCGGGAAGCATCAGCGGCAAGGTTGTTGATCAATCCGGAGCCAACATTGCCGGAGCCGTCGTGAAGCTTACGCGCGAAGGCCAATCTTCGGTCCTGGAGGTAACGTCGGACCAGGACGGGCTATTCGCGTTTCCAATGTCGCCCCGGGCCCCTTCCAGCTCACAATTTCATCCCCGGGTCTCGCGTCGCAGGGGTCCTCCGGGACTCTGCGATCTGGAGAAGCCTACGTCACTCCGCTCATTATGTTGGTCATCCCCACTCAGGTAACAGAGGTGCACGTTGGGCTGACGCCGGAGGAACTGGCATACGTGCAGATCAAGGAACAAGAAAAGCAGCGGGTGTTCGGAGTGATCCCGAACTTCTATGTCAGCTACGAACCCATTTCCGCTCCTCTCGCGGCGAAACAAAAGTTTGAGCTTGCGTGGAAATCGGCTAGTGACCCGATCACGCTTGTCGGGGTTGGGGTCGTGGCGGGGATTAGCCAGGCCGGAGATCGTTGGAGCGCTTACGGACAGGGAGCGCAAGGGTATGGAAAACGCTACGGCGCAAGTTACGCCAATGTTTTTGCCGCAACGTTTATCGGAGGGGCGGTAATGCCTTCGGTTCTCAAGCAGGATCCACGCTACTTCTACAAAGGAAGCGGTACCAAGCGATCCAGGATTCTCTATGCCGTGGCGAGCTCGGTTATATGCAAAGGGGACAATGGGCACTGGCAGCCCAATTACTCGAATGTCATCGGAAGTTTTGCTGGCGCCGGAATGCAAGCCCTCTATCTTCCCGCGAACGACCGCCGCGGATCCGGGTTCGTGGTCTCGTCGGCGCTAATCAGACTTGGTGAAACTTCTCTCGTCGGTGTCCTTCAAGAGTTTGTTCTTTCGAAGTTGACACCAAATCGCCCTAGGCGTGCGGCATCGCAGCCCTAAGTCCTACCGCGGGGGCAGTTGTCGGCCGAACGAGAGAAGAGTAGTGAAACGGAAATCGAAGGGGCGCACCGGATCTAAATTTCGGGGCGCCCCAACTGATCGAGAAAAAGAACTGTTATAGCTGCTTCAGATTTGATTACCTGCCGAAGCGCCACACCAGCCCGCTCTGTATCCTCAGGTTGTTCTGACCAGTCCCAGCAAAGTGCGTGTAGAGATAATCGACCTGGATGGCTCGGAAGGAAACGTGCCGCGTCAGGGTGACATCGGCCCCGCCGCCTGCGGCCGCTGCAAAGGCGTTGCTTGACGCCGAGCCCAGACCAGTTGCACCAGCAGAGAACTGCTCGCCACCGAAGAGCGCTTGGACGAACGGAAACACGCGTCCACGAGTGGGGAAATAGATGCGTGGCCCGACGAGATAGCTCAACTCGTGCGAAGTCAACCCGGACGGCAACCCCGTGACCTTGCATGCCCCGAACTCACCGATTACCCCGACCCGCGGCGCCAGATAAGCTCCGAGTGAGCCAGACCCACCCTGGCAGTTGATGCCGGAAGCTCCGTTGCCCGGATTCAACCGAACATACTGGTAGTCTCCAGAGACCTCGAACCCTCGGCCTTCTTGCGCGTTCGCAGACACCGCAGAGACCGTGGAGACCAAGAACAACCCACACACCATCAGCAACTTACGCATTTCTATCCTCCAAAGAATCTATTTGGTTCAGCTAGTACTATTACTATGATGAGCGAGACACATTCTTGGGACAAGCGTGCCGTATAAGGTGGTTTCCCGGGGGGAACTTGTCCTCTAGGTCAAGGCGCGTGACCAGACGAACAGGCTCCAATTTTCGCCTTGCCTGTTGCGTCGGCCCGCCTCCTTGGCGTTCTCGCCTGCTGCAGGGTCTCTGCGGAGCCAGTCCTTTGTGAACGCGTTAATTGGAAACTGATCCACTACCCCAATCTCAGTTCATTTAAGGGCAAAATGCCCTATAACGGGCGGTTCCCCGTTAGAAAATCAAAATTAGCAATTGAAGGAGGCTGAGAACAATCCACACCGAAACCGGAACCTCCGAGTTTTAGCGCTGCGACTTCTCGCCCGAAGCCACCTGCGCGTTGAACTCGCCCGACTTCTTCTTGGGAACCGACAGCGTTCGCCAATCGCTTCCTGCAAAATGCCTCGCCACATAAACGATCTGCCCCACATGATACGAATAATGCGCAATCTGCCGGTTGATAGCTTGCGTCACCGAATGCGGCTCGGTTCGAATGGTGACCGTTCTGGATAAGTCCGCATCTCTCAGCGAAGTCAGCGCGTCGAATAAGTAATTCCACCCCGCCTCCCACATCGCTATGATTTCGGCGCGCGTTGCAGGAGCATCTTCAAACTCTGTATCCCGATACCGGTCCGGCTTCTCCCCATCCGTCGTCAGAAAATTGCTCCACCGCGACCGCATGTTTCCCGTCATGTGCTTCACAATGATCGCCACAGAATTCGACTCCGGATCGATCTCCGCGCCTAATTTATCGTCAGGACATTGCGCAATCGCGTTGTCCCCCAGCCGCTTGTAGTAACGAAACAAATCAATGGAATCCTTCAGATGCGAAGTAGTAAATTGGTGAGCCATTCCGCGATTCTCCAGCGCCCCGCCAGGAAACGCAACACCAACGCCATCTGCTCATTCGCAAGCAATGGACGCCCCAGAATAGGGCTCCAAACACGATATACGCCTTGCCGTTTATTAAGTTTGTTATTATATATCCATATTATTTTCAGCATCTTCTGAACTCTTGCGCGCTTTTTGCAGCGCCCGGTCGTTTGTTTTCAACACTTGGTGAACTCTTTTCGCAAAAAACACCCGGGGTGGGGGGCTTGTACATCATTTTCTTCGCACTCCAGGGTCGCAAGTTTGCTTGTCTTTCGTGTGTTCCAGTACAATCGACGCTCATTCCCACTCATCTCCGCAGGAGCCAAAAAATGCCTATCAGCGAACTGCTTGTAACCGAATGGGACCAGGAAGGCGCAAACACGCGCAAGGCCCTCGAGCGCGTTCCAGCCGAAAAATGGGATTGGAAACCACATCCCAAATCGGGAACGCTCGGCTGGATGGCCTCGCACATCGCCACCCTCCCGCATTTTGCCATCACCACCATCAAGACCTCTGAATTCGAAATCGAGGGTGGCGAGCGTCCCAAGGTGGATGGCCATTCACGGCTGCTCCCTGTATTCGACGAGCAACTCAAAAAGGGCCACGATGCCATTGCTGGCGTGACCGACGAGCAACTCCGTCAAATCTGGACGCTGAAATGGAAAGGCCAAGTCCTGTTTGCCATGCCGAAGTACAACGTGATCCGTGGCATGTGCTTCAACCACATCATTCACCATCGCGCGCAGCTAACCATGTATTTGCGCACCTTGGATATTCCCGTTCCCGCGCTATACGGACCCAGCGCTGACGAGCAAAATTTCTAAATGTTTCTCGCGGCTCCGTTAGCGCGGTCAGATCGCCCGGTTGGAGAATAGTTGGAAAATGGTCGGAGATTGATAATGGAAACACCTGTAATTCTCAGCGCAGTTCGTACTCCGGTAGGCAAATTTCAGGGCGGCCTGTCTAGTTTTTCAGCAGTTGATTTGGGCTCCAAAGCAGTTGCCGAAGCGGTCCGCCGCGCGGACCTCGACCCCCAACAAATCGACGAAGCAATTCTCGGCAACGTAGTCCAGGCCGGCCTCGGCCAGAATCCCGCGCGCCAGGCCGCGCTAAAAGGCGGCCTCGACCCACGCGTCGCCGCCATGACCATCAACAAAGTGTGCGGTTCGGGTCTGAAAGCCGTCGCGCTCGCGGCGCAAGCCGTGCAGCTCGGCGAATCCGAAATTGTCGTCGCCGGCGGCATGGAGTCCATGTCCAATTGCCCCTATTTACTTCCACAAGCCCGCACCGGCTATCGTATCGGCGATGGCAAACTCGTCGACTCCATGATTCATGACGGCCTGTGGGATGCCTACGAAGACTTCCACATGGGCATGACCGGCGAGCTAGTCGCTGAAAGATACGGCATCACCCGCGAAGAGCAGGATCGTTTCGCCTTCGAGAGCCACCAGAAAGCCGTGCGCGCGCGCAAATCCTGCTTTTTTGAAGCCCAGATTCTTCCCATCGAAGTCCCGCAAAAAAAAGGCCCCGCCATCGTAATCAAATACGATGAATCCCCGCGCGAGGACACCTCCATGGAAGCCCTCGCGAAATTAAAGCCCGCCTTCAAAAAGGATGGAACAGTCACCGCAGGAAATGCGCCCGGCACAAACGACGGCGCCGCAGCAGTGATCGTCACCAGCGAACGCCACGCACAATCCCTCGGCAAAAAACCCATGGCGGGGATCATCGCCCAAGCCGTCAGCGGAGTCGAACCGAAGTGGGTAATGATGGCCCCCGTTGAGGCCGTCGAAAAACTCCTCACCAAAACCGGCTGGGACCGCAACAAAGACGTCGATCTTGTCGAACTCAATGAAGCTTTCGCGGTCGCGGCCATCGCCGTAACCCGCCAACTCCGCCTCAACCCCGAAAAAGTAAACGTAAACGGCGGCGCCGTCGCCATCGGCCATCCCATCGGCGCCTCAGGCGCGCGCATCCTGGTCACACTGCTTTACGAATTACAGCGACGCAATCTGAAGCGCGGAATCGCCGCTCTCTGCCTGGGCGGCGGCAACGCAGTAGCCCTCGCAATAGAAATGATGTAGCAGCAAAATCAGAAAATCGCGGAGGCTAGAACTTAACCAATCACGCCACGATTTAAATGGTCGCGGAGGGTACGTACTCAGATATTGCGCTGGGATTTAACAAACACGGAGGTTGCCCCTCGATTTGCAGGGTTCACCCGCCGTGGCGGGTGGGTCTTGGGGTTGTTCTTTGCTTCTAAGGTTTGGGTTTCGTTGCTGTGGGTTCTTTACACAGAACTGCGAACAATCGGCGATTCATTCACGGTCGGGCCGGCCGCAATCGCTCCCGCCGTCAATTCGCAAGCGCAGTATGGGCAGAATTTATCCGTCTCACCAACTTCGCGTTTGCATTGCGGACAGCTCGGCCGCAGATTGCATTTGCAGTTCGGGCAGTAATTAAATCGCGCCCCAACCGTCGCTCCGCATTGCGGACAGTTATAAGGCAACGGCTCGCGCATCAAGAAGTAAATAAAAAACCCAAGTGCCAGTGACTGTGACAACACCACTACAAGAATTGTCCACAGCGCCGAGTTCATCCCCCGCCGCTTGGCGTCGCGATTTACATATCCGAAACCCAGCAGCAAAGCTGCAAGTGGAATGCTCGCGGCAGTGATGAGTGACGCAACGCTTACCAACGAAAGCGCCGGATGAGTGGGGTAAGGAAAAATTTGTCCAGGAGGATCGCTCAGCGCGTGAAAGACTACGTTGGCGAGCAAAAATCCAGCCTGAGTTGCG
>DATHGV010000179.1:0-9634 GCA_035490135.1 Candidatus Methylomirabilota bacterium
GTCGCCTGTGGCAATCGCGAACCCCGTGTTGCTCACGGTCTGACTGGAAACGGAGGTGGTCCCGGAATCCGCCTCAGTGAACTTTCCTGTCAGCGTGATCGGGGAGATCACCGGTACCGTGGTCACCGTGAAGTTCCCTGCGCTCGTGCCCGTCCCCGCCGTGTTCGTTACGCTGATCTTTCCCGTCGTGGCTCCTGCCGGCACCGTCGCACTCATCTGCGTGTCCGAACTCACCGTGAACGTCGTGGCCCTCGTCCCGTTGAAGCTCACCCCGCTGGCCCCAGTAAAGCCCGTGCCCGTGAGCGTCACGCTTGTGCCTATCGGCCCACTCGCCGGCGTGATCGAGGTGATCACCGGTACCGCAGATCCGGCCGGTCTGAGGGCGACCAACTGGATGACCCATTGATCGACCGCCGGCGATGAGCTGGCTGTAGCATTCCAGGTTCCGGTGATCGCCGCCGTGCGATCCTCAGTCAGGTTGGCCCACCCGCTGCCACCAGAGATGCTGTTGATCCCGGCCGCGGTGTCGGTCGTGTACCCGCTCCCGTTTCCAGTCGGGGTGTAGGACTCGTTGGAATCCCAACTCGTGGCCACGAGCTTCGTGTTGGCCACTGTGGTAGTGAGGTTGCCAGTCGTCGGGGCGCCGTTCGCACTGACCGTTCCGGTTCCCACCGCCGCCGCGTTAACTGGGTTGGAGGCGTCCACGCCAGAGTACTCGAGAGCGGCGATGTAGGTGTCGTGCGTGGAACTCCCCGAAAGCGTGACCGTTATAGTCAGTTTGCTACCGCCGGTGATGTTCTTGGCGACGAGGACCTGCGCCAAGCGATCAGTCGGTTCCGGCGCGACACCCCACTGCGTCGGGCCCAACACAGAGGTGTAGGTGTTGCTCCCGCCCGTCTGGTTATCAGTGACGTTCACGATCGTAGCGCCGCCGAAGCGGACGAAAAGCACGATCGTGTCTCCAGCTGCACTGGGCGTGCTGAAGGAGACGGAACCGGAGGAGTGACCGGTTGAGCTTGCGCCGGGAGCGCTTTGCACCAGCAGAGGAACAGTCCCGCTCAAGCTGGCCGAAACCCCGAGCGAGAGAAGAACTGCGATAAGCAATGAAAAACGAGAAAGCCAGTGCTCTGTGAGGTTCTTGGCAGAAGAACAGTTTCCGGGGGCCTGAAGGCTGAGCATAAGTCGTTCCCGGGGACAATCGAGGTCAAAATTTGCCCCATACTAGGTCGCTGTTACTTTTATTGTCAAGGTAATAACAGAATTGGACTCGCCCGCCAGCCTCGGCTCTCCCCCTTTTTCAATAAATGCGGCAACCCAAAGAGCTGATTTGTCAGCACCCAGGGCGTTAGATCGGCGAGTGGCAGCATGCGCTCGTTGAGGTAGGGTAGCTCCCGGCTTGGATGGGGGAAGCTGTCCCTGCTTTTTTAGTTTCCGCGCACGAAGTTACCTTCCAGTTCTAGAACAGCTAATTCGCTGTTAGCGACCACAGCAGAATGCGATGGTCTTTCGATCGAGCGCTCGGGTTTCAAAACTCGCCATTAAAAAAAACCGAGCACAGCAGATTGCGGCATCCATTTAGCGATAAACTGGGCGCGGAGACTCGTCTGGAAAAAGAGGCAAGCAACGGCGCTAGCGTGCCGAGGCTAGCGGTTAGATGAGCTCCCGCTTCGCTCAAGAAAGGAAGTATTTCTACAAAGTCTCTTCTAACGAACTTCGAATCTGTCTCGATAGGACTGCCGAAACACATGTAAGGCATACTGTCGACCTAAAATCTCTCCGGTTTTAGACCATATTTATTATACCGATAAATATAAATACAGTAACCATTGGAAAAAGTAGTAGCAAAGTGTAAATCACCGCGTATTTACTGATGATTTTAGCTGTGGCGGAGAGGGGGGGATTGAAACCTCCGTTGGTGAGTGGTCGGTGAAGGGTTGGTGAGCATTGGTATGTCTCTTGTTATCAGCCTGGCTGGTATCTTTGAAAGAATCGCCAATGCTTATGCGGGTCCGAAAGAGGGTCAAATCGACCGAAAGTAGTAGCAAGAGTAGTCGCAAATCGGCCCAGTTTAGAAAGCCTTTGAGGCATATTTCTTCCCGAATACTTTTGAAACCTAGCGAGTCTTGCTCGTTCGAGGTGAGCCTGTTGACATTCATGCGTACGAGGTGATTGCCGGTCTCGATTCAAAGCCTAGAAGTGTGGCGGCCGGCTATTGTGCGGCTGCCATGCGGTCCCGGGCAACCTCTACCAGTTATTTGAGAGTACGCGGATCGAACAAATCGATTTAGCTCGCCGCCCGATGTTTGCAAGCTGTGTAATCAAGTGTAAATTTATTTTTGGAATAACATACGCCACGGTAACTTTACACGTAGAGTCTGAATCTGTTGTACAGGGTGGTCGTCGTTAAAAGGGGTGTCTATGCCAAGCGCGACCGCGCCGCTCGAAGTCTGCAAAGAATTGTGTCATTCGAGAAGATACGCGGAAGTGCACGCAAGTTGGTTCCAGAGCTGATAGCGTGCAAAACATTCAGCGCTGTTTCTCGCAAAAATTTCATCCGCTTCGCTGCGCCACGGCATATAGCAGAAGATCGGCGCTTGTGCTCGTTCTGCTAACTTGCCTGGTTTCTTTCCTTACCTCATGTGCGGGAAGCGGTAACATGCCCATCCCCGAAAATTTCACAGCCATTCGCCACACGGTTTTCATCATCCATGAGAATCATACCTTCGACAACTATTTTGGCACCTTCCCCGGCGCCGACGGCTCAACCGCCGGCCTCCTATCGACTGGCCAATGGATGCCTCTGAGTCCCATGCCGGATAGCTATCAGGGGACCATTCTTTGCAACGGCTGGGATTGCAGCCTGCAGGCGATCGACACCGGCAAGATGGATAAGTTCGATGTGATCAACGGTGGCACCTGGAGCGCTTACACGCAGGCGTCGCAACAGGAGATTCCCAACTACTGGGCTTATGCTCGTCGATTTACTCTCGCTGATCGTTACTTCACCTCGGTACACGGTCCCAGCCTTCCCAACCATCTTTTTGCGATTGCCGCACAATCGGGTGGCGTCATCGACAATGGAGGAAATCCCGGCCCAGGTACAGATTGCGATGGCGCTTCGTGGGGAACGGTCACAGTGATCGACGAGTACGGCAACCGCTCTCAGCAATCTCGCTGCTTCTATTTCAAGACGCTGCCGGATGCACTTGAGGAAGCCGGGATTACCTGGAGGTATTACGCCGAAGGTGGCGGCTTTCTTTCTCTTATCGGGAACGTTCGCAACAGCGTTTTGTGGAAAGAAGACGTGATGCCGCCCACCCAATTTATATCTGATGCGAAAAGCGGTCATTTACCGGCCGTCAGTTGGCTTTTGCCGCCAGGGGAATATAGTGAACACCCGCCCGGCAGCATGTGCGAAGGAGAAAATTGGACAGTGAACGTGTTGAACGCCGTGATGGAGGGACCCGACTGGAATTCCACAGTAGTCTTTGTGACGTGGGACGATTTCGGAGGTTTTTACGACCACGTGGCCCCGCCGCAAGTCGATCAATTTGGTCTGGGCCCGCGTGTGCCGCTGCTGATCATTTCTCCGTACGCTAAGGCGGGGTATGTCTCGCACACCGTCTACGACCACACGTCCATATTGAAATTCGTTGAGGCTCGTTACGGCTTGAAAGCGCTTACGTCGCGCGACGCAGCGGCGAGCAATATGACGGACAGCTTTAATTTTGTGCAGGCGCCGCAAGGCCCACTGCTGCTGCAGTCGCGCTCTTGCCCGTAAGGCGTCTACACGGAGCGTGCAGGTCAGTAATCTTTCCCGCTCCCCGCCGAAAGCATTTTGAGTATGCCTCGCCGCCCTCATCACCAGACGGCAGCATGCTCGGATGCCACACTTCGTCCTCGGCATGAGCGAACGAGAAGTAGAAATATTCCTGGATGCGGTGGTGGCGATGGCGGAGCCGGTGAAAACACACTTACCTATGTGTCCGGGTCGGACAATTTTGAGCTGTGGCGGAGGAGGAGGGATTGAAACCTCCGTTGGTGAGTGGTCGGTGAAGGGTTGGTGAGCGTTGGTATGTCTCTTGTTTTCAGCGCCTGTTTTGATTTGCGCTAATCGCCGCATTCTATGCGGCTTCCAGATGACCCCAAATACCCGCAAATTAGTAGCAAAGTAGAGGGGAAAGACTGTGCTGGTCTGTCCGTCTATTAAAGGATTGCTTTCAATCCCGCACGGCACGTCTCACTCAATGCTTCGGGGCTGAGTTTCCTTCCAACCATCATTTGCACCGCTTCGCGAACTGTGTCGTCCACGTGTCCGAATAGTGCGTCCGCGGCATTGCTCACTTCACGCGCCTTTTTAGCCTGCAGCTTTGGCCGGAGTTCCGTGGCAAACAGTTCCCGCAGTTCCGCCAGATGTCCGGCAAATATTTCTATGGTGTCGTGAATGTAGAGAATATCCTTCGCCCGATCTTTGCGGTCCGCGCGCATCTTGAATCAGAATCTTCTGGCATAGAAAACTTACTGGATTTGCGACCCGCACGTGCGTCGTCGATTTGAATGGGTATCCGTTAGTCTTATTGAGGCTTATGTGCCAAGGTGCGAGCAATAAGATCTCGATATAGCGCAGTTGCTGCGACGAAATTCCTCCGACTTCCCTGGTGACCTTGCGTTCTCCCTTTCGGCCATACTCGCTTCCAAGAAGTGGACTGACGAACTCGGCATAGAAACCTCCCTGCCCAACCAAGTGGTAGTGGGTCGCGGGAGGCCGGTCTTCCCCTACAAACTCTTCGCGAAATCCTGCCGCCACTAGGCGGTCCCGGATACTGGTTTCTTTGGCTTCGATCTTAACGGTACAGCGATGTCGCTGTCGAGAGTTGTGAGCGGCGGATACCTCAGTGTCTGCGCGCGGGGATCGAGGCGGTAGAGCCTGTGCGCCCAACCGCCGATGAGAACCACTTGCTCGAGCCAAGGCTCCAGTGCTTCGATGAGTTGTACAAACGGCTTGAGTTCGCCGTCCTCTTTCAACGTTTCTCCTTCGCGAGCAGGGCCGGTGCCAGAATCTTTCGCCAAATCAAGTCCGCCTGCTCCCTGCCTCGCGAGGGATGCTGGGCGACGTCGAGCCACACTTGCAGCACGTCGCAAACAGGGACACCGTCCTTTAGAACCACGGCGCGAAACACGGATTGGTCGTTCCGTGGAACACGGATATAAACGTCCGGGTCGGCGTCCACGCTGCTTGCCGAGAACCCCAGCTTTTCGAGAATCCTAGGTTCAATGCGCTCTATATAAAGGTAGGGCTGCACCCCATGAACGAACCCGAGCCCGAGCGCTTCCGCGGCAGCAAATAGCGCCAGACACGCCCGCGGCCTATGAACAACCAGGTGATCCTTATCCAAATGGCGGCGCTGCTTTTCTTCAACGTAAGAGCGGATCGCGTTCCATAGCGCGTCCTTCTTTCCGCGAAGAATCCAGCGAATCCCGATTTCGGACACGCTCCTCTGGTTTGCCGCCAGCCAGCGGTTCATCAATTCTTCGATCCGCACGACTCGCAACCCTCCGCGTTCTTCCTCAAGAAATCCTGCTTTCGAAAACTGCTCGATGAAGCGGAACGCGCTCATCACGGAAATCGCAGCCGCCTCCGCCAGTTGCGACGCACCGTGGTAGCGTCCGCGTGGTGCAGAGAGATAGAGCTCCGGAATTCTTGGCGCCAGGAGAACCTTGAGCATCCACTGATTCAGGTCGGAAAAGAGCTGAGGAGCAGGTACGCGGTTGGCCGGCGATATGGCATTTCTGGCTGTCGGGGTCTCGGAATTGAATCGTTCCAGGCCGTGCCCGTCAAATGAGCGCAACCCCTCCAGGTCCATGACCCCGACGGCGATGTCCGGGGCATGTCGCCGTGCAAACTGCTTTACTTGTAGGGCAACGGATTCCGGAACGTAGTTGGCCACAACGATGGCCACGGCAACCGGGTGCCCTGGCAGGTGGCGCGCCCAATCTCGCGCCTGGAGAATCGCCTGCGATACGAGCGGGATCAGGCGGTCTTTACGCCCTTCCGACGAGCGCTTTATTTCGATGACGTATTTCTTGCCAGCGTGTTCGGCAATTAAATCCGGTCTTCCACCCCGGGCGTCCGCTTCTTCCCGGACCTTCCACCCGCCTCGGCGAAACACCTCGGCCACAAGGCTCTCGACCTGAGCCTCTTTGTCGCGCGGTGAATAGGGAAAGGATCCTGGCATGGCATTACCATGGCCATGTTATATATCATGGCCGTGTTAATTATCTTGGCCATGATAATACAATTTATGCCTTCTGTCAACAGACCCGCTTGCATTGAGAAAATCGCGATAGTCTTGCTCACGGCCCCATTATCGTCGATTGCTGGTAAGGGACATGGCGCCAGAGGGGTCCACCATTCATCCACGGGAACCTCTGCACATGCGAGCGGAAGCCACCATTCACGCAGTAGCAGGTGTGCATCGTGTCCTCGAAACGCAAAGGGAAAAATAAAGAGAAGCCGAGAAGCCAAGCCGCAGTTCGAGCGGCAGAACCCTTGCCCATCGACGGGCAAATTCACCGGAAGCTGCCCTGGTTACGTGGTTGATCATAGAAAAGCATTGGCCGAAGGCGGCGCTGACGAACCATCCAACATGCCAGTGGCAAACAGTAGCCGATGCCAAAGCCAAGGACAAATGGTAAAGCGATAGCGCAATCTTTCTGGGGGACGGGAACCTTTCATTATGTTCCGCCGAGAAAACGTAGAATGCGATGGTACTCGGGCTTTAGTTCCTCTAGCGGGAGAATTTGGTGATCCGCTGGGCGGAAACTTCAGTTGACGCAAACGCGGTTGTGACGCGAACCTTGTTGACGCGATGACCGTCGCGCCAGTTCGTCTGTGTTGGACTGGGTGTAACTTGGATTTTTAAATTCTAAGTCAACGGCCGATGATGTATCGAACGTAATGCCGCCTGTTGTTTGTTACACTGACTGGCTTTTAAATTTTACTCTTTCTTCGGTGAATCGGAAATTATTCACGATCTTGTTTTCCGCAGTCGTTAGTTCTCGCGGCTCGCCACGCTCGACCGCCAAGACATACCAACCGGAAGCCCGATACAGGCCGCAGGCGGCGGCGTCGGTAAGCATTTGATGTCTGTGCTGGCAGCGGCGTTCACATTGACCGTCCGTCCAGACAGCTTCGTAATGAATATTATTAAGAGAAGCATACCGATACCGCAGGCCTGTCATGATTTGTTTGACCAAAGGAGGGACTCGATTAAATCGCATGCTAATAATCCTTTGATACCTGATTTACCGCTCCGGGCCGGCAAATTCGCTGGGTGGCGCCGCAAACTCACGAGTAATGGAGCCGACGGAAGGTTCCTCGGTGGCTTCCGGTAACTTTTGTGGGAAGGTGTCAGGGGTCAGGAAAATTAACGCGAGGAAAGCGAGGTGCCCCATTAACAGGGAATAATGAAGACTTTTCGGCCTTCGATACAAGATCCGAAAGAAACTTTTCAGAAGTCCACACTTTCGTGAGGACGCAACAGCAATTTAGCGTAGTGTCATCAGCGATGTCAACGGCAGTTTTGTCGATATTTAATAAGATTCTACATAGGTACCTATGTAGTATTAAACTCTCTAAAATTCGCGTGGCGTTGTTTGTCGAGTACAGCGCGGCACTACACCGAACGCGCGCTCAGTCTTCATCTCCGAGGCCTCGGCGAGTGTCCAGTATACGTTGGTGGCCCCGGCGTTGAAGTGCCCGCGAGTCGGGAAGTCTGTAAAGGGGCGTTGGCTTATATAACTTGTTATGGTTACGATCACCACGAGCAAATCCGTGGTTTGGTTCGAGCTTTCTTTCTGTCTGAATTTGGCGCATTTGCGAGGCACGCTTTATGAGGCGCCCCACGTTGTCGAGGGAGCCGCGAACGGACCGCTCAAGCCGGTGATGGAACGTTGTACCCTCGCGTCCGGCGATATGTTTTCCTCGGTTCCTGCTGGCGCCGATGCTTACATCATGAACCACATCATTCACGATTGGCCCGGCGATCTATGCATCCAGCTCCTCAAAGCCTGCCGAAAAGGCGTCAATGCAGACGGCAGACTTCTCGTGGTGGACAGCGTCATTCAGCCCGGCAATGATTTCTCTCCGGGCAAGTTTCTCGATCTCCAGATGCTGATATTCCCCAGCGGATGCGAGCGCACCGAAAAACAGTTTCGTGATTTGTTCGTCGCGGCGGGCTGGCAGTTACGTCGGATCATTCCCACCGCTGCCTCCGATTCCATCCTTGAGGGAGTCCCAGCGTAACGCACAGCGAGTTTCGCGCCCTTACACCTTCACGAACCAGCCGGCAAAATAGTCCAGGCCACCAACACCTATCAGCTCGCGAACCGAAATAACTGCTAACTCCGGTTGAGTGGCGTGACCCGACATCTGGTTTTGGCGCGACTTTTCCGACAACCGCATTAATCGGGAGGTAGAGTCGGATTTGACTACGTGATTTGACTACGTGATTTGACTACGTTGACATGATTTCCTGTCTCAACCTAAGATGTGCGCTTACCTAATGGATAACCCCTCATCGCTGATTGGCCAAACCTTGTCACACTACAGCATCCTCGAACGCCTTGGCGGAGGCGGCATGGGCGTGGTGTACAAGGCGGAGGACGTCCGGCTGCTCCGCTTCGTCGCACTCAAGTTTCTCCCGGAGACCGTGGCGGCAGACGCGCAGGCTTTGGCGCGCTTTAAGAGGGAAGCCCAAGCAGCGTCCGCGCTGAACCATCCAAACATCTGCACCATTTATGACATCGGGGAAGAAAACGGCAACGCTTTCATCGCCATGGAATTTCTGGAAGGGAAGACACTGAAACACGCAATTTCCGGCCGGCCGATGGAGATGGAGGAATTACTTGAAGCGGCGATCGGCATTGCCGCAGGACTGGACGCGGCACATTCCAAGGGCATCGTGCACCGGGATATAAAACCAGCCAACATTTTCGCGACTGAAAAGGGGCACACCAAGATTCTGGATTTCGGACTCGCCAAGGTGAGAGCGCCAAAAAGTGCGTCGCAGGGCGCGGCCACCCTGGCCACACTGGGAGGCGATGAGGAACAGTTGACGAGTCCGGGAAGCACTCTGGGGACGGTGGCGTACATGTCGCCCGAGCAGGTGCGCGGAAAAGAGCTGGATGCGCGGACGGACTTGTTTTCTTTTGGAGCCGTACTTTACGAGATGGCCACGGGAAAGTTGCCATTCCGCGGCAATACTTCCGGAGTGATCTTCAAAGAGATTCTGGATGGTACGCCGACATCGGTCGCGCGAATCAATCCGGAATTGCCGCCGGAACTGGAACGCATTATTAATAAGGCCATCGAGAAGGACGCGGGGTTGCGGTACCAATCCGCCGCGGACATGCATTCGGATTTGAAGCGGCTCAGGAGAGACACGGATTCGGGGAGACTCTCCGGCTCCAGGAAAGCGGCGGCACAAGAAGCAGTTGCCGCAGCGGAAGATGACGCGCGTGCCTCAAAACGCCAGCCCGCGGAAGCTTCAGCAGGCGGCAAAAAGTTGTGGCTGGGTCTAGCAGCAGCGATTGCCGCAATCGTGGGAGTGGGGTATGCGGCGTACCACTTCGG
>DATHGV010000180.1:0-7995 GCA_035490135.1 Candidatus Methylomirabilota bacterium
CCCGTGCTGGCTATCGCCGGAAGCCTGGCAAAAAAACGAATCGTTCCGGAATCTGTTGGGACTTTCCCGGTGACCGGCGGACTATTCGCCGGCTTGTTGGTCGCCACCATTGTCATTGTCGGAGCCCTCACGTTCTTTCCGACCCTGAGTCTCGGGCCCATTCTCGAACACCTGCTGATGGCGGCAGGGAAATCCTTCTGAGGTCTCCATGGATCCAGTCTCTCAAGTCCGGAAACAATCTCTTACCGACACGAAGATTCTCGCTCGTGCAGTGCGGGACTCATTTCGCAAGCTAGATCCTCGCACGATGTTTAAGAACCCCGTGATGTTTGTTGTGGAAGTAGGGGCGTTGCTGACGACCATTCAGCTCATATGGAACGCCGTACATCGAGCGGGTGAAGTTGGCTTCGGGCTGCAGATTACGCTGTGGCTGTGGTTCACGGTTCTCTTTGCTAACTTCGCCGAGGCCATGGCCGAAGGGCGCGGTAAAGCTCAAGCAGATACGCTGCGCAAATCACGAGCAGAAACAGAAGCAAAACGACTAAGAAAGGATGGCACGACTGAGAAAGTGCCCAGTTCGCAGTTGCGTTCCGGCGATGTCGTAGTGGTGATTGCGGGAGAGTTTATTCCTGGTGACGGGGAAGTTATCGAAGGCGTGGCGTCGGTGGACGAGTCGGCGATTACCGGAGAATCCGCGCCAGTTATTCGTGAATCCGGCGGGGATCGATCGGCTGTGACTGGTGGGACGCGCGTGCTCTCCGATGAAATCAAAGTACGCATCACCTCCAATCCCGGCGAGACGTTTCTCGACCGCATGATCCGCTTAGTCGAAGGAGCATCCCGTCAAAAAACGCCCAACGAGATCGCGCTGAATATTCTTTTAGCAGGCTTAACAATTATTTTCTTACTCGCGGTAGTCACGCTGCAGCCTTTCGCCATTTATTCCGGAGCGCCGCAGAGCATATTTGTTCTCGTTTCACTCCTGGTGTGTCTGATACCGACGACCATTGGTGGCTTGCTGTCGGCCATCGGAATAGCCGGCATGGATCGCATGATTCAACGGAATGTAATCGCCATGTCAGGACGCGCGGTCGAAGCATCGGGTGACGTAGACGTATTGCTGCTCGATAAAACCGGCACGATAACTTTGGGCAACCGCGCCGCCACACACTTTTTTCCGGCACCTGGCATAGAAGAGGCGCATCTTGCGGACGCCGCACAACTTTCTTCGTTCGCCGACGAAACCCCGGAAGGTCGTTCCATCGTGGTGCTCGCCAAGGATCGCTATAAACTTCGCGGCCGCGATCTTTCTACTCACCCAGCAACGTTCATTCCATTTTCCGCGCAAACCAGAATGTCCGGCGTGGATATGGACGGTCGCGAAATCCGCAAGGGCGCTCCCGAGTCCATCTTGCAATTCTGCGCCAATCACGGAAGTGGCGCCTCCGCCGAACTGCAAGTGTGCATCCGGGGTATTGCGAATGCCGGCGGAACACCGCTGCTCGTTTCAGAGAACGGGCGGGTACTGGGCGCTATCGCTCTGACGGACATCGTAAAAGGCGGAATGCGCGAGCGTTTCGACCAACTTCGCGCCATGGGCATTCGCACCATGATGATCACCGGTGACAATCCTCTTACCGCTGCAGCGATCGCTCGCGAGGCTGGAGTTGATGACTTCCTTGCCGAGGCGAAGCCCGAAGACAAGATGGCGCTGATCAAGCGCGAGCAAGCAAAGGGCAAACTCGTGGCCATGACCGGTGACGGCACCAACGATGCTCCAGCGTTGGCGCAAGCAGATGTTGGCGTGGCCATGAATACGGGCACGCAAGCCGCAAAGGAAGCCGGCAACATGGTCGATCTCGATTCCAATCCAACCAAGCTGATCGAGATCGTTGAAATCGGGAAGCAATTGTTAATCACACGAGGCGCGCTCACCACGTTTTCTGTGGCCAACGATGTGGCCAAGTATTTCGCCATTATTCCTGCAATGTTCGCGGGAGTATTTCCTGTGCTGGGGGCGCTGAACGTGATGCGCTTGCACACACCTGAATCGGCAATCTTATCCGCAGTGATTTTCAACGCGGTAATCATCATTGCCTTGGTGCCACTTGCTCTGCGCGGCGTGCGTTATCGACCAATGGGAGCGGCGGCGCTGCTTCGTCGCAACCTGTTGCTATATGGCGTCGGCGGAATCATTGCTCCGTTCATAGGAATCAAGATTATTGACGTAATGCTTACGTATCTGCGATTTGTCTAGGGGTTTTATGAAAAAGAATATTCTTACCGCCATATGGTTCACTCTGGTGACCACCGTCATATTCGGCGTGATTTACCCGCTGGCAGTCACCGCCATGGCGCAGCTACTTTTTCACGACCGCGCGAATGGACAACTCCTGGAGAGAAACGGAAAGTTAGTTGGCTCAAGGATGATTGGACAGGCGTTCACTAGCCCCGGCTATTTTCATCCACGGCCTTCGGCCGCTGGAACCGGGTACGATGCCACCGCCAGCGGCGGCTCAAATCTGGCCCCCACGAATAAAAATTTAATCGAGCGAGTCAAAGGCGATGTACAAAAACTTCACGCCGAAAACCCAAACGCTGCGATTCCAGTCGATCTGGTGACCACCTCAGGCTCCGGCTTGGACCCTGACATCTCGCCCGATGCTGCAGACTTTCAAATTCCCCGAGTGGCTCATTCGCGCAACATGAAACAAGAAGACGTCCGTGCACTGGTACAGAAGCACACCAAAGGGCGCGACCTGGGTTTTCTAGGGGAACCACGCGTGAACGTTCTGGAACTCAATCTCGAACTCGACGGCTTCCACAACGCCCACTAACATTTTTCGGCGTGAATTTCTGTGGGATGACATGTCTTGCCGTCGCCCGCTCTAACAACAGTATTTTTTGTCCGCCAGGAAACTGGCAACCTACCATCTCTCTGGCACTGCCACATCTGGCAACTTGATCCAACTTGATCTACGGAATGTCTTTCGGCTCGCCATCCCAATACAAATCAATAAGTTAGACAAACTTCGCGGCGTCGCGCGCTTCGGCCCACGCGGTGCACTTCTCCTGGGCGTGAGGCGTTTGCCATGACAGGAATGCGAAGCCTGAACGAAACATCGAACCCCCAGCCAAAGTTCGTTGGAAAACATTCCCGTTCTTCTATCCTGCAAATCGATGTCTGGATGCCTAGCAAGATTGAGGCTATCTCACCGCTGGTTGATCGATTGATGCGGCTGATTGAGAGAGCCAAATGTGTTCCAGGAGCGGAGTTCGATGTCGAGTTGGCGATTCGCGAAGCGCTGGGAAATGCCGTCGTGCACGGCAATCACGAAAATCCTAATAAAAAAGTACACATCCGATGCCGTTGTGAATCCGCCAACGAAGTGTCCATCGTCGTGACCGATCAGGGCGAAGGATTTGACTTCCTGAAGATACCCGGCAACGGTCTCACATCGAATCCGGCGGACTCACATGGGCACGGCATCCAGCTGATGCGAGCGTATATGGACGACGTGCGCTTCGATCGAGGCGGGGCGGAAGTTCATATGCGCAAGCGTTTGCGAGATACGTCTTCTTCATAAACGTCACGGTCTAGGCGCAAGCCTCGAAATTGATGCGACAAGCCGAAGGGTGGACGATCGAAGATCGGTGGACGAAGCGCGAGTCATGGGAATGCTACGAATTACGATCGCTGAGACAGTCACCGAACAAAAGTGGACGCTTGAAGGTCGACTCGTTCAGCCGTGGGTCTCGGAGTTGAAGTCCAACCGGGCGAGAACAGGAACGGCTCGCCGAGAACGCAAGTGTGTGGTGGGCCTTACAGGAGTGACTTGCATTGACAAGAGCGGGGAGAAAGCGCTCGCCGCGTTATTCAAAGAAGGCGCGGAACTCATCGCGACCGGTACTTACACGCGGTACGTCGTGCACAACATCGAGAAGAAAAAGTCGGATCGCCAATTGTGAGGAAAGGAGTACGTCGTGCATAGAGAAGAGCTGAATTGGTTGTTGCAAACGATCAACGGCGCCGCGACCGCCGAACGCTTCGTGTTAGCCCAGTACGAACACGGAAGAATTTCCCTGGAAGTGATGGCCGATGTTGTCCGCGAACGGGGATGGATCAACGGCGCCGCGAATCAGTTCTTTAACGTGCTTACCTCTGACTCGAGCCAGTACGCGTCGTCAGACTTACCAATTGTTATTGCCTTAGGAGTAACCGGATGACCGCGCAATGTTCAGAAATTTACCAAGGCAGTGGAACCGGCGTGCCGGCCAAGCGGCGCACCGATGCAAGCGAGGAATACGCGTTTATTGCCGCGGCAAAACGTGGAGATTCCGTTGCGTTCGAGTTTCTGTGCAAACAGTCCGCAAAAATGGTCTTTCGCGTAGCACGACGAATGATGCGGAACAACGAGGATGCAGAAGATGTGTTGCAGGAATCGTTTCAACAGGCGTTTATTCACCTCGATAGCTTCAACGGAGGTTCCCGGTTTTCAACGTGGTTGTCCCGCATTGCGATCAATGCTGCGCTGATGAAACTCCGCAAGAAGCAACATCTGTGGGATGTGTCGCTGGATGAATCGGACGAAGACGAACAGTCGTCTGCCCGCGTTGACGTCGAAGACCAAGGCCTGAATCCCGAACAACTCTATGCACAAATGGAACGGCAACAAATTCTCTCCGAGGCCCTCAATGAGTTAACGCCAGGAACGCGAAAAGCGATCGAGCTACACGAAATTGACGAGCGATCCGGCGAAGAGACTGCGCAAATCATGGGAATTTCCGTTAGCGCGGTGAAGGCCAGAGTGTTTCATGGGCGAAGAAAATTGCGCGAGAAATTAAAGCATTATGTCGGGCCGGCCTGGGCATCGGCTGGGCCGTTCAATGAGCGATCGATCACAGGAGATGTCTCACAGGATCAAAGCCCCGCAGTGCTGTGATGGCTAAAGGGGAAGAGGCCTTCATGATGACGTTTCTGTTCATCGCAGTATTGACGATTTTGGGATTTCTTTCTTTCACCGACCCCGAGGGAGTTGTCGATCCAAGACATCGTCACTGATCGGATCCGAGTCGCTGGCTGCACTCAGGCGCGACAGCTCACACCGCCCTGCCCTCCGCCGGCATCGTCTTTCGCTCTTGAATCAGCGATGCCGTCATTACAGCCACGAGCCCCGACAACCCCCTGTCGGGACCCGTGGCGCGGAGATGCTACGGTGTACATGATGAAATCGAGAACAATCGGCTACGAAAAGAGAGGGCTCAGGTATGACATCAAAGAGCAAGAAAGGTGGGACTTTGGAGCTTCAGGAGCTTCACGCAAGCCCCATGCAGCCTCATCCAGAAGATATTTCTGCAAACCAAGCACTAAATCACAACGAGATCAGGCGACGCGCTTATGAAATCTATCTGGAGCGTGGCGGCCTGCCAGGGCATGAGCTAGAGGACTGGCTCCAGGCTGAAAGCGAATTGGAAAGTGCCGCTGTTTTCACAAGAGACTGGGATGCTCTTCCGCAGCGACATACTCCCAATTCCGGAAAAGGAAATTGACATTCGGCTCACGGCGAAAATGAAAAGGAGAATCCAATGACGATGCTGTTGATATTAGTAATCGTGTTCGGCGGAGCTCTTGCAGCGGCCGCGGTGACATACACACACGCTTCGCGCAAGAAGAGAGAGTCGATCCAACTTGGCGTAGGTAGGAAATTCCGCCTTTAGGAGTTAGTGAGTTAGGGAACACAAGGGGGAGCAGTGAGTGACGTCCATTTTATTCTTGGCTATGTGTCGCGGCGACTCTCCGGCGCCGTCTTCGCAGCGCTCGCCATCATGGGCTTTTTTGCCTCAGGGTGCAACCGGGGCCGGGCAGCAGCCGCGGTGCCGACGCCGGAGGTCCAAGTGGCCATGGTAGAACAACGCGATGTCCCGGTGTACAGCGAGTGGGTAGCGACGTTGGATGGTTATGTGAACGCCCAGATCCGGCCCCAGGTCTCAGGCTACATAATCAAGCAAAACTACGCGGAGGGCTCGCTGGTTCGCAAAGGTCAAGTGCTGTTCGAAATAGATTCGAGGCCCTTCGTGGCTGCCCTCGACCGCGCAAAAGGCGATCTTGCGCAGGCGCAAGCACAACTTGGCAAAAGCACGCTTGATGTGGAGCGTGACAAACCTCTTGCCGAAGCCATGGCCATCGCCAAGAGCCAATTAGATAACGAGGTTCAGGCCAAGCTCGGTGCTCAGGCCGCCGTAGAATCGGCCAGGGCAGCCGTGGAGCAAGCCGCACTCAACCTCGAGTGGACGAAAGTCACCTCGTTGGTGGATGGAATTGCGGGGATTGCACAAGTTCAGATCGGCAACCTTGTGGGTTCCAGTTCAATCTTGACTTCAGTTTCGCAAGTGGAACCCATCAAAGCTTATTTCCCGATCAGCGAACGGGAGTACGTCCTCGTTCAAAAAGAAGGCAATACAGTTTCAAGCAAACACACTATCCGTTTCTTCGGAAGCTCACTCGAACTGATTCTGACGGATGGGAGTGTCTACCCTCAAAAAGGCAAAATCCTGCTCGCAGATCGCCAAGTGGATGCAAACACGGGGACGATCCGCATCGTCGCGGCCTTTCCCAATCCCGGCAACGTTCTCCGTCCCGGTCAGTACGGACGTGTGCGTGTCGAAACCGACATGAAAAAAGGCGCTCTGCTGCTACCGCAGAGCGCTGTTGCGGAATCGCAGGGAACCTATCAGGTGGTGGTTGTCGGTAGCGATCATAAAGTCAGTATGCGCACCGTGAAGCCCGGCGAGACCGTTGGGACGATGTGGGTTATTGACGAGGGCCTGAAACCGGGTGAGCAAGTCGCGGTGGAAGGACTACAAAATCTCAAGCAAGGAACTCTCGTAACGCCCAAGCCCGTTCATCTTTCCGAGGAAGGAAACTGAGTTATGTCGAAGTTCTTCATCGACCGCCCGATCGTCGCGATGGTGATCGCCATCCTTATGGTGATTGTGGGTGCAGTCACCGTCACGAGCTTGCCCGTGTCGCAGTTTCCTAACATCGTTCCACCCGAAATTCAGCTGCAGGCCAGCTATGTTGGCGCGGACGCGCAGACCCTGGAGCAATCCGTCGCCACGCCTATCGAACAGCAGATCAATGGCGTGGACAACATGAACTACATGTACTCGCTGAACGCTACTGGCAACTCACAAACCACCATGGTCGTGGACTTCGACCTGAAGACGGACCCGAACACCGATCTCATCCTCACACAGTCGCGCGAGCAATTGGCTGCTGGTCAGCTTCCTCCGGACGTTAATACCTATGGGGTCACCATCAAAAAGTCCGTGACCGCGCCGCTCATGCTGGTCGGGATATTTTCCCCGAATGGCACTTACGATACAAAGTTCCTCGGCAATTACGCCTACATCAACCTCAACGACCCCATCGCCCGCTTGTACGGTGTGGGCCAGACTCAGGTCTTCGGCGCGGGGCAGTATGCGATGAGGCTCTGGGTACAACCTGACAAACTGGCGAAGCTGGGCATCACGGTCACGGACATCGTCAATGCAGTGCAAGCCCAGAACACGGTCAATCCTGCTGGCCAGGTCGGCGGCGAGCCGGCTATGGCGAACCAGCAATTCACGTATTCCGTGCTTGCGCAAGGCCGCTTGACGTCCCCGGAACAATTCGAAAACGTGATCGTGCGCGAGGCCCTAGATGGCGGGACCGTTCGCGTGAAAGACGTCGCCCGCGTCGAGCTGGGCGCTCAGGACTACAGTATTGTCAGCCGCTTGAATGGCAAGCCCGCCATCGTCATTCCCGTCTACCAGTTGCCCGGTTCCAATGCCGTCCAAACCGCGGCGGGCGTTCGAAAGCTGATGGCCGAGATGAAGCAGCGCTTCCCGCAAGACATGGATTACGCCATATCGCTTGACCAGACGAGCGCCGTAACGGAAGGCATAAAGGAAATTATCGAAACTCTTTTGATTGCCATCGCACTGGTGATCCTG
>DATHGV010000181.1:0-20976 GCA_035490135.1 Candidatus Methylomirabilota bacterium
GGAGGCAAGCGCCCAAGGTATGACTCATGATTGGGGTGAAGTCGTAACAAGGTAGCCGTAGGAGAACCTGCGGCTGGATCACCTCCTTTCTAAAGTAGTAGTGGCTCAACCCGCTATGGTGTGCGGATCATGCCACTCATATGTAGTCGGCTCTTTCTCACGACTGAGCTAGACTGCACGTTTCGCTTTACTGAATCGGCTTACGCCGCTTCAACCTGAGAGCTCCGCTCTCAGGGTCAGCTCGGACGGATTCTGTCTCATCGTATCGATCGTCAAGGTGCAAAGCCACGTACACGCTTTGTGGGTCACGGCCTCAGTGATATAGAAGATCAAAAAAGGGCAGCCTAACCCCCGGCTGCCCTTTTTCTTTTCCGCATTGTTCTTTGTAGGTCGCGGTTTCAACCTCGACATTAAACTCGGCGTCGCGCCTCCCACTTACGCGCAGGCTTCACCTGCGCCCGGCCCCAGCAACGCCCCAAGGGCGTTCTCATTCCGCCTGCCTGCCGGCTGCCCCAGGTTCGTACCTTGAACCTGGGTCCCGATTTGCCCTTTTCTCCCCCAACGCCCTAAGGGCCGTCGTCATTCCGAGCGAAGCCGGCCAATTTTTTCTTCCTTCTTCGTTCCGACGAAGAAGTTGGCCGGCGCAGTCGAAATCTCTCTTCGCCTTACGTTGGCCGCCAAAGTAACCCTCTTGTGACGTTCGAATATCGTATTCTTGTCCCACTAATTGGCGAACCTGGCCTCGGAGTCCTAATGATTTCCACGTCGTCGGTCCGCTCTGCCCGTGAACGCCCCCGGCCAGAGTTGCCAACAACACCAGCCCGCAAATCATTCGCCATGATTGTCGCGGCATCCCCCGCCTCCTGTTGGTACGACGATCTAGAAATGGAATTGCGGCAACTGAGATGGAGCTTGATTCCTAAGGATGCAAACTCATCCGCGTTAGGTTGCGTGGGGCTATAACTCTGTTCTTTGCTGGGAGGGAATTAGTTCGCCGGCCATCAATCGGCTGCATCGTTGCTCTGGCGCCTCAACGCTTGTCAGTCTTACGCATCCACACCCACCACGTAACCGGCCCGGCCTCCTATCGGTGATTGGCCGCCCCGCCAACTTGAGGGCCAGCTTAATCTGGCCGTGATGATAGCCCTCGTGCCCGAGCATGTGCTGTAGCATCAGGATCGGGTGGTCATAGTGAAGGTCCATATCCCGGCCTGCCTCCACCCTGCTCTTTACCGCGTCCCGCACCGCCTTGGCGCTCTCGTTCAGCATTTGCGCGATGCGATCAGGGTCACGCTCGCCGGCCCACTCTTCCTCAGGCATCTTTCTGGCAAACTCCGGCGCGTCCTCCAAGACGAACACCAGTCGCACATAGTGGATGTGTGTGAACAGCTCTCCGACAGAAGGGCTACCCTCCATCGCCCTGACGGCGAGCCCGCCCTCCGGCACCGCCCGCAGCAGGTTCACCAGGATGGCATTGTTCCGACCCCAGGAGTCCAGCAACGCCTCAAGCAAGCTTTGGTCTAATGCGTTCGACATGCGACGTTTGGTTAGTCATGGTGGAAATAGAAGAGGTTGCCGTCCAGATCCTGTACGGTGAACTGTCGTAATCCCCAAGGCTTTTTTTCCAGAGGATCCACTATGTTCGCACCTGACGAGTTCAGTTCCTCGTACGACGCATCGATGTCTTCAGCGAACACCCAGTGAACGGCAGGTTCGAACGGTGGCTTCCTCTTACGAAAGAATATCGCCACATTACCGCGTGACACGGCCCCAATCTCTTTGCCGGGGTAAAGCCATCCAATCTCAAAGCCGAGTACATCTCTATAATGCTGTTGTGCGCGTTCTACATCAGCGACCGGCAACTCCGGCACTAACTGGCCAATCGAGTTCATTTTCTCTTTTGGGCCCACAGAGCTCTCTCACTGTCCTTTATCCAACAAGACCACCAACGCGTCAAATTAGGACACTACCAAGCCTTCGGATATCTTGACTTTTAGGTTAATTAACTAGTAACCGGCTATGAACGCTGCAGTTCACCCCGCCCCTCCACCTCCATCGTCACCTCCACCTACCCCGGCGAACAAACGCCTCGAATATTATGCCAACTGCCATCGTTGTTGTTTTCAAAAGCAACTGAACTCCTTGCAAAGAATTCAGGTCCACCACATTCCAAAGTACTGAGCGAATCTACCGTCTTGGATTTTCAGTTGGCTTATGCCCTCGTTTTGCCGTTTTGCACCCTGTTTTCTGGGTGTCTCAATCCTTTGTTTTCAATCAAATCCAAGCTCTTTTTTGCAAAATGGGGGGTGGGGGTACCCTCGCCATGAGCTCACCTCCATTTAAGCCCCCGCAAACGGCACTCTTTCTTTTCATAAACTTGCACCGCGCCTCCTCTCTTGAGCCGCTGATCACCACCCCGCACACTCTTGGAATTGCGCAGTCCAGCCCGACACAGCAAACGCCAGGGTTTCGGCGCCATCTTTTCTCTTCGGCAGTAGCAACCCAGCCGTCACGGCCCAGCATTAGGATTACCTCCTCGACGCTACGCTCCGCGATGAAACTTCGGACGGACCTGAAACATGGTACAAAGTTTGAGATGGTTCAAACGACGCAGACGCAACCCGAAATGCAGACACAGAGCGTTGGGAACAAGCCGCAAGCCTCAGCGCAGTCTGTGATTTCCGGTTGGCGTGAATATGTGAACGCGTTCCTTGCAGCGGAAGTTTCGGCGTTGACGCGCTACTACGACCGCGTAATCCAATGGCTGCCCCGCGAAGACGATAAAGGTGCCCTCCTCGCCGCGGTCGCCGCGCCGCGCAAAGAAACGGTTGGCAAAGACGAGCCGTTCCCCGACTTGACCCATGAGCGCGACAAGCGAACCGCAATTCTCATCAACGGCACGTTCAATTACGACTTCGACATTCAAGCGCTGCTAATAAATCTGAAAACCAAGCTCGCGCGGACATCACGGCTTGTCGTGTTGCTCTACAACCCCTACCTGCGCTGGGCCTACTACCTCGCAACTCGGCTGGGAATCCGCAAGGGCGAGCTGCCCAGCACCTTCGTAACCCGCGTGGATTTGCAGAACATCGCCAAAGTGGCTGGCTTCGAGATCGTGCGGTTGCGACTCGCGGTGTATTGCCCGTGGAAAATGTTGGGACTCGGGACCGCCATCAACCGTGTGATGCCGCTAGTGCCTTTGGCACGCTGGCTGAGCTTGACTTCGGTCGTCGTGCTGCGGCCGCTAGTGCCTTCGTCGAAGCAGGGAATCTCTTGCGTCATTCCGGCGCGCAACGAACGCGGAAACATCGAAAACGCCCTGAAGCGCTTTCCGGACCTCGGCCGTGAGGCGGAAATTATTTTTGTCGAGGGACACTCGACGGACGGAACGTGGGAAGAAATTCTGCGCGTGGCCACACTCTACCGCGATCAATTTCGCATTCTGGCCGTGCAACAACCCGGCAAAGGCAAAGCGGATGCAGTGCGGCTCGGCTTTTCCCACGCAAGAGAAGACCTACTGGTGATTTTGGACGCGGATCTTACCATGCCGCCGGAAATGCTTTCGCGATTTGCCTTTGCCTACGACCAGGGGCACGGCGATTTCATCAACGGGTCGCGGCTGGTCTATCCGATGGAAGGCGCCGCGATGCGATTCTTGAACCGCATGGGAAATATTTTCTTTGCAAAAATGCTGAGCGCCGTTCTGGATGTGCGTCTCGGCGATTCGCTGTGCGGCACAAAGCTTGTCACCCGGCACGATTACGAGCGCATGGCGGCCTGGCGAAAAGACTTCGGCGAGTTCGATCCTTTCGGCGACTTCGAACTGCTTTTTCCCGCAGCCGAACTCGGCCTCGAAATCGTCGACGTTCCGATTCGGTATTTGGCGCGGACTTATGGTGAAACAAATATCCAACGCTTCCGGCACGGGCTGCAGCTCCTGAAGATGACCTGGGTAGGGCTCGTGCGGGTCAAGATGGGCGTCAGAAAAAAGCGGCCGCTCGCTTCGGAGAATGCTGTCAGCTAGCCGTGCCAGCTAGGCTCGCATTCGGGCATCCGCGCGTATGCGTCAACGTAGTGTCAAAGCCTGACGTAGCGTCAAGGCCTTAAGTCACATCGCGCAATTACATTGATGCTCGCTCCGTCCGGAATGAGGGCCTCGAGTTCCCTCTCTTGAAGCGGTAGCGGAGCCCAAGTACCGGCATGCTGTATCGAGTACCCAGCATTTCGCAGCAGCGCGACAAGCGCAGCGAAACTGTTGTGCTCCTCCGCATGCACGTACGGCGACAGTTCCATCACCAAAATGGGCCGGAATTTTGACAGAACTGCAAGGCCGCCTTGCAACGCTGTCAATTCATGGCCATCTACATCGATCTTGATGACATCTACCCGGTTAATGCCCTCGCGCGCGACGATGCCGTCAAGTGTGTCCACCGTTGCGTTTCGGGCCGTTACCAGGCGTCCCCGGTGCTTCGGGTGCACGGACTCGCCCTTCTCGAGAGGCCAGCTGGCGAAGATTTTGTCAGGAGCGCCTTCCGCAGGTGTTGCGGCCAATAAAACTTGGCGTGGATAGGTACGCGCCTGCAGTTCCGGATTGAGTGCCAGGTTGTGCTTCAATTTGTCGAACGCAAAGTCGGTGGGCTCAAAGGCGAATACTCTTCCTGCAGACCCGACGCTGCGCGCCAGTCCCAAAGTGTGGGCGCCAATGTTCGCACCTATGTCCAACACCACATCGCCCGGTTTCACCAGCTTCTCCAGGGTGGTCCCCGTCGAGCGCTCGAACGCACCCAACAAATAAATCGAAAAGTCGATTCCCTCGCTCAGATCCAACGACCACATGAGGCCGCGCCGCCGAACTGTTACGCAGTTATTTTTGCCGGCCATCGCGCGCCCCGTAGCGATGAACTTGTACGCATGCGAGGCCAGCGAAACTTTTGTTTTTGTCGTCAGCATTGTTGTGGCCACATTATGTGCGCCTAAGACTTGTCGGCCAACCTTGCTTTAGCGGCAGCGCTAAAGCCGGCGCAAGCATACAAGCGCGAACATCCCGAGACTAGCGTTTTGAGATTTCAGCATCCGCTCTAATCCCACCCACGCCGAGCGAGTAAAGCCAGGCATCAAACTCCGCATTCCTACTCCACCAGAAATCAGGTAGCGAAACGGCAGAAAAGGGCAAATCCTCTCAATGGAAAATTCCGGGAAATCTGATTCAAACTTGCTGCGATCTCTTGCAAAAACAATCCAAGGAACCGCGATGTTGGCGCCAGAAAGCGGCCCTGTCGAGGAATAGGTCCAATCCGCTGCTTCGGGGCGAAAAGGCTCATGATGAAAATATTTGTAGATGAATGAAGACCAATGTGTGATCCAGGGTTCGATCATCAGAATTTTTCCGCCTGGGCGCAGGCACCGCGAAGCTTGCGCGAGGAATCGGCTCACATCCGGCATATGGTGCATCACGTTGGTCATTATGATCGCCCGCATCGATCGATCGGCGAACGGCATCCGTTGTGCGTCAACCACGACTTGCACATCGGAACATTGGAAAACCTCCGAAGTGATCAACCCCGGAATGAAATGGGCGCAGTAACCACCGCCCGAACCCAACTCCAGGACTTTTCCCTCTCCGGGCGGAAGCTCACTAGCCAGCATGACGTACCACTCATCATAGATCTCCTTCAGAAAAGGCTTCGAGGAAATAATCTGTTTTCTTAGTTCGGTGGTGTTGGGATCATCTACTTGCAGAGCTGCGGTTAGCGGGTGGGCGAGCAGGCGGCGGAGAAGCGAGGGTAGCAAAAGAGCTATCCTCTAAGCCGGGACCACGCCTGCCAACAAATGCCAATCATGGACGTCCTCGGACCTTCCCACGAAGGGCCTCCAACCGGTTACGTGCCTCCGCCAATCCGGGAGCCAATTGCAGCGCTGCCATGTATGCATTCTCAGCTTGAGCGTAGTCACCCTTACGTTCCAGCGCTTGCCCCAAGAAAAAGCAGGCCATCGGCGAGGGCGAAATTTCAGCGGCTCGCGCGAAATCTGCAGCGGCGGCTTGGTAATTCCAGGATTCCAGTTCGATCGTCCCTCGCCCAATGTAGCTATTCTGCTCGTTGGCATTGAGCGCAATTGCAGCGTTCAATTCCGGCAAGGCCGCGGCGTAATTCTTCGACATCAGGTACAGGATCCCAAGATTGTTGTGTGCTTGCGCTGCTTCCATGGGGTCCGAGGAAAGGGCGATGGCTTGGCGGTACTCACGCGCGGCCTGCTCTGTGCGGTTTTGACGTTGCAACAGGAAGCCGAGATTGTAATGGGCGGACGCGAGTTCCGGGATCAAACGGGCAGCAGTTTCGAAATGTGTCTGCGCGAGCTCCGGTTGCCCTCTCTCGATGAGAGCCGCGCCCATGTTGTTTTCAGCGATCCCGTTGTTGTCCGTTGCCTGGAGTGTGTAGGAGAAGAGCGAAAGGCTATCGTGCCAATAGCCAATCTGTTTTCGCGTCACGTACACGTAAGGGGACGCCAGCACCACAAAACACACTGCCGCAATTCCTTGATGAAGGCGTAAGCGTGACGCCCAATCTCCCAGAAGCCAGACAATGGCAACCAATAAACCGAGCATTGGAATGTACATGAAGCGGCCGGCCATCCCTTGCCGTCCCGATTGCACAATCCCGATCATCGGCACCATCGTTCCCAAATACCAGAGCCAGCCGAAAACCAGATACCGTTTTTCTCGAAAGCGCCAGACCATCGCGCTAATGCCGGCAAGCAGGAGTGCCGCAACGATTACTTTCCACCACGCCAATGAGTTTTCAGGATGAGGATAAAAGACCGCCAATCGGGAAGGCCAAATCGCCTTGCCGAGGTATGCCCAATACGAATAGATGGCGTTTTTCAGGCGCCAGCTAAACGGCATGGCCGCCGCCAGCGCGCCTTCCTTTCGATGCAAGCGGAGAGTTATCAAGCTTGCCGCCACGGACAGTAGCAGAAGAGGAATCTTTTCAATTGCCAATGTAAGGAGGGCGGATAGGAACCCGCGTTTCTCGCCAGAATCCTCTACATTGGAGAGCCTTCCCAGTGGCCAGTAATCCAACAGCAGCAGCCCAAAGGGGAGCGAGACGACCATGAGCTTGGACATCAGCGCCAAGGCAAAAAACGAGAACACAACAAGATATCGTCCCACGCCCGGCTTGCGTACATACCAGCCGTACGCCCACACCGTCAGCAACAAAAAGAACATGCAAAGTGCAGTTTTAAGCTCCGCGACCCACGCCACTGATTCCACATTGAGCGGATGAAGCGCGAAAAGAGCGGCTACTGCCGCGCTCCGCAGCGCATGGCCTGTGGCCCTCGTCAGAAGTAAAAAAAGAATTACGATGTCCACCGTCTGCAACAACACATTTGTGAAGTGATGCCCCGCGGTGTTGGTCCCATAGAGCTGCACATCCAGCATGTGCGCCATCCACGTCAGTGGATGCCAGTTGGCGGCAGGATTATCGGTGCCAAAGGCCCACCGCAGGTTCGCCCAGGTAACTCCCTGCAGAACATGCGCGTTCCGCGTCACATAATCTGGATCGTCGAAATTTACAAAACCATTCTGCATCGCTGGGGCGTAGAGAGCCATGGTCCCAGCGGCAAGCAGGATCGCGAGAAGAAGGACCATGCGGTCGGCCCGCTGATTAGAGCCTGGCAAAGTGCGATTTAAATCATCAGGAGTGTTCATCGCTCGCGGAAAGTTCACCGAAGCATCAACTGTGGACGCCAAAAAATATCTTCGCTGTGCGCGCTTATTGCCGCAAGTGTAGTAACGGAAGGCGTAACCTAGGTGACAACGCCCTTTCTTCCTCGGCAGTCAGAGGCTCCGCGCCTCTGTCTTACTCCGTTGCCTTCTCCTCTGTAGGTCACGGCTTTCCCCACCCGCCCCAGCCAACAAATGACGCCTAACATCTGGACTCTTGCAAAGCGCTCACATTTACACATTACAAGGAGCTTAACGAATTAATCATCTCCTTTACTATCAATATATTACGATGTCTTTTGTCATTTTCTGCGTCTTTTGATTCACCGGATACTGTGTTTTCAAGCAATACGGACTCTTTTTAGAAAAATGGGAGGTGGGTTACAAGGACTTTCAGGCCCGCTTTTGCTGAGCGTGTTGCCCCAGAGTATTATTTCTCCCGGGTTGCGAACCGACGGATTGGTTCGAGCGTGTTGCACGGTTCGAAAAGGAGAACGGGGAATGTCTTTGGTCAGCTTTGTGGATACGCCGAAATTCGAGGATTACAAGAAACGCTTTGCGGAGCACTACAAACTGACGCGGCGCTCGGACGGCGTTATTTTGGCGGAGGCGCATACCAAGGGCGGCTCAACACAATTGAGCGTGGAAAATCACCGCTCTGTGGGGCAGCTGTTCAAGACCATTGGGGCGGATCCGGAAAATGAGGTGATGATTTTCAGCGGCACCGGCGAAGACTTCATGATGCAGGCCGATCCCGAAGGATTTAAGTTGGAGCAGGAAGATCTGCAGCACTGGGCCTACGAATATGCCTACAAAGATGGACGGATCAATGTCAGTTCGCTGGTGAACGACCTGGAAATTCCCACCATCGGCGTGCTGAATGGCCCGGGCTTTCACACCGAAATTTGTTTGATGTGCGACATCACCATCTGCAGCGAGGACGCCATCATTTTCGATCTGCACTATGACATCGGCTCGGTGCCGGGAGATGGCATTCACAGCTGCTTCCTGGAATTGCTGGGAGTGAAGCGCGGCGCGTACGCGTTGCTCACCGGACAGGCCATCGACGCAAAAACGGCGCTGGAATATGGATTGGTGAACGAAGTGGTGCCACGCGATAAGCTGCTGGATCGCGCCTGGCAACTGGCCGACCACATCATGACCCAGCCGCGCATCACCCGGCGCATCACTACGCAAATCGTCAGGCGGCCGTGGAAGAAACGCATCACTGATGACCTGGACGGAGGATTTGGCATGCAGATGTTTGCGCACCTGGCCAAGAAAAAATCCATCCATAGCAGGAAGCACATCGATGAATCGGTGGCCTACGTGAAGCAAGGCAAAAGGACTAATTTTGAGTGAGAGTGTGAGTTGGGCGGCAAGCTGAAATCGGGAATGTTGATGATAGTCGGTGCCGTGGATAGGATTCGCGAAGGACCCGGCCAATGACCAAATACGTCGCACTGCTTCGCGCCGTGAACGTTGGCGGTACCGGCAAGCTTCCGATGACCGAACTGAAATCCATGTGCGACTCGTCCGGATTTTTGAACGCGCGCACCTACATTGCCAGCGGCAATGTAGTGTTTGAAAGCAAGCTCACGGAATCCGCGGTGAAGGCCAAGCTGGGAAAATGCCTGGCCTCATACGCCGGCAAGCCCGTTGACGTAATGGTCCGCACCGGCCCCGAAATGGCCGCGATTCTGGCCAAGAACCCTTTCAAATCGCGCGCGCCCAACGCCACCGTGGCGATCTTCCTCGACGAGCGGCCGCCCAAAGACGCGCTGAAAGCCATCACTGGCCAGCACGAGGAAGAAGTGGCGCTCGGTACCCGAGAAATTTACGTGCACTACGGAGCCGGAATGGGCCGCTCAAAACTAAAAATCCCCGCCGCCAAGCTGGGCACCTCGCGGAACATGAACACCGTCGCCAAGCTCACCGAATGGGCGAAGGAATAGCAGATGAATACGCTTCATCTACTGTTCTTATCGTATTCACCAGCTAGTGCAATGGAGTAGAATACCGTGCTAATGAGTTGACCCCTGCATTAACAGGGAGGTCAAAAAAATGCGCTCGTTTACCTCGATGGTGGTCGCAACTTTTATCGGTACTCACATCCATGTACTCGCAAAACGATAAAGCAATACTCATGCGGTGGCAGGTCGCCAAAGTACGCTCCGACTGGCGCGTGTTGGCGAAGCCCGGGCTGCGAGATGATGTTCCGCCGGAAGACAAAGCCATCCAGGCGGAATATTACGCCGCGCGTGATGCGCTGAAACATTTCGAGGATAAAGAACTGGTCGCGCTCGCCGAGCAAGCGCATCCGCCGGTGCCGGATGTAAATCTGAACACCAGCGAGGGATACCGGCGCTGGTGCCGGGTGCAGCAAAACATCATGGAAGCAGAATTAAAACTTCTCGCCATCAGCCGCGAGATTGAAGACGCCTTCCCGCATTTAAGAATGCGCGCCTAGTAATTTTTTCTCGCGCGAGCAACAACTAGATCGACAATTGCGTGCGTCACTGCTTGTGCACAATTTAAGATGCCTCATGAAACCCAATCAGTTAGCGGTAACATCGATGTTAGCCAGGCCACAGTGGCAGTTCCTTAGAGCCGAGTTTTTCTGTCCGCCGCCTGTCCCCTTCAGGCAGTAACCCCGCTTGACGCGGTGCGGCACATTTGCGGTTGCGAGCTTGCTCGTATCGCAGTAGGGATCGATGGGCATTGCGACGTGCGTCGTGGTAGCACTCAGCGAAGAAGTTAGAAATATTGTCGCCGCCGAATTAAAATCTCTGGGAATGGAAGCCACGTTGTGGGCTTCGCCGGAAGAACTGCCAACCGTCCTCGAGAAAATTCCCGCTTGCGGAATTCTCTTGGAAGTAATCACCTCCATAAAAGCTTCGCCGCAGGCCAAAAAAGCCATACAGGAATTGGCTGAATTTTATCCCTTTGGGAAATTCAAGCTGGCCGGAAACGAAGTCCTAACTAATCCTCGGTAAAGAATCGCTAGCGAGTTTTGTCCACGATTGCCAGCAGTTCAGCCCACGAACGCTGCGAAAAGACACCAGACATAGCGCGTACCTCGCAGTTCATCTTTCCGCAGACGGTATGCTGCCCTGCGTGCGGTGAGCGTTATTCTCTACAGGTTACGGTTGGAGGCATGGGGATGACTTTCGGGTGGAGCATTATGGTGTTTTTTCATACTCGGTAGACTTAGACGCAAGGTATATTGAGGCTTGTTGGAAGGAAACTGATGACGATCGCTGTGCTTTCCGCGGGCTTGCAGAGAAAAACGATGTGTTGTGTTGGTTTGATGATGGCAGGAGGTATTTGCGGCAGTGCGGAACTTGGCCATGGGCAAGAAGCGAAAAGTGGTAAGCCAGCCGCTAAGAAAGACACTGCTATTCGCACGCTGCAGCCTGCGGATGTTGCGGAGCTGCCACCCGCGTTCGTTGAGAAACTGAATGCGCGCGGGTGTGCCATTCCTCAATATGGCGAGGTTGGACGCGCTGGTGCCACGGCAGACGAACCTGTCCAGGCAGGTGAACCGACAAATGTTATCCGTGGCGAGTTTGCGCGGCATGGGCAGGAAGATTGGGCGGTACTGTGTTCCAAGGGCGGCAGCTCCACGATTGTGATTTTTTGGGGCAGGACGACAGCGTGTCCAGCTTCGCTGGCGAGGCTTGAGGATGCGCATTATTTGAAACGTGGAAAAGACAAGAAGGTGCGATATTCGCGGTCAATTCGAGGATTGGGGGAAAGCGACCTGGGCGATCGTGCAGGTATCGCGGGATTAAAGTCCTTCTCGCATCAAGGGATCGATGACCGCTTCGTGGGTAAGTCCTCGGCATTCTTTTACTGCAGCGAAGGTAAATGGAAAATTTTCCCAGCCAAGGATTCGAGTAGCGAATGACCACGCAACTGCAATTCAATCTGATGCCGGAGCGGCGAGTCTGGTCGGTTACGGAACTGACGGTGAGGATCCGCGACCTTCTGGCGAGGAATTTCACGGACATCCTGGTGGAAGGCGAAATTTCGAATTGCCGCGAGGCTACTTCCGGGCACATCTATTGCACGTTGAAGGATGAACGCACGCAGATTCGGTGTGTTTGTTTCAAAGCGCAGCTGCGAACGATGAAATTCCGGCCCGAAGATGGCTTGCGCGTGACGGTGCGCGGCTCGATCACCGTGTATGAAGCGCGGGGCGATTATCAGATTTTTGTGGAAAGCTTCGAGCCGGTTGGGCTGGGCGCGCTGCAGTTGGCATTTGAACAGTTGAAAAAAGGGTTGGAAGCGGAAGGGCTGTTTTCCCAGGAACGGAAAAAACCTTTACCGGTGCTGCCACGCTGCATCGGATTAATTACTTCGCCGCGTGGTGCGGCGGTGCGCGATGTGGTGCGGATTTTGCGGCGACGATTTCCTAATGTGCAGCTCACGTTGTATCCCGTGCGCGTGCAGGGCGAAGGCGCGGCTGGCGAGATTGTGCGTGCGTTGCAATTTTTTAACCGGCGGCAAAGCGTGGATGTGGTAATTCTGGCGCGCGGCGGCGGGTCGATGGAAGATTTGTGGAGCTTCAATGAGGAAATTGTGGCGCGGGCTATTGCGGCGTCGAGCATCGCCATTATCTCCGGCGTGGGACATGAGACGGATTTCACGATTGCGGATTTTGTGGCGGATGTGCGGGCTTCGACGCCTTCGGCGGCGGCGGAGCTGGTGGTGCAGACGCGGCGGGAATTCGACAAACATATTTCGGAGTTGCGCGACAGCCTGACCAGCTTGATCCGCTACCGGCTGAGTAATTCGTCACGGCGTGTGCATCAACTAGCGGCGCGGCGTGGATTTCGCCGGCCGGTAGATTTGTTGCGGCAGCAACGGCAGCGGTCGGATGAAATGACGTCGCGGCTGGCGATGGGACTGCGGGCGCGGTTGGAACAGTCGCGCAAACGGTTCAATGTGACGCACGTGCGCATTGTGTCATTTGATTTTCGCCGCAAGGTGGCGGCATTTCGTTTGCTGCTGGAGCGGCGTCAAACGGAACTTGCCAAGCGAGGTGAGCGCTTATTACGCGCGAAGCGCGAGCGACTGGAGCGTTTGCGATTGCAACTGGAGGAGCGCAGCCCGCTGCGCGTTTTGGAGCGCGGCTACGCTATTGCGACAGATGCGGCCGGCAACGTGCTGCGTGCGAGCGATCAGGTGAACTTGGGCGACACCGTAAACGTGCAATTGCATCGCGGACGGCTCAGTACAGAAGTAAAAAGCAAGGAGCCGTAAAAGTTTTTCACGCAACAAAAACGCACATAGTGCGCACGATAAACGGCCTGCCCGATTCAACTTCAAAAAAGCAAGACCCACCCTACAAACCGAGGGTGGGGGCACCCTCCATGTTTTTTCCGGTTGAGTTAAACAGTGTTTTTTGGGCTCGGGTTAAGCGAAGAGCTGAGCGCTCGGTGAGTTAAACAGCAGCTGAGATTACTCGTCGTCGGAGGAGGCGACTTTCAGGACGGCAAGGAAGGCTTCCTGGGGGATGTCGACCTGGCCGACGCGCTTCATACGTTTTTTTCCTTCTTTTTGTTTCTCGAGGAGTTTGCGTTTGCGGGAAATGTCACCGCCGTAACATTTGGCGAGGACGTTTTTGCGGATGGCGGCGACAGTTTCGCGGGCGATTACGCGGCTGCCGATGGCCGCTTGAATGGGAACTTCGAACATCTGGCGAGGAATCAGTTTACGCAAACGAGTGACGAGGTCGCGGCCGCGATCGTACGCCAAGTCGCGGTGAATGATGAGCGCGAGTGCGTCGACCGGCTCGCCGCCTACTAACACATCCAATTTAATCAAATCGGATTCGCTGTAGCCCGCGAGGTGGTAATCGAGCGAAGCGTAGCCGCGCGAAACGCTCTTGAGGCGGTCGTAAAAATCGAGCACGATTTCGTTCAGCGGCAGCTCGTAGGTGAGCATGACGCGCGTGGGAGAGAGATATTCAAAATTTTTCTGCGCGCCGCGTTTGTCCTGACAGAGTTGCAAGATGCCGCCAACGGAATCTTCGTTGGTGATGATCATGGCCTTGATAATGGGCTCTTCGATTTTTGCAATGTCGCTGGGATTGGGAAATTTGGCGGGGCTGTCGACTTCCATAACCTCGCCGGTGACACGGGTGATGCGATAACGCACGCTGGGCGCGGTGGTGATGAGATTCAAGCCGAATTCGCGCTCCAGGCGTTCCTGCACGATTTCCATGTGGAGCAGGCCGAGGAATCCGCAGCGGAAACCAAATCCCAGGGCGACGGAATTTTCCGGTTCGTAGAAAAATGCCGCATCGTTCAATTGCAATTTACCGAGGGCATCGCGTAGGGGTTCGTATTCGTCGGCCAGCACCGGGAACATGCCGGCGAAAACCATGGGCTTGATGGCTTCGAAGCCAGGCAATGCGGGCGCGGGGCGTGAGGCGTCGGTGACGGTGTCGCCCATGCGGGCTTCAGCCACGCGCTTGATGTTGGCGACGATGAAGCCTACGTCGCCGGCTTCCAGTTCCTCGAGGGCGACGGGCTTGGGCGTTAATGTGCCGAGGGTTTCTACTTCGTAGACTTCGTTGGTGTAAACAAGGCGAATTTTCATGTGCGGCGTGATGCGGCCTTCCATCACACGCACAAGAACAACTGCGCCCCGATAAATATCGAACCAGGAGTCGAAGACCAGCGCCTGCAGCGGATTTTCGGCACTGCCTTTGGGAGGCGGGATGCGGGCAACGATAGCTTCGAGAACGTCTTCGACACCGAGGCCGCTTTTTGCGCTGATGAGCAGCGCATCGCTGGCTGGAATAGCGAGGACGGTTTCGATCTGCTCTTTGACAAATTCGGTTTGCGCGGCGGGCAAGTCGATTTTGTTGATGACCGGCAGAATGGTGAGGTTGTTTCCAGCGGCGAGGAAAGTGTTGGCGACCGTTTGCGCTTCAACGCCCTGGCTGGCGTCGACGACGAGCAGCGCGCCTTCGCAAGCGGAGAGGGCGCGGGAGACTTCGTAAGAAAAATCGACGTGACCGGGGGTGTCGATCAGATTGAGGCGGTAGGTGTTTCCGTCTTTGGCTTTATAGTGTAGGCGAATGCTCTTGGCTTTGATGGTGATGCCGCGCTCGCGCTCCAGGTCCATGGAGTCGAGTACCTGCTCGTGCATTTCTCGGGAGCTGAGCGCGCCGGTCATTTCGAGCAGGCGGTCGGCGAGCGTGGATTTGCCGTGGTCGATGTGCGCAATAATGCAAAAATTGCGTATGAACTTTGGATCCATTTAGGTTTATAACGGCAGGAGAGTCCGGTCACTTCGCGCCGGGCGCGTGCCGGTCTGGACACTCGCCGGTCACGCTACAGCCGCGCAAAAACCATGCCGCGTAAACATTGAGTTTGCCACAAATCGGAAGGCGCGTCAGCCTGGGGACGAAATGAGTTGAAAGTTTTGTGGGGCGGCAGGGCTCGATAAAATTGAGGGGACAAGAGAGAATAGTGTCATGGAAACACGATGCGCTCGTTGCGATGCACCCATGAGTTGTCATCCTGAAGGGGATTGCTGGTGCGCGGAATTGCCGCACCGGCCTATGCCGGTTTTGAATGCTGGGGAAGCTACTGGATGCCTGTGCCGAAATTGCCTTGAGGCGCAACTGCGAGAGCTTCAACGCCAAGGAAAAAGCGCTGAGTAATTTAGCAGGTTAGATTTGGCGGAATTTAGGAATTGACTACGGTAAATATAGCGGCTGTGAATATTCCAGAAAACTTCAGACCCACCCTAAAAATCGAGGGTGGGGGATCCTCCGCGTTTTTTTTGATTGCGATGACGAATAGGGCGCAATGGGCATGCAGTGACTCTTTGAGGCACGGATTTGGCCGCATTTTGCCAGCAGTATATAGTTAAAGAGGCTGATAACACTGCACGCAGGCTGTCGTACATACTGCATAATCGATTACACCGCAAAGGCAACCCTCTCTGATGGCCGGAGACGTAAACAAGCACCTTGACCGGGCAAAGCGCTTCCTCGAAAAAAATCGGGTTGCGGACGCTATTGCTGCTTATCTGGCGGTGCTGGAGGGAGCTCCCCAGCACCAGGAGGCCACCCAAGCGCTAGGCGATCTATATTCACGGACCGACCAACCTGATCTTGCGGCGGTTTATTACGGATTGCTGTTCGACATGCTGATTGATCCGCGCGACGAGAATAAAGCAGTGGCGATTTACAACCGGTTCCTGCGCAGCGGGCGGATGGAGCAGCCGCCGGAACGCATCGCGCGGTACGCGTTTCTGCAGCAGAAACAAAATCACGCCGAGGAAGCTATCGACCAGTACACCAAGGCAGCGGAAATGTTTACGGCTGTTACGCGGGATGAAGACGCATTGTTTTGCCTGGAGCGCATCGCGCAGCTTGACCCGGAAAATCCCGCGCGGCAATTGCGGTTGGCGGAAGCGGCGGAACGTATAGGGCGGCGCGCGCTGGCGGCTCGCGCCTATTTGCGCGCCGGTCAACTGGCCACGGCGCATGGCCAACACGAGGATTCCCTGAAACTCCTTTACCGTGCGTATGTGCTGGCGCCTCAAGAACGAAGCGTGGCGCTGTTGTACGCGGAAGCCAAGTTACGCGCGGGGATGGCCACGGAAGCGGTAAAGATTCTCGATCCCTTCGCGGGAAAAGAGAGTGACGCGACGTTTGTGGATGCGTTTGGGAAAGCGCTGGTGCGCGCCGGGCAATTGGATCGCGCACGGGAAATACTTGAGGACCTGTTGCGCGAGAAAAATGTGGGAACGACGCCGCTGTTTGAACTGGCGGACGCGTACGCGGCGGCGGGGAAAGACCGCGATGCCGTGGATGTGCTGTTAACACTGAAGCGGCGAATGTTCGCGGATAAAAAGCAAAATGAGTTCGCCATGCAGATGGACCTCTTCGGCGAGAAGAATCCACAATCGCAGGCGGTCCTGGAATTCTGGGCGGCGCTTTATAACGAGCTGAACCGGGAATCGAAATACTTCGAAATCATGACCAAGTTGTTCGACGTATACGTGGGGGTCGGAAATATATCGAGAGCCGCGGAAACGCTCGAAAAACTTGTGGATATCGACCCTTACGATCCGGGCAATCAGGAGCGGCTGGAAAAGCTGCGCAACCGGGTGGACGATGCGTTGTTCAAGCGGATTGCAGTGCGGCTGGCAAGATCGACGAGTTTAAGCGCGGGTTCTGCGTCGCTGCAACATTCGACTGCCGGGGAGATTGTCAGCGCGTCGCAAACGAATAGCGAGGCCGGGCGTGAGAAGCAAACGCTGGAAGACTTGATTGTGCAGACGGAAATATTTTTACAATATTCGCTGCACAACAAGGCGCTGGACCGGCTGCAAAAAATCGGCGTGATGTTTCCGGGCGAAGAAAAACGTAATGCGCGGCTTTCAAATTTATACCAGCTGGCCAATTGGTGGCCGCCAGGGGCGCACCGGCAACAGCCTGTTGCCGGGCTCGCAGGAACTGGCGCCGGATCAACACCGCCTGTGCCGATAGTTATGGCGCCTGCGCCGCAAGCGGAATCGCAGGGAGCAAGCGGAGCCGGCAAGACCGGGGTATACACGGCGGAGACGCTGCGAGATCTGTCTAAGATATCGGAGGTAAATCAAAAGATTTTTCGGCAACAAACGCCGCGCGCGATGTTGAACACCGCCGTGAACGAAGTTGGCACATACCTGCACGCGACACGCTCGCTGGCGGTCGTAGGCACGGCGGGCCGTGCACCGGAGTTGACGGCGGAATTTTGCCAGACAGAAGTGAAACCGGCTACGACGGCTCAGGTGGTGCTTTTATTGGCGCTTATGGAAAACGCCGAGCCGGACGAGCTTGGCGGCCTGATGGTGGAGTCCTCGGATGGATCGATACTGGCCGAGCTGGGGCTGCAGAGTGCCTTGGGTGTGATTATCACCGATAAGGAAACTCAGGCGCCCGCGGGAATGCTGATCGTTGGTCATGCGGGGCGGCACAAGTGGCGGCCGAACGAAGCATACTTTTTGCAAGCCATCGGCGACCAGATGTTAATGAGCGTGAGCCACACGCGGTTGCGATCGCTGGTGCGGCGGATGGGCGTTTCCGACGAGCGGACTGGATTATTGAGTCGAAGCTCGTATCAGAGTTGTTTGTTGACGGAAGCGGATCGCGCGCGCGCACAAGGCACGCCACTGGCGTTGGCCATTCTGCAAATTGATCGCGGTTCGGACATTTTGCGGCAGCAGGGTGAATCGCCGATGGAGCGATTCGTGGAACAGGTGGCGCGCTCGCTGCAAACCATGCTGCGGCAGAATGATGTGGCGGTGAAATATACTTCGTGGTCGCTGGCGTTTATTTTGCCCGACACTACACTGGAGGGAGCGCAGCATCTGGCGGACAAATTATTGCGTGCTGCATCTAATTTGCGGCCACCGTGGAATGCCACGCAGTTCACGTTGAGCGCGGGAATTGTGGAAGCCGCGGCCAAACCAGAGTATGACAGCGAGGATATTGTTACGGATTTAATCAATCGCGCGGAATTTTCGGTGGAAGAAGCGCGCAAGCGCGGCGGCGGGAGTGTGATCGCGCTTGAGAGCCCGGTGGTTTAGAGAGCAATTCAAGATTCAGAGAGGAATTTTATGTTTCCCACAGACGTTGTGATTGTCGCGGGCGCGCGCACGCCGATGGCGCGCTATACAGGGTCTTTTTCCGAGGTGTCGGCCATTGATCTGGCGGCGCATGCGTCGAAGGAAGCGATTCGCAAGTCGGGGGCCGATCCAGGAGATTTCGATCACGCGATTTTTGGAAATGTGATGCAGACCAGCGCGGACGCTTTGTATGGGGCGCGGCACGTGGGGTTAAAGGCGGGATTGAAAATCGAAGCGCCGGCGGTGACGGTGAACCGTTTGTGCGGATCGGGCATGGAGTCGATTGCGCAAGCGGCCCAGCGATTGCTGCTTGGAGAAGCGAGCATGGTGCTGGCGGGCGGCATGGAAAATATGACGCAAGCGCCTTTTGTGATTCGCGGCGCGCGCAATGGATTGAAACTTGGCGGTGGCGCGCTGGAAGATACACTGATGGCGGGCTTGACGGATTCTTATTGCGGATTGCCGATGGCGCTGACGGCGGAAAAGCTTGCCGAGCAGCATGGTATTACGCGCGCGGACGCGGACGCGTACGCATTGCGCAGCCAGCAAGCCGCTGATGCGGCGTACAAAGCGTGCCGCGTGCGGGATGAACTGGTGCCGGTGGAAGTCAAGCAAGGGAAAAAATCGATTACCGTTAGCGAAGATGATCATCGGAGGCCGGAGACCACGCTGGAGACACTCGCGAAGTTGCCGCCATCGTTCAAAAAAGATGGAATTGTTACGGCGGGGAATGCCAGCGGGATCGTTGACGGTGCGGCGGCGGTGGTGGTTACCCGGGCACAAACTGCAAAAGAACGCGGGCTCAAACCCGTGGGGCGAATCGTCGCGTGGGCGGTGGCAGGCGTGGACCCGAGCATTATGGGGATCGGGCCGGTGCCATCGTCGCAAAAGGTACTGAAGCTTGCGGGATTGACGTTGGAGCAGATGGATCGGGTGGAAGTGAACGAAGCGTTCGCGGCGCAATATCTGGCGGTGGAAAAGGTGCTGGGACTAAATCGGGATAAAACTAATGTGAATGGCGGCGCGATTGCGCTGGGGCATCCGCTGGGAGCTACGGGAACACGGCTGGTGATCACTATTCTAAATGAATTGCGGCGCAACAATTTGCGTTATGGATTGACCACGGCATGCATTGGGGGCGGACAGGGCATCGCCATGATTGTTGAGGCGTTGTATAACTAACTGCCATTTGGCGGCTACTTTGCCGGGCACTTGGCGGCACGTTTCGAAGAATCCACGAAAAGAAATTCTTAAGAGGAACGGATGACGATTCACAAAGTTGGTGTTGTGGGGTGCGGGTTGATGGGTTCGGGGATCGCGCAAGTGGCTGCCGCGGCGGGCTTCCAGACCGTGGTGCGCGAGGTGAGCGGCGAGATTGTCGAGAAGGGCTTGAAAAATATCGACAAAAATTTGGCGCGATTGGTGGAGAAAGGCGCGTTGGACCAAAGCAAAAAGGCGGAAATCCGCGGACGGTTGAAGGGGACGACGGCGCTCGAGGATCTGAAAGATTGTGATGTGGTGATTGAGGCCATCATTGAGCAACTTCCCGCCAAGCGCGAACTGTTCAGCGCGCTCGACGGGCTTTGCCCGGCTGCGACGATTTTTGCCAGCAATACTTCGTCGCTGACCATCACGGAAATTGCTGCGGCTACAAAACGGCCGGAGCGATTTGTGGGGCTGCATTTTTTTAATCCTGTGCCGGTGATGAAGCTGGTGGAAGTGGTGCGCACCATAGCGACCGATCCCGCGGTGTATGAAGAGATGGTGGCGTTTGGAGCGAAATTGGGTAAAACGCCGGTGCGCGCGCACGATAGCACCGGATTTATCGTGAATCGGTTGCTGGTACCGTACCTGCTCGATGCCATTCGCGCGTTGGAAGAAGGTGTGGGATCAATTGAAGACATTGATAACTCCATGAAGCTGGGTTGCGGGCATCCGATGGGGCCGCTGACGCTGTTGGATTTTGTGGGGCTGGACACCACGTACTATATTGCGAACATTATGTTCGATGAGTTTCGCGAAAGGCGGTTTGCTTCGCCGCCGCTTTTGAAGCGCATGGTGCTTGCCGGGTGGAATGGGAGAAAATCGGGGCGTGGATTTTACGATTACTCCGATCCACAAAAACCTAAGGCAATGAAGTTTTAGATTTGGACAATGGGATTCCAAAAAATCCAGCAGATTGAATAAGCAGCATTGCGTCTTTGAAATGCCGAATTAGAAGAAAACCGAGGCGGAATGGTTTACGAAAATTTATTGTATGAAAAAAGAGATAGCATCGCGTATATCACGCTAAACCGCCCCAAGGTATTGAACGCGCTGAATCGCAAAACGGTGGAAGAGTTGCAGGCTGCGTTGCTGGATGCGCGCGAGGACGACAGCGTACGGGTGATTATCATGACCGGAGCGGGCGAGAAATCGTTTGTTGCCGGGGCCGATATCGGGGAACTGGCGCAGCAAACGCCGGTGAGCGGCAGGGAAACTTCACTTTTTGGGCAAATTGTTTTTCATTTGCTGGAAACCATGGGCAAGCCGTCGATCTGCGTCATCAACGGTTTCGCATTGGGCGGGGGTTGCGAATTGGCGCTGTCCTGCACGATTAGAATCGCCAGCAA